>JASMAS010000019.1 GCA_030754235.1 Litorilituus sp.
TATAATGATTAGGCTTCACACTACTCGCCGCAACTAAAATGCTTTTATCTCAAACAAAATTTAATCCTAAAAGATAAACAGCCTTTAATCTACTTCATCAATCCACGCTAACTGAATCGCTTCAAGCACGCGCTCACCACAATGATTAGGATCATCATCAAAACGTTCTAAATCTAAAATCCATTGCCTTAACGCTGTAAAATGTATTGTTAACGGGTCAACTTCAGGATGTTGTTCAATTAAATCTAATGCGATTTCCAGTGAGTCTATCCACTTTAGTCCTTGTAATGCCATAATAAACCAACCTATATTTTGCAAGTGTTACTTAAATAATAACTGAAACCAAAAGTAATCTACCAGTAACATCAATAAAAGCCACAACACTACCAAGCGTGTTTTTTTACAAAACGCACAGTTGGTATGCCACCACTGGATTAACTTGTCTTTCATCGCATGCTCTGTTTATTATTAGGATAGTCAATTTTTGCATAATAACACTCGTTTTATCTACTAAAAGTGAGTTGAAAAACAAGTATGCAAAAGCCAACTCTAGCTTTACAACGATATAAAAATTAAGAAAATAATTCGGTACTAAAATATCGCTCTGCATTATCAGCAAGAATAGTTACAATATTTTTACCCTTTAATTCAGAACGTTGACCTAATTCCATGGATGCTTTTAATGCCGCACCAGATGAAATGCCCACCGGTAAACTTTCTAAACAAGCTATGTCTTGAGCAAAACTAATCGCATCTTCATTTGATACGGTAATAATTTCATCAATTAAATCAGTACGTAAAATGTCTGGCACATGACCTGAGCTCAACCCTTGAATTTTATGAACACCGGACTTCCCCTGAGATAAAACAGGACAAGATGCAGGCTCAACGGCAACAACTTTTAAGTTAGGATTACGTGCTTTTAAAGTTTGAGCTATGCCAGATAAAGTACCGCCCGTGCCAACTCCTGCAACTAAAAAATCAACTTCTCCTTTCGTATCAGTCCAAATTTCTTCTGCCGTTGTTTTGGCATGCATTGCCGAATTTGCTTGGTTACCAAATTGATCTAACATAATGGCATTGTCACGCGCTTCAATCATTGCTTTAGCTTTATCAATAGCACCTTTAGTTCCTAGTTCTTTTGGAGTTAAAACAAGGTTGGCGCCATAATGCTTTATTAACTTTCTACGCTCTATAGACATATGTTCAGGGATGACAATCGTTAGCGGTATTTTTTTCATCGCACAAATCCAAGCACAGGCAACACCATTATTACCCGATGTTGCTTCGATTATTTCTGTACCCTGAGTAATTTTTCCATCAGCAATCATTGCCTCTATCATAGCAAGCGCAGGTCTGTCTTTAATTGAACCAGCAGGGTTGAAAAACTCTATTTTGGCTAGAATATTTGCCTGCACATCTAACGCCTGTGCAAAACGGCTTAATTTTACTAAGGGGGTATTACCGATCGTTTGAGTAATATCATCATAAATAACGCCACGACCATAGATAATATCTTGTTGTTGATTTTCAGCTAAATTATTCATCGTACATCCTTAAAATATATTCACTTAATAAAAAAGTAATTAAGGTAATTATTCCACAAGAAGCGGGAAAATAATGTGCTTTTTAAGCTATACTACCCCACTAAATTAGAATAAAATACCCTAAACAAACAAAATAATAGATTTATATTTCAAGGCAATCTAAAGGGTTAATCATGGACACTTTCGATAAACATATTCTTAGCATTTTGCAAAAAGACAGTACACTATCGACAAGTGACATTGCAGAACAAGTGGGACTTTCAACAACGCCTTGCTGGCGCCGTATTCAAGCGATGGAGAAGTCTGGAGTGATAAAGGCTAGAGTTGCTTTAGCAGATCCAGAAAAATTAAATGTTGGTTTAACTATTTTTGTTATGGTTAAAACCAACCAGCATAATCCCATGTGGCTAGAAAAATTTGCCGAAATCGCCATGGACTTCCCTGAAATTGTGGAGTTTTACCGTATGAGTGGTGAAGTTGATTATCTTTTAAGAGTCGTTGTCCCTGATATGAAGGCGTATGATCAGTTCTATAAAAAATTAATCACTAAAACTGATTTTGCCGATATTAGTTCAAGCTTTGCAATGGAGGAACTAAAATATACTACCGCATTGCCTGTAGATTATATTTGATCACAACATTCATTTTATAGGTATCATTAATACCATTAATTACATGACTAAATTAGTCAGATGAGCGTTACATTAGCGAGCTTGGAACAAATAAAATGACGTAAATACAGTTCTTCTATATTTTATTAATTTTGGCCAGAGAATAAGCACTCTCTTCATTCTATGCCTTACCTTTAAGGGGCTTAACTAAAAAACCAACGAAATAGACGGACTACTGATAGAGTACTCCGTCTATTTATCAACTATTATGGATTAGTCACGGGTAACAGGAAAGCCTCTATCACGCATAAGTGCCTTAACATCCGCATCACGACCTCTAAAGGCACGATAAGCATCTGCCGGATCTACCGCGTTGCGAACACTAAATAAATGTTTAACGAGTTTGGCTGCAACATCTTTATCGTAAAAACCATCTGGCGCCTTAGCAAAAGCTTCTGCTGCATCTGAGGTTAATACTTCTGCCCACATATAGCCATAGTAGCTTGAAGAGTAACCTTCGCCACTAAAGACATGGCCAAAGTGGGTTGAACGATGGCGCATCACGACCTGCTCAGGCATATTCAAGGCTGCTAGCGTGTCTCGCTCAAATTTTTGTGCATTGATACCCGTTGGGTCAACTGTATGGAACTTCATGTCTACTAAAGCTGAAGCTAAATATTCTGTAGTTTTAAACCCTTGGTTAAATGCAGCGGCTTTTTTAATTTTTGCAATTAATTCTGCAGGCATAGGCTTACCTGTTTTATAGTGCACTAAGTAGTTATTGATCACTTCGTCGGTAGCTAACCAACGTTCTAACAATTGAGATTGGAACTCAGTGTAATCCCGAACTCCACCATTAAGGGTTGGGTAAGTCACTTTTGACGATAAAAAGTGTAAAGCATGACCAAACTCATGAAAGTAGGTTTCAGCATCAGCCCATGAAATTAACGTAGGTTGTCCATTAACCCCTTTACTAAAGTTGGAATTATTAGATGATAATACGTTTTTGCTACCTTCAAAGGTAGTGTAGCTGCGATAGGTTGTTGCCCATGCGCCAGAACGCTTACCTTTACGCGCAAATGGGTCTAAATACCATAAGCCAATGTGTTCTTTTGTGGTTTTATCTACGACTTCCCAAACACGTACATCTGGGTTAAATACGGGTACAGAACCATCGGTAATTTCTTTAAATTCATAATTAAATAAACGACCCGCCACATAGAACATAGCTTCTCGTAGCTTGTTTAATTGTAAATATTGTTTCACCTCATCTGAGTCTAAATTGTACTTAGCTTTACGCACTTTCTCCGCATAAAAACGATAATCCCAAGGTTCAATTTTTTCTATGCCATCTTGTGCTTGACCAATGGCTAGCATATCGGCAACTTCTTCATCAACACGGGCAATAGCGGCAGGCCAAACACCTTCCATCAATTTTATGGCATTTTCTGGTGACTTTGCCATTCGGTCTTCTAAGCGCCAAGAGGCATAGTTTTGATAACCCAATAGGCCAACACGCTCATGTCGAAGCTGTAAAATTTCAGCAATAATGGCATTATTGTCAAACTCATCACCATTGTTGCCGCGGTTATAATAGCTATTCCAGACTTTTTTTCTAAGCTCCCGCTCAGTTGAATAAGTTAAGAAAGGATCCATTGATGAACGCGTATTAGTAATAGCGTATTCGCCTTTGTGCTCGCGTGCTTCTGCGGCAGATCCCGCTGCTGAGATAATAGACTCTGTTAAACCGCCTAATTGTTCTTTAGATAAAAACAAAACATAGCTTTCTTCATCAGCTAAAACATTATTACCAAACTGAGTATGTAGCTCTGCTAAACGTTGATTAATTTGGGCATAACGTTTTTTAGCCGAGCCTTCTAAAGTGGCACCATTACGTGCAAAACCATTGTAAGTCAATAATACTAAGCGTTGCTGCTCTGATGTTAATGATTT
Source organism: Litorilituus sp. (assembly GCA_030754235.1). GTDB lineage: Bacteria > Pseudomonadota > Gammaproteobacteria > Enterobacterales > Alteromonadaceae > Colwellia. The sequence goes on from JASMAS010000019.1 coordinate 4,112, forward strand.
GACTTCATCACTGTTATACACGGCTTGAACGCGAGAAAACAACTTTTCATTTTGGTTAATTTTTGAGAAAAATGCTGATAATCTTGGTGCCATTTCAGCTTGAATTTCACGAAATTCTGGTGAAGATTGATTTGAACTCCAAATCCCCCAATAAGTAAACACGCGACCTAAGTCTTTGCCTGTGCTTTCCATGGCAACAATAGTATTTTCAAAAGTTGGACTATCAGGGTTATGCGCAATGGCTTCAATTTCAGCAAGGTTGATTTTCATTCCTTCTTCAATAGCAGGAATTAAACCTTTAAGTGTAACTTTATCAAAAGCAGGTACACCTTGATAAGGGCCTTGCCATTTAGCAAGTAACAAAGCTTTGGCTTGCGCTATCTCATCAGCTTTTTCAGTCTCTGTTATGTGGGGATTATCGGCTTTGGCGGACGTATTTTCAACGGTGATTTTTTCATTATTACAAGCCGTTAAAAGGCAGGATAATAACAATGTAGATAGTAGTGTTTTTTTCATGATTTATCTCTAGCAAGAGTGTCAATAGGTTTAATATCAGTAATGTTGGGCTATTAAAAACCCATCATTAACAAATTAACAGGACATTAACAAGGATTGATAAATAAAGAAACGCTTTAAGGTGGATTTCATCTTAAATAGTATACCGTTGAGCTTATTTTAACCTTGTTACTAAAAAACGCGCTATTACTTAGCCGTTAGCTTAAAAAGTTTTTTATTGATCTAGCTCGAGTAAACTCGCTGTCAATTCATTACAATGCTACAGTTAATTTTCTAGGTATTTTACAAGGCACATCTATGATGCAAATTACCGACTTGCAAAAAGAACAAAAAATCACTCCAATACTTAGGTTGGGGTTTCGCCCCTTCTTTTTAAGTGGTGCCATTTTCAGTGTTATCGCTATTATCCTTTGGCTATTAATGTATAAAGGCGCAGTAAACTTATCTCCTTTAGGAGGCGGCTACTGGTGGCATATTCATGAAATGGTTTTTGGTTTTGGCTGTGCTATTATCGCAGGGTTTTTATTGACCGCGGTTCAAAACTGGACAGGCGTTCGTGGCGCTCAAGGTAACACTTTATTGGTATTATTTTTACTTTGGTTTACGGGTCGTATAGTAGTGCTTTTTCCTAGCTTATTGGGTGAAACATTAACGACTATAGTTGATATTAGCTTTTTACCCGCGGTTGCTTATGTTTTAGGTAAACCGATTGTCGCCATTAAGCAGTATCGTAACTTATTCTTTGTACCTTTACTGCTGCTATTCACCATTATCAACTTAGAAATGCATCTTGCCATTTATTCACCAAATACTTTTTCTACAAACTTTGCCGGTTATGCTAGCGTGATGTTAGTTACTTTTTTAATGTCGGTTATGGCTGGTCGCGTTACGCCAATGTTTACCGCTAACGGTACTAAAACACCAAAAGCAACACCACTTCCTTGGTTAGATAAAGTAACCAATGGCTCGTTAGCTATCGCGATGTTTACGTTAATATTACAGCCTGTTATTGGCTTTTCGGCCACCTTTTTTGGGGTGTTGTTAATTATCGCTGGGATGTTTCAAACCATGCGCTGGTTACGATGGCGTCCATGGATTACCTTAGGAGTGCCACTTTTATGGTCTATTCATGCCTCTATTAAATTTATAGCTTTTGGTTTAGTTGTGTTAGGAGTAAGTTACTTAATACCTGAGTTACCCAGTAATCATATTTGGCATTTACTCACTATTGGCGGCATGGGTGGTTTAATTTTATCGATGATCTCTAGGGTTTCTTTAGGGCATACAGGACGCCCACTTTCTCCGCCTAAAGCAATGACTTTTGCATACATTCTAATGACTTTAGCTGCCTTAGTTAGAACATTTGGCCCTTGGGGGCTTCCCGATAAAACCTTAGTATTTATTGATATCAGTGGCACCTTCTGGTTATTAGCGTTTGGCATCTTTGTACTTACTTATGCACCAATGTTAATGGCCGCAAGAAAGGATGGTAGACCAGGGTAAAGAGTGTGGTTAGCATGGTTCACTACACCTATTTAGCACGAACATTGAACAGCGGATTATTATTTCAATAACAATGTTATATTTAGGTAATATTTATGTTATTTTATTTACGACTAGGCTCTACCCAAGTCAAAATAATTACGTTATTATGTCAATGCAACTTGGGGTTGCATTGACATAACAGCATTGACATAACAGCATTGACATAACAGCATTGACATAACAAAAATTTATGGAAAAATATCTTATGAAAAAATTAGTTTTATCTACACTTATGGCTACTACTCTAGCTGCATCAGCATTAATGCCAGTTGCCGCTCAAGCAAAAGGCAGCAAAACATTAAATCCAT
>JASMAS010000020.1 GCA_030754235.1 Litorilituus sp.
CTAATTAACAGCTCTTTGAGCTTAGCTCTGGTGAATTCTTGGTTATAAATAACCTTACCGTTTTTATCTGTCTTACAGACCTAAAATAAATTTTTTGCTAAATCAATCGCGATCACATTACAATCAAACATGTATGGACTTTTTGGTAAAAGTTTTGTCACTTATTACGCTACTCCCAAGGGAGGTGGGAGTCCATACATCTGTTGATCTTTCAGGGTTAAATTTTGTTCGAGATAAAAGCATTTTAGTTTCGACGAGTAGAGTGTAGCCTAATCATTCTAAGCAAATACACCCCAACAAAGAATAAAATGCTTTTAGCCGAATCCTTCAAACAACGTTTGTTGGTCATTTTTACTGCGTTATCGCCTTTTTATGTGACGTTACATATATGTAGCTTATTAGACAATGCAGGAGTATATTATCCTGAACAACCACATGACAAAGCCTCTGCCTTGTGTAAATACCAAACAATTCGCTGCAAAAGCAATCTCGAAAGATCCCCCCTTAGTCTTTAATGCAAAAGAATGCTTATATGTCATCGTTTCTCTATGCTAAGACGAGATAACCCCAATGAGATTAATAATGTTAGTCACCTTAGAGTTACCTTAATGTCATTGGTATAAGCCACGCATACACTCTCTATAAAACCGGAAAATCAATACAATAGACAACGTATAACGATATAAAAGCGACTTAAAATAGAAGCTAAGCGAGAATAAAAAGGAGGAAAAAAATCCATTACGCCGACTATCATTTTACTTTAGCTAAAGCGTCAAGTCGCTTCTCAAGTTTTATTAACATATTACAAATGTCGGCATTTTGAATAAGTATTTGTTCATTTTGCTTTCTTAGCTCTCGATTTTTTATATTAGTATCAGCAAAACCGAATATTTTATTCACAAAAACAGCCCCCATCCCCCCGAGTATCCCAACACCTAAAGTAAACATAATAAAGACGGTAATACGCCCTACCAAAGTAATAGGATATACATCACCAAAGCCAATAGTGGTAGAAGACATTATCATTAACCAGATGGCATCGGTGTAGTTTTTTACTGGCGATGAGTCTAGCCCTGCCTCAGCTTGATAAGCGATATATCCTAAACTCAAGTTTAAAGAAACAAACAAAATAAACGATACAATACCAATAAAGGCGTAATTGTAATTTTTAACACCAAATTGATCTATGTTGTATAACTTAGTTTTTTCCATTGCTTTTTGTATGACTATCATTTCAATTTCTCATGACTTAATTTAAAGGGCTACTGGATTTATTTTACCTATATTCACATCAAAATATATAGCCCCTTAAATTAAGGAGTTATTAGAGAATGCTTTTTAAGCAAACATCCCAATCAAACTAAATTAACCGTCATGATTTAAAATAACGAACCTAACAATTACTCATTATGTTTAACAAAAATTAATCTTTCTGTGTTAAACCCCTTTTTGTTAGCGAGCATGATAAATCGTTGAAGTACTTCTGAGCTAACTTTAGGTGCTCTTGAGAGCAGCCATAAATAAGAGGTGTCTGGTCCTGAAACAAACGCATGCTGATAATTATCATCGAGGTAAAAAATTACATAAGCACCATAAAAAGGGCCAAAAAATGACACTTTTAAATGACCTGTGTTAGTATTACCAACAAATTTAGCATTGCCAGTGGCTTGTTTCCATTTATTAGACTCAGGTGAAAATCCTCGGTTGTTCACTTTAACATCACCATCTTTCTTAATGGTGTATTGTGCAGTTATTTGCTCTAAGCCTCGTTCAAAAGAATGATCTAACCGAGCAATTTCATACCACTTTCCTTGATATTTTGTTAGGTCAAAGTTGTCAACAGGCTTAATACCTTTGGGTACACCAGTACAGCTGCTGACAAGAAATAAGAGCAAAAAAATAACCATAGATTGATTCAAAAAACACTTCATGATTTACGAGCCACTAAATGAACGGTACTAGTAGAGCGTTCGATAAAAGCGCCTTCACAATAAGCAAAATAATAAAGCCATAATCGCTTAAATTTTTCGTCATAGCCAAATGTTAGCAATTCAGGCCAAGCAGCTAAGAAGTTATCACGCCAATGGGCTAAAGTTTTAGCATAATCTAAACCTATGTCATCAAGACTCTCTACCACGAGCTCGCTATGTGCTGTGATATGATTCGTTAAGACAGTGATCGAAGGCAAAAAGCCGCCAGGGAAAATATAGCGTTGTATAAAGTCGACATTATTTTTGTAATGCTCAAAACGTTGATCGGCAATAGTAATAGACTGTATAAGCAATTTCCCTCCTGTTTTTAAAAGATTATTACACTGCTGAAAAAAACTGGGTAGGTATTCATAGCCAACTGCTTCTATCATTTCAATAGAGACAACGTTATCAAAGTGCCCAGTTAATTCACGATAATCCTTTTTCAGTAAGGTAATTTTTTTTTCAAGACCAAGCGCTACAATGTTAGCTTGAGCAAATTCATACTGAGCATCTGAAATGGTGGTGGTGGTAACCTTACATCCATAATGCTGTGCCGCATAAATAGCCAATCCGCCCCATCCCGTACCAATTTCTAGCAAACTGTCTTCAGCCTTTAGCTCTAAACGTTGACAGATGAGTTTAAGTTTATACTGCTGTGCTTGTGCTAAACTGGCATTTTCAGTGGGGTATATGGCCGATGAATACATCATACTGTCATCAAGAAAGCGTGTGTATAGTTCATTGCCTAAATCATAATGGGCCAATATGTTGCGCTTCGACCCCGTTTGATTATTACGATTTTTCCAATGGAATAGCTTATTTTTAATTTTAGTAAACCAAGCCCCTTTTTTTTCCAGTTTATCGGTTTGATACTGGGCTCGGGCAAAGATACGAATCACTAGCGTTAAATTCGGGCTGGTCCATTTACCAGCAATAAAAGATTCTGCCGCGCCAATACTGCCGCCACGCACAAAGTCTTGATAAACACTCATATCATGAATAATAATTTTTCCATGTATCTTAGTGTTATCACGTTGTTCAGGGAAAAAAATATGCTTGTCGCCTTCAATAATTTCTAGCACACCATAATTTATTTTTGAAAGTAGAGACAATACAAGGCTTCGACAGTGCCTTTCCAACCAAGTTGGTGTACCTTTGAGCGACAGTGCTGCAATATTTTCCATTATTCACTCCTTTTTTTATTCGCCGAGGTTTGATATCCAATAAATGGAATGCGTTTAATTAATAGGTTTAGTGCTTGCCAATATATGCCGGCAACAATTCTCATTGTCATGACAGGGTAACGACACCAGGTTTTAAAAATATTTCGCTTATTTAGTGTTGTGGGCTTGAGCACTAAACTCGCTTCAAATATCTTATCCGCTTGCTCAAGAGCGTGGTGATTTTCTATCTGGATAAGCAGTTTTTTATCATCCTTCGGCGGTATTACTCGCCAATGATAATGCATGTTCAAGTCCATAAAAGGTGAGACTTGAAACGATTTTTCACAAATATCTTGTTTGCTAATATTGACTAAATAATAATGTCGCTCATTCCAAGGAGTATTACTTACCTCGACTAGCATTTGCTTACAGACATCATTTTGGTTATAGCAAAAATAAAAATTAGCCGGACTAAAATAAAGACCAAAACACCTCACTTGAGCCAACATTGTAATGCGAGTGATATTGGTATCGCCTTTGAGTTGGTGTACTTTATTCTTAATACGAACAGACAATGGTTTAGGTTCACCTCGTAAGTAATCTTTTTCATTAAACCAAAGTGGTCTTAACCATGAAAAGCCAAAAAAGCCCATTGCGCCTTGTTTGTGTTCCATTTGCTTCACATCAAGGGCTAACATAAATAAACCATAGGTAAAGCGATGATCTTTAGGTACAAATCGACGGTGGTAAATATTACCCTGATAAATTTTATTAAGCCTTGGCTCAGTCATGCGTCTTCTCGTCTGTCGCTTTAGTTAAAAAACAACCAAAACGCTTAGCGACTTCAACAGCACTTTTCACACCGTCTTCATGAAAGCCATTGTGCCAATAAGCGCCAGCAAAATGGGTATGACGCTTACCGCAAATCAGGTGCCGTTGCTGTTGAGCCTTAAGTGATACTAATGAAAAAACTGGATGATGATAAACAAATTCTCGCAACATCTTATCAGCGCCTATCGCCTCTTTTTGATTCAAGGTCACACAAAAGGTATGTGTAGATTCAATCCCTTGCAGTATGTTCATATTATAAGTAACACTTGCATCACTGTGTTTACCTTTGCCTAGTTTATAATTCCAACTCGCCCAAGCTTTTCGTCGTTTAGGTAATAAACTTATATCCGTATGCAATACCACTGAGTTAGCTTTGTAGGGCATAGCTGATAACAAAGATTTCTCATCTTCACTAGCATCTCGCAGCAATGCTAAGGCCTGATCAGAATGGCAAGCTAACACCACCTCATCAAAATATTGTGATGGTGTATCGGTAAAGTGCAGTGTCACACCATTTTCTGTTCGTTGTACTGAGTTAATATCAGCATTGACATGGATAGCATCTTTAAAGGGTTTACAAAGTGGTGCTAAATAACTACGGGATCCGTTAGGAATAACATACCATTGAGGCCTATCTTTAATATTAAGCAGCCCATGATGATAAAAAAACTGCACAAAAAATTGAAACTCAAATGCTTCCATTTGTGCTAATGAACTTGACCAAATAGCAGCGCCCATAGGTAAAATGTAGTGCTCGGCAAAAAAATCACTAAAACCATGATTAGATAGAAATGCTCCCAAGGTCAGATCTTTTTTAAATGTATTTAATTGGTATGTTTTTTTACACAAAGAATTAAATCGCACTATTTCTTTGATCAGTAGCCAAAATTTTGGTTTGAGTATATTGCGCCTTTGCGCAAATAAGGTGTTTAGATTATGGCCATTGTACTCAAGCCCTGTTTTATCATTGTGTACTGAAAAACTCATTTGTGTTGCTTGCTTCTTGATACCTATCTCATCGAGTAAAGCTAAAAAATTAGGATAGGTTTTATCATTAAAAACAATAAAACCTGTATCAATAGCATATTTTTTTTGATCAACACACACATCAACCGTGGCAGTATGACCGCCAATCACTGCACTTTTTTCAAAAACAGTTACCCGGTGTGTCTTAGAGAGTAAATAAGCGGCGGTTAACCCTGAAATACCTGATCCTATGATGGCAATATTTTTCACTTTTAATACTCCTTTGCTAAAAGTAAATTTGAAAATGATTGGGGCAGCAAGCCAAGAAATTTTAATAATAGGGTAAGACGCTTAGGAAAATGTAAATATGTCTGCTTTTTGTTAATCCCTTGATATATTCGCTCAGCAGCTTGCTCTGCGCTCAGTAAAAATGGCATAGCGAAAGTGTTTTTATCTGTTAAGGGTGTTCGAACAAACCCTGGGTGGATCAAACATACCGCTAGCCCCTCTTTTTGCAAACTAACTCGTAAACTATCTGCTAAATAATCTAGCCCTGCTTTTGATGCACCATAAGCTTCAGCCTTTTGAAAAGGGATAATAGTAGCGCTTGAGCTAATAAAAGCCACTTGTCCGCCAAACGATAGCTTAGGAAGAAAGTGCTCTAATAGTGCCCCCATAGAAACCAAATTGGTATTGACTACCCGTCTAAAAATCTGGCCATTAAATTGCTTTGCATGATCGATATATTCACAAGTACCGGCATTAAGTATTAATATATCGATATCGTTTACTTTTGTAGACGCTTCAGCAACACTGTCGATATCATTGACATCAAAGGAGAGTCGTAAATCTGCATCAGCATTATATTTAGCTAATTTCATCCTATCTCGACCGCAAACAATGACGCGATAACCAAGGGCATTATATTTATGATATAAGGCTAACCCTATACCTGAACTAGCCCCAGTAATTAGTACCGTTTTAGGGCTTTCTTCAAGGGTAGTTTCAGACATAACTTGCTGCTCTGTTTTTTATAAAGCCAATGAGTCTTCCCACTAAAGGCAAGTGTTGATATAACATGGCTCCAAGATCAAAAAAATCACGTTGATAAATAACTTTTTCTTCACATCCCTGAAGTTGTGAATTGCCTAGTACTTCTATCTCACATCCATTACTTAATTTCGGGTGAACAAAAGTCATTTTCCAATAAATAGCCGCCTGATTACCTTCATGAATGACTTGGACGATATTGAAACTACACGACTCTAAATTTGTGTAGAGGCTATTGAAGTACTTTTTTAATTGGTCAAATCCTTGTACTGAGTGCATCGGATCTGTAAATAGAATATCCTCATGGTAAACCTTATCCAACAAGGCCAAATTATCTACTGATAATTGACTATAGACCTGAATAAAATTATCTAGCCATACCAAGGGTTCTTGTTGAGTTGATTCAACACTTAATTGTACATTCATAATATCTCTACTAATACTCATGTGGTCTTGATTGGTAAAACGCCATAGCTTTTTCTCTTGCTTGTTTATGCTCAACAATGGCAGGCCAATATAAATTTAATGTATGTTTGGCAATATATTGGTGAGGAAAGTGCACCTGTGAATCAGGGATATCTTTAAGCTCTGGTAGATATGTACGAATAAAATCGCCTTTTGGATCAAAGCGCTCACTTTGTCTGATGGGATTAAAGACTCTAAAATAAGGCTGCGCATCGCAGCCTGTACTTGCCGCCCACTGCCAACCACCATTATTCGCTGCTAAGTCACCATCAATAAGGTGTTGCATAAAATATTTCTCCCCCCACCGCCAATCAATTAATAAGTGTTTTGTTAAAAAGCTAGCAACCACCATGCGAAGTCGATTGTGCATCCAACCCAAAGTGCTAAGTTGTCTCATGGCCGCATCAATTAATGGGTAACCTGTTCTACCTTGTTTCCAAGCTTCAAAATACTCAGCATTGTTATCCCAATTGATAGATTGATACTTGAGATTAAAACATTGATGTTTACATAGCCTGGGCTGGTCGAATAAAAGGTGACGATAGAATTCTCGCCATATCAGCTCATTAAGCCAACTAAAATAGGGACTGTCCACTGAGAACAGTAAGTCTGGGTATTTATTTAATAACTGTCTTAACACATATCTGGGACTGATCAAGCCTGCCGCTAGATAAGGCGATATACCAGAAGTCCCTTTAATCGATGGGATATCTCGTTGTTCACCATACAATGATAATTTTTTGTCGATAAACGCGGGGAAAACTTGATGCTCATAAATGCGAGCAACGGGCCAGGCTTTAGACACCCCCTTACAGGGCTGACTAGTCACTTTATGCTCTAAATCCAAATTTTTTATCGCTTTCCTCTTAATAGCCTGTGCTTTACCTAAATAAGAAAAGCCATTTGCTTGTACATGAGCCAACCAAGCACGTTTAAAAGGTGTAAAAACCTTGAACATGCTGCCCGATTTATTTAACACTTTCCCTTTAGGCACAATAACATCGGCTTCAAAAAGTGTTAGCTTAACCCCTTGTTCAAGTAGGGCTTGGTCACGTTGTTGCTCATTAAACTCGACTTCACTATTAGCCACTACCTCATTTACAGCATGCTGTTGTACATGATCAATAATATAGCTAATTTGATCCTTAAAAGAGTCAGCGTAAATAAGCGATAAACTTATGCCTAATGATGCTAACTCTTCAACTAAATTTCTAGCATGTTTGACAATGAAATCAATTTTAATTTCAGACCAGTGATGCTTTTTCCACTGTTTATGGCTAATAAAAAAAATTGCACTAGCGCTTTTTTTTTCTGTATCTACATTACTTAATACATAATGTAATGCTGGGTTATCATGGGTTCTTAAATCGTTTCTAAACCAAAGTAACACGCTGACGTCCTGTGATAATAAAATAAGTTGTACTAGGTTAATGGGCAGACATACCCATTGTTAGTATGCATATCTTAATTTTAACTGTTCTGGATAAGGTGATAAATATACCTGTTTAGCAAGGTACTCTTTTGGGTATCGTAATAAGTAATGTTTTATTAGGGTTAATGGTGCCATTAAGGGAATTAAGCCTTCGCGATAAGCATTTATCTGTTCACATAATTCTTTACGCTCTTCGGTGTGCAAATGTTTTGAAAAATATCCTTGAATGTGAGAGAGAGTATTCGCATGTTTTTTTCTACTGGCTATAGTTTTTAACGCGGTCATGAGGCCGATGATATACTGTTCAGACATCTCATCAAGTGCTATGTCTGAACGCGCCAATAAACGCCCTAAGCTTTTATAAGCCACTAAGTCATGACTCATGAGACTATATTTGTATTGGCTATGAAAACTGGTCAGCTTATGCTTTGTTAATCCCGACGCTATTAAAGATTGCCAATGTTTATAAGCATAAACACGAGCAACAAAATTTTCTCTTATCAGAGCATCATTTAAACGACCATTTTCCTCGCAGGGCAAGAGCGGATTAGCCTCCATAATTTGCTTCGCAAAAACGCCTATACCATCCGAGACAAGTGAGTTACCTGTAGGGCTATAAACTTTAACACGCTCCATACCACAACTCGGGCTCTTAGCACAAAAAATATAACCACTGAGTTCCTTGGTCAAATTCGCCACTTTTTTACCGTATAATGCCAATGCGGTAGTGACGTCGCCAGTACCATCAGGGCGAGCAACTTTAATCACATCATCTGCCTTAATTTGTCTAATCGTCGGCCTTGGAATGGGTAGACCTATAGCGACTTCAGGACAGTAAGGTTGATAAGTGACGTGTTTACCTAAGTCATGAATACAAAATTTAGACGGTTTATTGCTGGCATCAAATCTAACTTTTTCACCTATTAAACAAGCACTAATACCAATTTTGAGATCTTTTTTATTTACCATATTAGTCATATCAAACTCCTTAAGATACATTAATAAATAAACGTGCTTATCGGGTTAAGTAACTTGTTAATACCTTGGGTAAAATGTAAAGCATCATTGGCAACTGTATAGCATAGGCAACCTTGATTTGAAATTGGATGATGCTTTCTACTGGCATCAAGCATGATAAAGTCACCTTTAACATAAGCCCCCTTTTCATCAGCAAAACTCCCCTCTAGCAACAAGGTTAATTCAAAGCCTTTATGAGTATGCTCAGGAACACCACCGCCTGGTTCTATGTGTAATAAACTGGTGTGAATTTCATTCTCGTTTAGCTGCATTCGCAAGCGAGATAACTTGCCAATATGCGCTGTTTTACCCAATGTCATATTGTGAAGCGCCCTTGGTAATAGGTAGTTATTCCCTTTAAATGAAATCGTTTTTTCTTTTTGAGCGGGTATAACTCTTATATTGTTTGATGCGGTAATATCGGCAATCATATTTTCAAAATTATTCACAGGCAATTGTTCTAGACTTTGCTGTTCATCAACATTGAATCTGTTAAGTAAATTTTCTTCAACTTTAAAGTGTTCTTCGGCAACTTGCTCCGTTAATTGTGCTATTTGCTGTTGGCATACATCACACATATCAGCATGAATGGCCACGCCTGCAGACAATGATGCTGGTAAGTCACCAGCAACAAAAGCCTTTAACAGCTCAAAGGTAGGGTGATGTTTAATCATGATAGTCTCCTAACTGCACTTTGAGTTTGGCGAGGGCTAAACGTAGCCTCGATTTAATGGTACCTAACGGCAAATTTAATTGCTTTGCCAATTGCTCTTGGGACATCTCAAGAAGGTAGAAGCCTTTCACCACTTCTTGTTGTGCTTGAGGTAAGGTGTCAATGACTTTGAGTAGATTGTCATGGGCTAGGTGATCTTCGTAACTCTCGTCTTCATTTGCTACAGGCTCATTTATAGGCCATATGTCTTCACTAAGAGTGTCTTCTTTATTACCTTTAATTTTTCTCAACATGTCAAAAGTAACATTACGCATAACTGTATATACCCAAGTTGTCGCAGCTCCTTTGTCGGCGTTAAAAAGGTGAGCTTTTCGCCATACATTACTCATTGTTTCTTGAACTACCTCACAGGCTAGAGCTTCATTAGAAAATTTAGTTCGTGATATTCGTAAAATTTTAGGGGCAAAAAAATTAAACAAGTGAGTAAACGCTTGTTTATTTCGGTTTTCTGCTACGTCTTGGAGCCACAGACAAAGCTTTGAGTGTTCTATTTCATCTAACATCTTAATAGATTTAGCATTTGTCTCTTGGTATAGCAAATTTGTTTGCATCACTCTATGCACCAATAAATTGTCAACTTACTAACCAATACGTTAAAAAAAGTCATAGGATCACAGCACGTTAATTTTTATTGAGAATAATAGTTTCAACGAAAAACTTTGCCTGCTTACAACCATAATGATTAATAAATGAACTTTTCACTTTTAAACTCACTGGTAGTAATTCTAACCACCTGGCGAGAACCCACGTTGCTTTATGCTGTTTTTTTCCTTGATATAAACTGTTCAACAAAGGGTTGTCTCGTATTGTTGAATGAAGAGAAGAAGTTAAGTTAGCTAAAGGTAACTTGAGGTATTGCGGATCCTGTGACCAATGTTGAAATGATTCGACATGAGAAAATTGTAATCCATGCTGACCAACAAACTCCTTATTTATCCTTACAAGTGACTTACAGTAAACATCAATTTCCAAGATACCATCTTCCCCTTGATTAAAGTCTATAATTTCAACAAGACTGCCCCAAGAAACGTTGTTAGTATTTAACTTATTTGTACTAAGCTTGATGACAAACCCCTCATGGTCAGTAGCAATACGAATCAAGCTTAAAAATTTTTTTTCGAAAATTCTTACTCGCATTCTTCCCTCAGGAAGCAAAAATACAGGTAAGGGCAAAATAGGCAGGTGCATAAGGCTCACAATATTAGCTAAAGAGTTTACTGATATTCATTTATACGCATAAAGCCTAGTCTTTGATCAATATAAACTAAAAAAGCCCTTAACATCATCGGGGCAAAGGACAAAGCGAGTAGTTGTATTTCACGATAAATAGCACTAAATTTTAATGGCAAATAACCGTGTCGATAACATGAATCATCACATTACGCGTATGTATATCGGTAACCGTGACTTTTGAATCAATGAGCATTACATGTCTGTATAAGAGCAACACAAACACTTGCCATGCTTAATGCTTTAAAAAAATTCACATTGATATCCTCTTTAATAGATTTCATGATAATTTACATCTAGGTATTTGCAAAAGATCATTAAAAAACCGTAAAAAATATACTTTTTACGGTGAGCTTTTTGTTTAACAAAAACGTATTACCAAGGTTAATATCATAAAAAGGCGTTACCTATGAACTATCTCATTACGGGTGGAACGGGCCTTATTGGCCAAAGGGTTATCGAAAAGCTTTCACAAAAAAACGTAAAGCTAACCGTACTAACTAGAGACAAAATAAAAGCCAAAAAACAATGCTGTGACAAAGTGAGATTAATTGAGCATCTATCGCTTAATGAGATAGAAAATAGCAATATAGTTATTAATTTGGCCGGAGAGCCTATTGCCAATAATCGTTGGTCAAAAGCAATGAAAGAAAAAATTTGTCGTAGCAGGTGGTTACTTACACAACAAATAGTGTCATTAATTGAGCAAGCAAAAGCTCCGCCACACTTATTCATTTCAGGCAGTGCTATTGGCATTTACGGTAGACAAAGCAAAGAGGAAATAGACGAAAACTTTACCGACTTCCATCATGAATTCACTCACAAAGTTTGTCAAAAATGGGAAGACATCGCTATGTCTGCGATGACAAAAAATACGCGTGTGGCGCTACTAAGAACAGGGATAGTTTTAGCTAAAGACAGCGGTGCTTTAGCTAAAATGATATTACCTTTTAAATTAGGTTTGGGTGGAAAAATAGCGACCGGCAAACAATTCATGTCATGGATCCATATTGAAGATATGGTCAACGCAATTATTCATATAATTGATAACAATGAACTGAACGGCCCTATCAATATGACAAGCGAAAATGCCGTTTCCAATCAAAAATTTACTGCTGCATTAGCTAAAATATTAAACCGCCCTGCATTTTTATCTACTCCTGCTGTGCTGCTCGAATTACTTTTTGGTGAAATGTCAGAGCTTTTAGTATACGGTCAAAATGTTTATCCAAAAAAGCTCAAAACCAGCAAGTTTACCTTTACATATACTAATATCGATACTGCTTTAGAAGATTTACTTAGCTCTTAAAGGCATCTGTACAACGTTTAGCTGGTGTTTCTTTGTCAAAAAACAAGTTAACTTCAGCTACTTTTACGCCAAATTTATTTATTGACGTTTTATTTATCACCCGAAACTCATCGAGTTGATACATCCAATCATCCATGTCTACCTTATAGGTGTCATCATCAACCTTTAACAGTAAGCTGTATTGAAGTTGAAAGGCAAAACCTTTATGTACTCCAAAAGCTAAGCCTTTAACATCTCCAGCACTACCTTGATAACTACCATCTTTTTGCTTTAACAGTTGCCAGTTACGATAACTCACTTCACCATCTGTAAAATAAAAAGTTTCAGCTAAGACACCTTTATCTTCTTGCCATCGACCTTGCAGCTCAACACAAAAACGACGAGTTACGTGCAAAGAATAATCTTGAACCATTCCCCATCCGATAACAGAACCGTTAAAGTATTGTTTAATATCAAATTGTGTTTCACTTTTTTCATAATCATTAATCTTCGTAGAGCAACCGAAAAGCAAACCACACAATAAAAAAGGCCAAGCATTTTTAAGGTATATCATTAACACTCTCTCCTAATAACTCAGCCCTAAAAGACGGCTGACTTGTTTTTTTTGAAAGCCAAATATCAATAAAAAGTTGACCGAAATAGGCATTATCAATTGTCCCTATATAGTGTTTATTGAAATAAAAGACACTCTTATTTTTTTGCATCAGCATCGATAAGTTATCGCCTTTATCAATGTTTGGCCATATGCTCTGTAACGCTTTTATAAAAGGTAGGTATTTTTTGGGTGAAATACTCAGGTGCTGCCATTGCTCTATGGTGCGTTTAATCAACTCTTTACTAGAAATAGCAGTAAAGTAGTGAATATTAAAGATGAGTTCATCTTTATCTATTGCAATAGGATATCTACCCGAAGTAGTTTGTAATTTACCTCGGTATAAGTCCCAAAATAAAAGTGAAAAAGTTGACTCACCTGTGGTTAAAAAAAGTTGTGATGAAAGTACCTCATCAAGATTATTTGCAACCCCTTCGTCCTGTTTTTTTGCGTCTAAAATAGTCGCATTAGCCTGTAAAAAAAAACATAAAAACACACTATTTACTAGGTATTTAAACATGTGCATTTTCCTCCTTTATTAAATAAGATTTAATAAAATAAAACACCACCATGAGTTGGCACCATATAACAGAAAGTATAAAAAAAGTGCTCAAGGTAGAATAACCAAAAACGACAACTTTACATTGATTTCCCGCGATGTAGCTTAAAGGTGCAATTAAGGCACCAACCAAGGCTTGCATAACAACGGAATGTGATAAGAAATTTAGGCTATGAGAAAGCGTGGTTGCAAAGCAAAACCAAAGGGTTATTAACCAAAATGGTAAATGATGCTTTTCCGCAAAGAGAAATACATCTTGGCCTTGTAAAATAGTGTCAACCAAAATGCCGAGTAAAGCGACTATAATGATCAGGAGTATTTCATTTTTTTGTTTATTGTAAATATAAACTATATGCCCACAAAAAAATAATGTAGCAAATGGAATAAAGGTATTCCCCCAATAAACCAACCCTAACCACACAAAATTAAAAGCGACGAAATTTAGCATAAACGCAGCGAAGCCCAAAAAACAACAATAAATAATGAGATATATACGTATGTTTGGTGTTTAAGGTTTAGTCATGGACTAATATTATGTAGATTTTTTGCAAGGTTAATCTTATCGTGGTTAACATGAGAAAAGTCTACTAATGCACTTATCGAAAAATAGTGGTGGTTTGATTATTTGATAATAATACAGATTATTTAATTGGGATAAAATATGGGCTACCACAACTCACCAAATTCACGACAGGTTAAAGCTCACCTTGCCCTGCTTTTTTCTCACTAAAAGAATCGAGAAAAAACTGTAATCCCTGTTGAACTAACTCATAGGTTTTTTCAATATTTTCAGCAAT
>JASMAS010000021.1 GCA_030754235.1 Litorilituus sp.
AAGCTTTAACGGTTCCCTAGCCCATATTATAAGGTTATTAGTAGGCTTACCATTTTCTTCACCTGGTGCAATTCCGGGGCAACTTAAACATTTTTACGAGTTAACCCCGAGCTTGTTACTTGCCCCTAGAGGAGAAAGAACCAATCGAAGGGAGGTAAAACATAGGCCAAGAACTTACTCCCTAAAATTATATTAGCTCTTAACTGACCAGTATTAGACCCTAAGGCAAAGCGTGTGAAATTTCTTCTTTTAAATAGTTAACTTGTGCTTTGGCTTAATGCAAATAACTAGAGCGGAGGTTAAAAATGTTATCAAATATCGGCAACCGTAAAAAATCAGTTTCGGTAAAAGGCATAAGGTAAGGAATTTATTTTGTTTGAGGATTGACAGTATGGCATGAGAGGTTGGGGGGTCTACATAACCAAAGAGGGCAAAGACTTGCTCTTGCTTTATTAAAATGCGGGTATTTATTACTGTATTCTTAGGCTCATAGCCGTCATCAAAGCTAATAAGAACAACTTTTCTTCCGTGTATGCCACCTAAGCTGTTGACTTTATCAAAATAAAATTTTGATCTCTTTCTAAGCTTTAAACCTAGTTGAGATGTTGGTTCTGTTAGTGCATTAGACATGATCAATTTTATTTTTTTTGTAGAGACATCTTGTTCAGCGAAGTAATGATGAGACAACGATTAAACATAATGACAACTTTCTCAGCGGGGTATTAAAAATATCCCCATCTACGTAAACTAATTTAATCAGTTATTGGGGATTAAGCAAGGCTATTGCTATTTTTTTTAAATCTCTGTTTAAAAATAGGTCGATAAGTGGTAAAACATTAAACAGTAAGTCTTTTTTATCAACTGTTTAAAGGTGTTTTATGATCATTGGCATACCCAAAGAGTCGCTAAAAGGTGAAAACCGTGCTGCTGGCTCCCCAAGCTCTATTAGCGCACTAGTCAAACTAGGTTTTTCTGTGCAGGTTCAAAAAGGAGCCGGTGTAAAAGCAAGCTTTACGGATGAAGAGTATAATCAATCTGGTGCTGAGGTAGTTGTTAAGAAGAAGTGTTGGCAAAGCGACATTATTTTTAAGGTTAATGCCCCTGCTTTAGAAGAAGTTGAGCTAATGAATGAAGGAGCGACATTAATTAGCTTTATTGCACCTGCACAAAGTCCTGATTTATTAGAAGCACTGCGCAAAAAATCAATTACTACGCTTGCAATGGAAATGGTACCACGTATGACGCGCTCCCAATCAATGGACGCGTTAAGCTCAATGGCCAATATTGCCGGTTATCGTGCGGTTATTGAAGCATCACATCATTTTGGGCGTTTCTTTACTGGACAAATCACCGCCGCTGGTCAAATGCCGCCAGCAAAGATTATGATCATTGGAGCAGGTGTTGCTGGATTAGCCGCTATAGGCACCGCCAGTAGTTTAGGGGCTATTGTTCGTGCTTTTGATACTCGCCCTGAAGTTAAAGAGCAAATCGAAAGTATGGGGGCTGAATTTTTAGAACTTAACTATGTAGAAGAGGAAGATACTGGCTCTGGTGATGGTTATGCAAAAGAAATGAGCAAAGCCTTTATTGATGCTGAAATGACATTGTTTGCTGAGCAAGCTAAAGAGGTTGATATCATTATCACCACGGCAATGATCCCTGGAAAGCCTGCCCCGAAATTAATCACCGAGAAAATGGTTGAGTCAATGAAACCCGGTAGTGTTATTGTTGACTTAGCAGCAGCAGGTGGTGGTAATTGTGACTGTACGGTTGCAGGCAAGGTGAGCAACACTCATGATGTGAAAATTATTGGTTACACCGATTTAGTGTCGCGTTTACCGAATCAATCATCACAACTTTATGCCAATAACCTCGTAAATTTAGCGAAGTTATTATGCACAGAAAAAGACGGTAACTTTATTATCGATTTTGAGGATGTTGTTGTTCGCAATATGACGGTGGTTAAAGAAAATGAAATTACTTTCCCACCACCGCCAATTCAAGTCAGTGCTGCTCCTGCTCCAAAACCAAAACCCAAAGCACAACCTGCAGTAGAAGTAAAAGAAGTACCTACATCACCGGTTAAAAAGTATGGGTTTATGGCAGCAGGTGCGTTGTTATTTGGTTGGGTTGCCAGTGTTGCACCTGCTGACTTTTTAGCGCATTTTACCGTATTTGTTCTTGCTTGTGTCATCGGCTATTACGTGGTCTGGAATGTGAGCCATTCATTGCACACTCCCTTAATGAGTGTAACAAATGCTATTTCGGGCATTATTGTTGTAGGCGCTCTATTGCAAGTAGGATCCGAAAGCGTTTTAGTTCAGTGCTTGTCAGCATTAGCTATTTTGGTCGCCACAATTAACATAGTCGGTGGCTTTAAAGTCACTAGTCGTATGTTAAAAATGTTTAGTAAGTAAGGGAGTGCAAGTGATGTCTCATGGTTTTATCAGTGCAGCTTACATTGTTGCCGCATTATTATTTATTGCTAGTTTAGCCGGATTAAGTAAACAAGAAACAGCCAAACAGGGTAATTGGTTTGGTATTGTCGGGATGGCTATTGCTCTAGTTACCACGATTATCGACCCCAGAGTTTCAAATGTTTTTGTTATTATTGTTGCTATGGTTATTGGTTCAGGTATCGGTTTAAGGTTAGCAGATAAGGTTGAAATGACTGAAATGCCCGAACTTGTTGCTATTTTACATAGCTTTGTTGGTTTAGCTGCCGTGCTAGTTGGCTTTAATAGTTACTTTGATGCTGAACATGGACTAGCCCTGACAGCGGTTCAGCAAACTGCAATGAATATTCACCTGACAGAAATTTTCTTAGGAATATTTATCGGTGCAGTCACTTTTACGGGCTCTATTGTTGCCTTTGGTAAATTGCGCGGAATAATCAACTCAAGCGCCTTGATGTTACCACATCGCCATAAAATGAACTTGGCTGCTGTTGTTATCTCATTGTTATTAATGATTTATTTTGTACAGCATAGTGGTGATGACTCTGCGTTATTCTTGATGACTGTTATTGCCCTTGTGTTTGGCTGGCACCTTGTTGCATCAATTGGCGGTGCAGATATGCCTGTTGTAGTTTCAATGCTTAACTCTTATTCAGGCTGGGCTGCAGCGGCAGCTGGTTTTATGCTTAGTAATGATTTACTGATTATTACCGGCGCTTTGGTTGGTTCTTCAGGGGCTATTTTATCTTACATTATGTGTAAAGCGATGAACCGTTCATTTATCAGTGTTATTGCTGGTGGTTTTGGCACTGATGTCATCGTTGATACCGACGTTGATTATGGCGAGCATAGGGAAGTACAAGCTGAAACGGTTGCTGATTTATTGCGAACAGCTAAATCTGTTGTGATAGCCCCAGGTTATGGCATGGCTGTTGCGCAAGCACAATACCCTGTTTATGAAATGACCCAACAGTTAATCAATAAAGGTATTGACGTTCGCTTTGCGATTCATCCAGTGGCAGGACGTCTACCTGGGCACATGAACGTATTACTTGCTGAAGCAAAAGTGCCCTATGATATAGTTTTAGGGATGGATGAAATTAACGAGGACTTCCCTGAAACCGATGTTGTGTTAGTTATCGGTGCAAATGATACGGTAAACCCAGCGGCTAGCGAAGATCCAAACAGTCCAATTGCAGGTATGCCCGTATTAGAAGTTTGGAATGCAAAAGAGGTTGTCGTATTTAAACGCTCAATGAATACCGGTTATGCAGGGGTTCAAAATCCATTATTCTTCAAAGATAATACTCAAATGTTATTTGGTGATGCAAAAGAAACCACAGAGCAAATCTTTAGAGCTTTGTAATTTTAGGTAAAATTTCTTAGGGTAAGGTACTAGACCCACTTACCCTTTTTTGTTTCACGCTAGTTAGCTTTTTACTTATTATTTGTAATTTCTTTTATGAATTTCCTTTCGTAATTCACGCTTTTTACTGAAATTGAGACTGATTTACTGATATACTCCGCCACTAATTTTGTTTGGTGTTGTTTGGTGATTTATGAGTGTTGATGCAATTGGCTTATCTGCAGGTTTATTAAAGGCAGTTAAAGCGTGTGGTTATAAAAATTTAACCCCAATTCAGCAACAAGCTATTCCTATTATTCGTAGCGGTGTTGATTTACTTGCAAGTGCTCAAACAGGAACGGGTAAAACAGCGGCTTTTAGTTTACCTATTCTTGATGAACTAGCCAAAAATTTAACCTCATCTCAGTCTTCTCAACTAGCTGGTAGCCATAATATTAAAGCTCTGGTGTTAACTCCTACCAGGGAGTTGGCAGCACAAGTCGCTGAAAATATGAAAGCTTATAGCCAATTTTTACCGTTAAAAGTTGGTGTTGTTTATGGTGGCGGAAAGATGGCATCACAAACCAAGATGCTAAAGCAGGGAGTTGATGTATTAATTGCTACTCCTGGGCGATTGATTGAACACTTAGCCTTACGCAATGTTGAGTTAGCACAAATTCATTATTTGGTGTTGGATGAAGCGGATCGTATGCTGGATATGGGGTTTTTAACAGATATAGAAAAATTACTGTTGTCGATTAAGCATAAACATCAAACGTTAATGTTCTCAGCTACTTATTCTAATAAAGTTAAGTCATTAGCTAAACATATATTAACCACGCCAAAAACATTAGGAGTTACTAAGCAAAACACCACTTCAGGAAAAGTCAAACAGGCTGTTTACTGGGTGAGTGAAGCGAGAAAACGTGAACTGTTATCTGAGTTAATTGGTGCTAATAACTGGCAGCAAGTACTTGTTTTTGCAGGTACAAAAGAAAGCGCTAATATATTAGCCAAAGAGTTAAAGCTTGATGGCATTAAAGCAGCACTTTGTCATGGTGATAAAACTCAAGGCGCGCGCAATAAAGCGTTGGCTGATTTTACTGAAGGTAAAGTGAGAGTGCTAGTGGCAACCGATGTTGCTGCTCGAGGCTTAGATATTGATGATTTGGCTTATGTGGTTAATTTTCATTTGCCATTTTTAGCGGAAGATTATGTTCATCGTGTTGGACGAACTGGTAGAGCGGGAAAGTCTGGGATGGCTATTTCTCTAGTTAGCCCTAAAGATGAGCGCTTTTTAGGTAATATTGAGCAATTAATCGGTAGACAATTTGAGCGTATTATTGTGCCTGGCTATGAGTTAAAACGAGATGAATTTTTAGAGCATACCCAAGCAGTAGAAAAGCGCACAAGTCAAAACCGTTATCGAGCAACTCAAGCAAAAAACCAAGCAGTAGCCAAAAAGAGTACAAAGAAAAAAGCTAAAGGTCAAAAATATAACAGTCAAATAAAAAAGAAGCGGTAACGCAACGTGCAACGCAACGCAACAACGCAACGTGCAAACGCAACGTGCAGTAGCTCATATTTAATCTGACATTTTTCAATTTTGGGTTTGACCTAACCGTACAGTTGATTAGGTCAGCAATGAGCAGAAAACCTGCCATAAAAAAATGAATATCAAGAGTTCTGACCCATTGATACGAATGTGTGTAATAAACCACCTATCTGGGGGGGATTAAACAGCTGTTTTATTCAAATAATAAATTGATAACAGGTGCTTTTTTTGTAATATTGTCTCGTCTTTGTTACATAATTTTTCGGAAGTTAAACCACAGTTAAGTGTTTTGACGTACTTAATTTCTGATGATAAAGCGCCTGATCAGCTCGTTCAAATAAGCTATGTTCATCGTCAGCGCCATTCATAAAAGTCGCACCTAAACTACAACCTACTTGATATTTAGCTAAGAGGACATTTTCTTTTAATGAGTTATCTATTCTCTGTTTAATAATATCTAGTGCAAACTCACTAGTATTTTCAACAATAATAGTAAACTCATCTCCACCAAAACGAAAAACACTGTCTGAATCTCGAATACATGTACGGAGTACATTGGCAAATTGTTTTAAAACTTTATCTCCCACACCATGCCCGTGAGTATCATTAATTGCTTTAAACTTATTTAAATCACCCAACACTAAGCCTACTTTTCCTTGATGACGATTAGCGTTATGCATAGCACGTTTTAATTGTTCATCAAAGTAGCGTCGGTTTCCTAACCCTGTGAGTTCATCTTGCATTGCAAGTTGCATTGCTTGGTGATATTGCAATGCATTTTTTAAAGGGTAAAGTAAAATTTGGTGTATACACTTGAGATCTTTGTAATGAGACATACTGATTGGACTATTTATGCCATAGCTTAACGTACCGATAAATTCGTCATTGAGCTTAAGTTCAAATTGACGCTCTTGCTTCGACTTTCTACTGCCGGTTAAACTTTTACTAATCAGTTGGTTTTTAAAATATAAACCTGAGAAATTAACATATCTAGCGGCCTCCATAGCAAAAATATCTAATAATTTATCTAAGTTTAGCGTTGTTTGTAATTGCTCTAACAACCCTGAATTATTGATTTTGATCGGGCTGTTTTTATTTACAATTGTATTTAGGACATCGAATTTTGAAGGTGAATTGTCGAGTATATTCAGTGTTTGCAAACTTGTGCCTCACTATTTTTTAAGATAACCGCCTTGAGCCATGTCTTGGTTCATTAGCTAAGTTAACGTTTATTATGTTGCTATTACCTCTCATGCAAATGTCGTTCCATAAAGTTACTAAAGGAGCTTTGCATTACATATATACTTTTGTTTTTGTTAACTGTTTGATTTTTATTTTATTTTTTGCCAAAATGACGAGAGGTTTTCTTTGGGAAATAGCAGGCCATAATTTTGGCGGCAACAAGTTGCCATGTGGTAATCACAGTGTGAAGTAACTGATATTTAGGAGTTTGTGTGACTGGTCATCTTGAAATATTAGCCATTCTGTCGAGTGCAGTATTTACTGTTTGGCTTTTTCGGCGCTTAAAGTTGCCTGCAATTTTAGCCTATCTTGTCGCGGGTATGTTGGTAGGGGAGCATGGTTTACATATAGCTCAAGAGCATGTGGATTATGAACACTTTGCTGAGTTAGGCATTGTTTTTTTACTTTTTACGCTTGGCCTAGAATTTTCTGTGCCGCGCTTAATGGCAATGCGCCATTTAGTATTAGCTGTGGGCAGTCTGCAAGTTGTTATTTCTTTAGTTATTTTTCTCATTGCAGGAATATTTTTTGGCTTGAGCTTTGAGTCTGCTTTTGTTGTTGGTGCTATTTTAGCTTTATCTTCTACTGCTATTGTTATTAGGCAATTAAGTGAAACTGGCGCTATGAAGCGTAAGTCAGGGCAGTTATCTGTCGCAATTTTATTATTTCAAGATGTTGCGGTTGTTCCCTTATTAATCATTATTCCTATGTTAGCATCAGATGGTGAAAGTTCGATGGTTTTAGCGTTAATGCTTGCCATGTTAAAAGGGGTTGTCGTTGTAATATTATTATTATTTATCGGCAAATGGTTATTACCTAAAGTCTTTAATATTATTGCACAAGTGAGAACCGATGAGCTTTTTGTATTAACAACATTGCTTGTGACTTTATTAGCTTCTGCATTAACTCAGTGGTTTGGTTTATCTATGGCTCTAGGGGCTTTTTTAGCGGGTATGATGCTAGGTGAAAGTGAATATAAACACCAGCTTGAAGCCGATATAAGACCTTATCGTGATATTTTACTGGGCTTGTTTTTTATTACCGTCGGTATGAAACTAGATGTTAGCTTGTTGTTATCATCGCCGCTGAACTTAATTCTATTAATGTTCAGCTTTATGCTAGTAAAATTGATTGTCATTAAAGTATTGGCCGTTAGGGCTGGAGAGTCTAATAAAAATGCCTGGGCATCGGGTTTTATGCTGGCGCAAATGGGCGAGTTTGGTTTTGTATTAATCGCATTAGCTAATCAGGTTGAATTATTACCCAGTGATGTCTCGTCAATGTTACTTGGTGCTGGTGTTATTAGTATGGCAATAACGCCTTATATGATTGATAACGCAAGGTCTTGGGCAATATTCTTTAGCCAAGAAAAGTCACCTCAAAGTCATGACTTAGAGCAATTACCTGAGAATAAAGCATTAGCTGAACATGTTATTATTTGTGGTTTTGGGCGTGTAGGTCAAACAGTTAGTCGCTTTTTAAAACAAGAAAATATAGATTTTGTTGCTATTGATATAGACCCTTTAAGAACTAGAACAGCACGAGAAGCAGGTGAGAATGTATTATTTGGTTCATCAAGGCAAACCGAGTTATTAAAAGCGGCTCATTTATCAAAAGCAAAATTAGTGGTGATTGCTTTTGGTGAAGACAAGCAGTCTGTAGAAGTTATTCAAAAAGTACGTAGCATAGCACCTGAGGTACCTATTTTAGTAAGAACACGTAATGATGACCAATTAGATATGTTACATGCTGCAGGAGCTAATGAAGTGGTGCCTGAAAGCCTAGAAGGTAGTTTAATGTTAGTTTCACATGTGTTATCACTCACCGGTGTTCCTTTTTCTCGAATTATGCGTTGCGTGCAACTAGAGCGTAAAAATCATTATAACCATTTACATGGTTTTTTTCAGGGTGAACACACAGACATGAGCCTAGCAGCAATTGATAGGATAGAATTTGCCCATGCTATTTTGCTTAATGAAAACTCGTATGCTTGTGGCAAAAGTATTTCATCTTTGAATTTAGAGCAAAGACGTGTGCATATTATTACCTTTAGACGGGATTATATAGAAACAGAATATCCAGATGAAAATACGGTTTTACAACCACAAGACACGCTGATTGTAAGGGGAAAACCAAGGCGTGTAGAAAGAGTAGAGCGCTTTATGCAAGAGGGAATATAAGACAATGAAATGGAATCATACTAGGTACATTAATTGACCACTTAGCGAGAATTAAAAGCCTTCAAGCTAATGCGTTGATTGAAGAGAATGGTCATTCAGGAGAATATTGTCCGGTACAACCACCTGACAGAGCCTCTGCCTTGTATAAATACCAAACAATTTGTTGCAAAAGTAATCTCGAAAGACCAACAGATGTATGGACTCCCACCTCCCTTGGGAGTAGCGTAATAAGTGACAAAACTTTTACCAAGAAGTCCATACATGTTTGATTGTAATGTGATCGCGATTGATTTAGCAAAAAATTTATTTTAGGTCTGTAAGACAGATAAAAACGGTAAGGTTATTTATAACCAAGAATTCACCAGAGCTAAGCTCAAAGAGCTGTTAATTAG
>JASMAS010000022.1 GCA_030754235.1 Litorilituus sp.
AAAAAAGCACGGGACTCCATAAAATTTGAGTTAGCTTCCCTAGAAACAGCTAAATTGAAATTAGTCGATTTTACACAAGCTAAATACATGGAAATAGTTGAGAAGCTTACCTTAGATGTACGTATCTTTGTTGGTGCAAATGGAGCTGTCTTTTTATTTCTTATGTTAGCTTCATTTCTAAAGCCAACAGCGATTAAGCACCTTTTTCTTCCAAGTGTATTAATGCTTGTTTCAACGGTGCTTTGTTCTTACTTTTACATATTCGAGCAAAATTGGTTTTATACAATTATTTATAATAATTACACTGGTTTTACTTATATTGGCTATCTCACCTTTGTTTTTGCTGTGCTCTGCGATATTGTATTTAACAAAGCAAAGGTAACTACCGAAATTATAAATGCTTTTTTACAAACCATAGGTCATGCGGCTAGTCTAGTTCCGTGCTAATCGCCGTTTAACAAGTCATTAAAGCAGGACAAAAAACAGTTGGTTTTTGCTCCTTCGTCGCTTATTTTAACCAACTATTATTTGCCTCTTAATGAGGCGTTATATGCACAGAACTTAGCTCAACTATTGAGCATCTAAAAGGAATTTGAAATTGGATTTTGAAAAAATAGAAAGTAAGTTATCTATTTCACTCCCTGAGTACTATAAATTAGCTATTTCTAACTACCCATTTAAAGCACTCGATAATTTAGACTTTGTTGAAGATAACTTAGTAAACGATGAAGAGTGGTTAATTCAAACAAATATTGAGCTAAGAGAGTGTTCATTTTTTGGGAATAATTGGCCAAGTCATTTTTTTGCTATTGGGCATGATGGATTCGGAAACTTTACTTTCATCAATGTTAAAGAGTTCGATGAAAAAATCTACTTTGCAGATCACGAAGAAGAGTTTGTGCCATCAGATATAGATGATTTGGAACTTTGTAGCAACATGGAAGAGTACATTCAAGATTGCCTTGAAGAGCAAAAAGATGCTCTATCAGATTAATAGTGAAAGTGCATATAACAAGCAAATTAACAGGACAAAAAACAGTTGGTTTTGCTCCTGCGTCGCTATTGTAACCAACTATTTTTTGCCCATTATTTGGGCGTTATATACAAGGTGAAATCTTAGATGAGGTATGTAAGTTGAACCATTTTAATAAACAACAGGGTTTCACCTTAATTGAGTTGGTAATCGTTATTGTTATTTTGGGAATTTTAGCCGTTACAGCGGCACCTAAATTTATTAATTTAAGCAGTGACGCAAATATTTCAGTATTGAAATCGATGGGCGGTGCAATCAAGGCATCTGGGCAGTTGGTGTATACAAAATCAGTAATACAAGGTGTCAATAACTCTGCACTAGGGAATGTTGATTTGGATGGTGATGGCACCCCAGACATTGAAACGAGATACGGATATCCAAGTGGTTCACGTCACAATGGTATTTCAAAAGCCATGAGCAATACCTTTGCAACTGAATGGATATGGTCAACAAATTATACTCAGAGTGTGTTTTATCTCACCATGGCATCTTTTACCCACACATCAGGAGCATACGTTAATCAAGTACCTATAGTCGCTACAGATTGCTATTTGATTTACAACAGAGCTGACAGTGTTGGCGCATCCCCCACTATTGAATATATAACATCAGGTTGCTAGTGCATATAACAAGTTGCTTAAGCAGGACTCGTAACAGTTGGCTCGGTTCCGCTTCGCTTCACATTTTAGCCAACAATTACTCGCCTCTTAGCAAGGCGTTAGGTGTATTTGGTTAAAGGGTTAAGTTTTATTTTTTGAATCACGTTTTGTGCTTCAATCATGTATTTTTAAACGCAGTTAACTTTTAGTATTTATCGCGCGTGTACTTTTGTGGCGCGGTGTTGCGTGAAATTTGGCAGAGTAGTTTATTGTTACTTCCTGTTAACTAATTTCTCAGTTTTTACTGAAAAAGTGGTGCAAGGCTTTGCCAATTACTTTAAAGTGAACTGGATAGTTTTGGTGGTATAAACTCTAATTAGTTCATACACCTAACAAAAAATTAAACTAGGACAAAAAACAGTTGGCTTTTGCTCCTTCGTCGCTATTTTAGCCAACAATTTTTTGCCTGTTAATATGGGCGTTATGAGCCTATGAAACTTTCGCTATATACATTGATATTTTCAATATTGATCAGTCTAGGAGCTAGTGCTTGTCC
>JASMAS010000023.1 GCA_030754235.1 Litorilituus sp.
TCAGTTAAATATTCAATAAGATGTATATAACCTTCAGTATCAGTAACCATAATCATGCTATCAATATTGTTAATTATTAGTAATACGATTATAGCACCTACTTGAAATTTTTTTATCTAATATAAAATAAAACGTATTTTCTTAAGAACAGTGTTGCAAGCTAGCTAGCTAGGTTTGTCATCAAATTGTCTTACTCTTGTTTAAGTTTATCTATGACTGTAAACCTTCAATAACACCCGTTGCAATGATCGTAATATTTAGTTTTGTTACTAATTTACGTTGTATTGATTCTTTGTTAACATGATATTTACTGCCGATTAATTATAATTTACTTTAATTAAAGGTAAGTGTCTGAAAATATTATCCCTATAATTCATTGTGGATAATTCTCTTTATAGACAAAAAATAATATATATAATAATTTTGGAGAAAAACATGTCATCCAATGTAATCAAGAAATCTGCAGTGGCTTTAGCCATAACTGCTAGTTTAGTTACGTTATCTTCACAAGCTGAAAACGTTTCGGTAGCTAAAAATTTATCTTTGGAAATACTCAAGGTTGAATCTTATGATCGTAGCCTGAAAAATAAAGTGTCATTGAAGGAGTTCCCTAATTACTTTATTGTAAAGTTGGAAAATAAACCGCTTTCTTCAGTTGCATCATCAGGAATAGAAGCATCAGCAAAAGGTAATAAATTTCACTTAAATTCAGCAAGTGCTAAACAGCACATGCGTGTATTAGCAAAAGAACGAGCTCAATTTGCTAATGCTTTAAAACAAAAGATCCCAGGCGCTAAAGTAGAGCGTCATTATGACACTGTATTTAATGGTGTTGTGGTAACGTCAACAAGCGATATTTTTGAAAAACTTGTTGATATCCCTGGCGTAGTTCAAGTTTTTCGTGAAGAAATGTCATATGCCAACATGGATACCTCGTTAAGCTTAATCAATGCAACCAAAGTATGGGAGCAAATGGGTGGTAAAGAAAATGCTGGTAAAGGTGTAAAAGTTGCGGTTATTGATACTGGTATACGTCCAGAAAATCCAATGTTTTCTGACGATGGATTTGATGCTCCAGCTGGTTTGCCAACAGATGATTACTGTAATACGGCCCAAGATTTTTGTAATAATAAGCTAATTGTTGCCAGAGCTCCGACTCCTACTTTTGAAGTACATCCTGATGAGCATTTTAGCCCATTAGGTTATGGTAGTCATGGTAGTCATGTTGCGGGAACATCCGTCGGTAATAAAGTATCTATCGAGCATGAAGGTGTTGATGTAGATATTTCGGGTGTTGCGCCAGGGGCTTATTTAATGGCTTATAAGGGGTTGTTTACTACGCCTAGCGGTCGCGGCAGTGGCTCCAATGTCATGCTGTTAGAAATGCTTGATTGGGCTGTAAAAGATGGTGCTGATGTTATTAATAACTCATGGGGAGGGGGAGCAGGTGCACACCCATCAACGAGTGTTTATGCTGATGCATTTAAGGCAGCTGAAGAGGCTGGTGTTGTGGTTGTTAGTGCAGCGGGTAACGATGGTCCAGGTGCTCAAACTATTGGTTGTCCATCTTGTATTGAGTCAGGAATTACAGTAGCAAATACTACAACAGGAAGGTTCTTTGCTAATACTGTTGAATTTAATGGTGACAGCTTATTAGCTATTGAAGGCAATAATGGTTTATTAGAGACAGATATCACGCTACCTGTTGTCGCGGCTGTTAAAGCTGAGGAAGCAAACTTTGAAGGTTGTTTACCTTATGGGGACAGTTATTTTACGGACTCTATTGCATTAGTCTCTCGTGGTGCTTGTACATTTTCTGATAAAACAGCAAATGCAAAGGCCGCAGGTGCTAAAGCTATTGTAGTTTATAACAGTTCTCCTTCTCAGCCTATTTCAATGTACTTGCCTGACGCAGAACTTCCATCGGTCATGATTTCAAAAGCAGATGGTGAAGCTATTGTCGCTTCATTAGGTGAAGTGCCTGTAGAAGTTACTCTTGGCGCAGAGGTTAATCGTGTTGTCTCTCCTCAATAT
Source organism: Litorilituus sp. (assembly GCA_030754235.1). Classification (GTDB taxonomy): domain Bacteria; phylum Pseudomonadota; class Gammaproteobacteria; order Enterobacterales; family Alteromonadaceae; genus Colwellia. Next base: position 2,035 of record JASMAS010000023.1, read on the forward strand.
GCTGATAACATGGCTAGCTCCAGTTCACGAGGCCCAGGTGGTGATCATGATAGTTTAAAACCTGATATTGCTGCACCGGGTTCAAATATTTTATCTGCTTACTCTCCAGATGATTCTGGTGTTAACTTTGGCACGATGACGGGGACGTCTATGGCATCTCCACATGTTGCTGGTGCCGCAGCAGTAATGAAGTCGTTATACCCTGATTGGTCTGCAACAGATATTAAAACAGCATTAACTTCTACAGCTAAAACTACTAATTTAGTGAAAGAAGACTCTGAAACACCTGTTGATGCATTCGATGTTGGTGCCGGGCGTTTAGATTTAGAAATGGCCTCTAAAGCAGCAGTTACTTTTGATAAGCCGTCTTTTGCTAAAGATCCGTGTGTTGCTTCTTGTGACTTTACTCGTACTATCAACAATATGAGTGATACAGAAGCGCAATGGGAAGCCGTTGTTAGTTTTGATAATCCAAACGTTACTGCTCAAGTGTCTCCAGCAATGGTTACATTAGCGGCTTCAGGGGCTGAACAAGGCGCTAGTGTAAACTTTAGCTTAGAGGTTGATTCAAGGTTTGGTGAATTTGGTACTTGGGAGTTTGGTCAAGTAACATGGCATGACAAGTCAGGACAAAATCCTGATGCGCATATGCCAATTGCTATTTACGCATCTGATTCAGCTGATAGTGCAACATTAAGTACTTTTGCTGATGTTAAAGAAGTGGTTAATGGCGATAAGATTGGTATCACTGCTTTATTTAATAATAGTCAATTTGAAAAACAAGTTGTCATGACTGCCACGGCGCCAGAGGGCACAACTATTGTTGAGGACTCAGAAAGTGCAAATGTAGCAAATGGTTCAGAAATCTTACTTGATCATGATGAGTTTGCAAATCGTATTGTTTGGACGGGTGGATTAGCTAAACCAGAAATGTCTACAAGCACTTATGCTGGTATTGGCTTTACTCTTGCTGAGGATGGTGGTTATCAATTAGCTTGTTCAGGTGAGTGTGATGAAACTGCTATCACGCTAAACCTTGGCTCTATTGGTATGCACTATATGTATAACGGTGTAGCACAAGAAAAGTTAGTTATTAGTGATAACGGTATTATTGTTGCGGGTGAAGGCTCTACTTCTGGTTCATGGCAAAACCAAAATTTACCTGATAGTGCTCCAGCAAATAATGTTATTGCACCGTTTTGGACTGATTTTGATTTAGAAGGTTCAGCAAATTCATCAGGTGGCGGTACGCTTTGGTATAACATTCTTACACTAAGTAATGGCGTAGATTATCTGGTTGTTGAGTGGTATAAAGCACAGCCTTATGCTGATTCAGCTGCTCGTGAATATACTTTCCAAACTTGGATTGCTCTTGGTGATAGTGAAGATGTGTTCTTTAATTATATAGATCTAGATAATAACTTACCGTCAGATTTATCAGTTGGTGCTGAAAATATATCTGGTTCTGTAGGTGTATCTCACTATTATAACGGTGCAGGTGAAGCTCCTGCAAGCGGTGATTTAGTTGCTTTATCTGTTGTTTCAGGTGGCAGTGTAAACTTAAACTACGAACTTGCTGTAGAAGGTGAATTAGATTTAGGTATGGCTGACTCAGCAACCGCAGTTGAAGATAATGGTGCTGTTTCTATCGATGTTTTGGCTAATGAAAAAACACATGAAACTAAGTCGATCATTGTTTCAGTGGAGCATGAAGGTGCTAAAACATTAGCGGTAGAAACGGTGAAAATTTCAGCGAAAGGTGAGTACGATATCACTAGCATTGAATTAAGTACCCCTGCTAACGGCTCAGCTGTTGTTACAGAGGCAGGCTTAGTTGAATACACGCCTAATGCAAACTTCTCTGGTACTGATACTTTTACTTATCAAGTTAAAGATGAAGCTGGTACTGCCATAAAAGCAACTTCTGTGACTGTAGATGTTGCGGCTGTCAATGATGCACCAGTATTAACTGCTGCAAGTGATAGCTCATTTAATGAAGGTGAAACTGTTAACTTATCAGTGACAGGTGTTGATGTAGATGGTGATGATTTAACTTATACTTGGACTCAAATTTCAGGGTCTACTGTTAGTGTAAGTTCAACTTCAAACAGTATTAGTTTTGATGCTCCTACCATTTCTGCTGATGAAACGATTACTTTTGAAGTTGTTGCAACTGATGGCGAATTAACGAGTAATACTGTTAATGCTAGTGCCTCAATTAAAAATAAATCAAGTGGTGGTAGTTTCGGATGGTTAGCTTTGTTAGCTACTCCTTTAGCGTTTATTCGTAGAAGAAAAAATCAAAAATAGTATATTGGTTTTTATGAGTGAAACGTTATCTACAGATATGTAGATAACGTTTTTTTTTGATTTAGATGGCTTTGTGTTGGCTAGGGAAAATACATCTTAGCAGTTTGTAAATTGAATAAGCTAAGCTATAGCATTTGTACTTTCGAAGATTTTATCTGCAGAAGCTGCAACAAACCCCGTATAAAGTTTGCCATCTTCACTTGTGTAACGTTTAGCAAATTCGTAGAAGCAACTTGGAATATCAATTACTTTGTCAGTAAAGTCAACCATGGCATGATCTGCTAACGTT
>JASMAS010000024.1 GCA_030754235.1 Litorilituus sp.
GTAAGTACAGAATTACTTATCGTGATTTTTGATCGTTGTTCGATGCCAATAGAATAGATATTAGTGAGAGTGAAATAATTCTAGATGGGTAGTATCTGGGAAGATAAGCGTATATTTAGGTCTATTAATGGCTAAAACTGAGAAATAATTACAGTATAAATGTCTATCTATAGCCACCAAAACCTAGTAACTTACTGATTTTTATAGGATATTCAAAATCCGTTGCCTTCGGGCGTGACGGTTCAAGTCCGTCCTCCGGTACCATTTTAAGACCTTGCTATTGCAAGGTTTTTTTATGCCTGGAATTTACTTAAATCAATAGCTAAATTTTACATAATTCCAATGTAGGCGCTATGTAGACCATAAACGACATTTATAATTTACTACTTTTCAAAGTCACTATGCCACTAAAGATATGTAAAGTTTGGAGGAGTGGTAAAGCGTGGTCGGAGAAGTGGCTATAGTAGCCTTACCTTTTGATGGTGTAACAAATTGATTTAAATTGGCATTTAATAAGTTCTGATGTGTTTCTTAGCTCGATATAATATATCAAAGGAAGTGTTAACTGCTGAATTTGAACGTGACTGTACATTGCAATTACTTCTTATTAACTATTTGTGACACTTTGTCTTTGTATATTCGCCCAACCGGTACAACAAAATCATTAATATGTACTTCACTGGCCTTGATTAATGTCAATGCATGATGGGCAACCATGTATGAACGATGTACTCGAGAAAAATGTTCCTCTGGCAATAATCGCTCAAAATCAGAAATTTTCATTTGGCTTAGTAACTGAGAGCCTTTTAAATAAACTGAGGAATAGTTGCCATTTGCTTTAACATAAAGTAATTCATTTAATGCCACTTGATGATGTTTTTTATCATCCTTTATAAAGATACTTTCTTGCAGGGCATTGCTGCTGTTCCCACTTTGCATATGACTTTCGATCAACGCTTGTTTATCGGTTATCTTTTGAAATGTTTTACCAAACCGTTCAGCATTAAACGGTTTAAGTAAGTAGTCACTTATTTCGTATTCATAGCTTTCTAATGCATACTCTTGGTGTGCTGAAATAACAACGATTTGTGGGGGCTGTTTGAGTGCGGTTAAAAATTCAAACCCCGTCATTTTCGGCATATTAATATCTAGAAAAATCACGTCAATCTGTTTCGATTGCATCAATTGTTCAGCTTGCATCGCATTAAAACACGAACCCACCAAGTTTAATGTCGGATGAGCTTGTGCAAATCGAGTGATCAATTTATGCGCGGTTGGCTCATCGTCGATGATCAAATAATTCATTAAGTTAATCCGTCTATGTAATCCGTTTATGTTAAGTCTATCGAAACCGTTGTTTTATAAAGGCTATCGGTAACATTTGTTTTTATTTGGTGTTTATCTGGAAAAAGCAAAATAAGCCTGCGTTTTAAATTGTCTAATCCCAGTCCACCGCTTGCTCGTTGCTTTTTATTTTTCTCTAATACCGTTTTGTCGAAATTATTTTCGATCGTAAATTCGATCATCTCCGGCTTAGTCGTTAAAAAAAAATGAATATACTGACCATTGGTTAAGGTATCAACACCATGTTTGAAGGCGTTTTCTAGCAAATTAATGAATAATAGTGGCGGAATACGTTGTTGATCATTGGTGATATGTCGTTCAAAACGAATATCTAATCGGTGTTGATGGCGCAGTTGATTTAGTTCAATGAAATTTTCCAAATATGCAATTTCGTCCTCCACCGATACTGTATGTTTACGGCCACCATAAATTGTAAAACGCATCATTTGAGACAGCCGATATATTACCTCTTCAGTTAAATCAGACTTCTCAACGGCTAGCCCATATAAGTTATTTAAAGTATTAAAGAAAAAGTGTGGATTAATTTGGCTTTTTAGTAAACTCAGTTCAGCTTTGAGTGTTTCTTGATGTAAATGGTCAATGTACTGTTTTTGTTTTGCCCTATCTTGTATCAAATAAATAAGCGGTAGCATCAAGCTAATGGTTAAAAATACAATCAGTACCTCAGGGTTTGTGGCAAGATAGATAAGATATAGGCTGACGCCATAACATAATACTAGCGCAATACTCTTTAACAAAACGTTCAAAATAGCCTTCTTTTTAGCGAAATTCGTCGTTCGACAATGTTTAATCGTCGTTCGTCATTTCATTATTTATTTAATTTTTAGCGATTGTACTATACAGAAAAACAGAAAACACTTAGGACGGACGTATGTTAACTATTAGAAATTTATCAAAAACTTATGACAATGGAGTTCAAGCGCTTAAATCAGTATCACTTGACATAGAACCTGGTTTATTTGGCTTACTTGGACCAAATGGAGCTGGAAAGTCATCTCTAATGCGCACAATCGCGACGTTGCAACAGCCTTCTCACGGACAAATTAGTTTTGATAATAAAGACATTGTTAAAAACCCTAATGTATTACGTGAATGTTTAGGCTATTTGCCGCAAGAATTTGGTGTATACCCGAAAGCCAGCTGCTATGAATTGTTAAATCATTTAGCGTTATTAAAAGGTATTGTTGATAAAGAGCAGCGTCAAACACAAATAGAAAATCTGCTGTATTTAACCAATTTATACGACAAGCGTCACAATGACGTTGCGACGTATTCAGGCGGTATGAAACAGCGTTTTGGTATTGCGCAAGCCTTACTAGGTGACCCAAAACTTATTATTGTTGATGAACCAACCGCAGGGCTGGATCCGCAAGAACGCAACCGTTTTCATAATTTATTGTGTGAAATCAGCGAAAACATAGTTGTTATTTTATCAACACATATCGTTGACGATGTCAGTCAACTTTGTCCAAACATGGCAATTCTTATTAATGGTCAGATTCAATTGCATGGAAAACCTGCTTCGTTAATCCGTACGTTAGACGGTCGAGTCTGGTCAAAAATGGTCAATAGAGCAGAAGCTGCAGACTACCGCACTAGATTCAACGTTTTATCTGAACGATTAATTACTGGCAAAACTCAACTAATCATTGAAAGTGAATTCCAACCAGAAATTGGATTCAAGCCCATTACTCCAGATTTAGAAGATGTTTACTTTTCTACGTTAAACAAGGCTCAAGGTATTGGTCATACAAATCAAGGGGATCAAGATGTTGCTTAAGTTATTACCTTTTGAATTAAAACAACAGATCAAGCAAGGTGGCTTTTGGGCAGCTTCAATCGCTATGATATGGATGGCCGTTTTAATCACTACGCAGCGCGGTTCTGGTTTAGTCTTTGCAAACTCTGCTCACGCTATAAGCCAAACATTATTGTTTATTGCGCCTAATATAATTTTTGTTACTTGTGTCTTAGCGTCGGCTACCGTTTTGCGAGATAGCCAATACAAGATGGAGTCACTAATTTTTACCACGCCAATTGACAAATTTAAGTATTTAGCCAGTAGATACATCAGCATTGCCCTTGCTACGTGTGCGATATTATTCATGGCACTTCTTGGCATGATGATTACCCCGTTATTTTTAGATGCCGAATTGGTAGGTCCATTTCAATTAAATTACTACATCAGTAATTATCTACTGTTTATAGTACCTTCCGTATTTTTATGTACCTCTATAGTATTTGCTGCGGCAATGTTAAGTAAAAGTATGATCACGGTATTTGTTTCTGGGATCATGTTATACGTGATATATATCGTAGGTTCGATATTTGGCAATTCACCATTAATGGCTACATCATCCGTATTATCGGAGGGATATGGCTTCGCTTCATTAATTGAACCATACGGTCTAATCGCTTTTGCAGAACAATCTGCTTATTGGAGTGCTGAGCAACGCAATACTTTTATGCCTTCGCTAACAGGGACATTGTTATTTAACCGTATTTTATGGCTAGCAATAAGCCTTAGTTTATTTGTCTTTACTTATAGAGTATTCAGCTTTAGGGCTGAACATAAAATAAAAACGAAAAAGAACGTTCAAGATCTATCTGCTACAGCAGAACCTGAACACAAACGTTTCACGCCATATACCAGCCCAAAACCTGTGATTGATTTTAGCCAAATTAATTGGCCAGTAGCATGGTCAAAATTCAATATAGAGTACATGACCGCGACACGTGGCAAAGTATTCATGGTGCTGTTGATCACCACTATCGCCTTTACATTAGGAAACTTAATTAACAGCGTTTTTGATGGTCCAGTCGCAGGAGGTCAAGCATTCTTGCCACAAACAGCTTTAATTCTAGGCTGGTTACAAGAACCATTAGCAAAAATTGGTATGTTAGTGGTGATTTTCTTTACGGTAGAACTATATTGGAATGAACGTTTAATCAAAATCGCGCCATTAATTGATTGCACACCTACGCAAAATTTTACTTTTTATTTTGCAAAATTAGCGGCAGTACTTACCATCGGTTTTACCTTAATACTGGTGAGCATTATCTCGGCGATTCTATTCCAGTTGTCGCAAGGTTATTTAGATATTCAACCTCAACAGTATTTATTGCTGTTCTATTACAGTGGCGTTCCTATGTTGTTGGCAGCTTTATTAACGCTATTTTTGCAGCGTTTTGCCAAAGTAAAAGCCATTGGCTTGTTATTAGGTGTTGGTGTATTTGTACTAAATGGCGTAGCGAAAGGCATGTTACTTGACCATCCATTAACAGTATTTGCCTATCAACCTTATTTCATGTTCTCTGATATGGCTGACACGATTTATCATGCACAAGCTGCTCATTGGTACAACATTTACTGGCTTTCTTTAACTGGTACTCTAGGTGTAATCACCGTTAAATTCTGGCAACGCGGCAGTACAGTTACAGCAGAAAAACTAACGAAAAAAGCCCGTGTGCTGTTAGCAAGCTTAATGGTGGTTTGTGTCACTAGCGCTAGCTATATTTTCTACCAAAAAAATATGTTTAATACCTTTATGACAGAGGAACAACAGATTGCGCTAATGGCAAACTACGAAAAACAATATCAGTCATACCAAGGTAAATCGTCACCTACAATTGTTGACGTTAAGTTAGCGATGGATATCTTTCCTGAGAATCGTAGTTATCAAATACGAGGCAGTTATATCATTGAAAACCAATCTGATCAGCCGATCACAGATGTATTGGTGTCGGTATTACGCCAAAGCCATGTGAACTATCAGGTAGAATTAGCGGGTGCAGAATTAATCAAACATGATCAAGTACATCAAACCATGTTGTTTACTTTGACAACACCTTTAGCGCCGAATAAAACAACCTCTGTTGAGTTTTCGTTAACCGCAACACATAACGCTTTTGGCGAATTAGACGGTGAACACTATGTAACCGCTGGCGGCAGTTATATAGAAGTTGAAGATGTGATACCACAATTTGGCTTTAACGAAGCTTACGTATTAACAGATGTGGACAATCGTAATGAGCATGATTTACCAAAATTAACGCGTACTATGCCAGAAAAGCACATGCACGTTGAAGCACACGATAAATTAATGTTTGATGCAGTCATTTCCACCACAATGCCGCAAACTGTGGTAACTGTTGGAACACCTAAAAAGACGTGGATTAATGAAGGACGTCAATTCTTTCACTACCAGTCTGCCCAGCCAATTCAAGCACAGCTAGCTGTAGTTTCAGCGGAATTTACCACTGAAACAAAAAAACATAATGGTGTTGAATTAACGGTCTATCATGCACCTGAGCATAATCAAGACAACGAGATGATTTTAACGGCGTTAACACAATCAATGGATTACTTTACTAAACACTATATGCCTTATAAAGGTAAACATTATGCCGTTGTAGAAATTCCATATTTTTCAGCAACTCAGTCATTTGGAAGTTCACAATCAGGTATGTACGTGGGTGTAGAGAATAGAATGTTTAACTTAGATAGCAGACAAGTAGATTTAGCTGAATTTAATCCTCAATTACGTGGAATTTCACATGAATTTTCTCACCAGTTCTGGGGCGACTATCTGGAGCCACATTACATTGCGGGCGCTCCAATGGTGACTGAAACATTAGCTAAATATACCGAGCTTGTTATGTTGAATCATATATATGGAGAAACAGCCGCTTTTGATTTAGTGAATCAATCGTTAGATTTTTATTTGAAAGTTCGTCCATACATGTCTGATATCGAACAACCGTTATATAGCATGGGACACGACGCTCACTTGTTTTACGGTAAAGGTCAGCACAGTATGTACGCGCTATTGGATATCTTAGGTGAAGACAAGATTAACCAAGCGTTAAAGCAACTGTTAACTGAAAAAGGCTACCCATACAAAGCGACAACATTAGATGTATTAGCTGCCTTTAAACAGCAAGCTACACATGAGCAAGTAGAGCAAATAGGTGATTTATTTAAGCGAGTGATATTCCACAGCTTTGAGATACATGATGCAAAATCACAGCGAGTGTCGAACGAAGCTAATAGTGTATTTATGACCACTATTGATGTCAGTGTATTGAAGTTCGAATTAGATTTACAAACTAACGAAGAGCAAGCCGCGCCTATCAATGAATATATCGATGTCGCCCTTTATGACGGCTACCCAATGTATGACGATAGCAACGCTATGTTAATTGAAAAAGTAAAATTCGATAAAGATCGTAGTGAAGTGACTTTATATACAGAAAGACAACCTACACATGTGCAGGTAGATCCTAAATTGCGCAGAATAGACAGAAACTTGTCAGACAACGTTTTCACTATCAACTAGTCCCTTTATAAACACCAGCGGGAGTATTCAAAATCCGTTGCCTTCGGGCGTGACGGTTCAAGTCCGTCTTCCGGTGCCATATCTTGATAATGTTAGAGTTATCAAGGCTTACAAACCGACATTACGTCGGTTTTTTTGTGCCTGAAATTCAGTGTTAGGTACATATCCTGTCTTGTGTCTGGGTAAGTTCTGGGTAGATAAGCGTCTATTCCTGTCCAATAACAACTATCTACAAGCAACTTAGCCTTACCGACTTCAACATAACCAATAGCATGAACAATCTAGGTCTTTCGGTAAGTAGAATTGTCTAAAAGAGTATTTTCTGGTCCATCTCTGATCTTTAAGGTGATTTATTGAGGTGAACTTTCAACTTTTAGTCGAATAAACTTAATAAAAACAGATTGATATGATTTATTGGTTACTGTACATTATATTGACTGGAGAGGACGATTTCACTTTCCTATGCCATCGGTCATAGGCAACGAACAATGGCATTTTTGCCTATCTATCTTCCTACTGTATTGCTGAATAGGCCTGCAGGGTATTAGACAAAACCCTCTCCAGTATCTTTCACACTCTCTTGATATGGAATTTCATATGGTTAGCTCCCCAATGCTTGTTAAAAAGGCAAGTGCCCCATCTACAATTAAAGAGTGCTCAGATGTTGAGGAGTTAGGCATATTCTTAGGTGTAAACCAAGGAGATATGCTCAAGTATTTATATTCAAAAGCTATTAAATACAGAACTTTTGAAGTAGATAAAAAGAATGGTAAAAAAAGAACAATAGTTGCACCAGTTAAGAAGCTAAAACATCTTCAATATAAGGTAAAAGAGGCATTGGAAGTCTTTTACAATCCTAAGTTGTGTAACAATGGTTTTATCAAAGATCGCAATGTTGTTACTAATGCACAGCCTCATCTAAGGAAAGAGTTTGTCCTTAATATCGATTTGGATGACTATTTTGGCAGTATAAAGTTTGGTCGAGTTAAACGTTTATTTGAAAGCTACCCTTTAGAGCTGAACCATTCCGTAGCAACAGTTCTAGCCCATATTTGCTGCTATAACGAGTCGTTACCTCAAGGCGCACCTACATCTCCTATAGTCTCGAACATGATTACTTACAAGTTAGATAATAAGCTAAGAGCTTTAGCTTTAAGTTGTAGTTGCTCCTATAGTCGATATGCTGATGATATTACATTTTCTTTTACTAATAGAGAGAGATCTTTACCAAGAGAAGTTGCATTTTACAAAAACGAAGAGTTAGTGCTTGGAGAGCATCTAAAAACTATTATCAAAGATAATGGCTTTTCAATCAATGATGATAAAACACGGATGCAGCACCGAACACAACGGCAATCAGTTACCAATATAACCGTCAATGAAAAAGTAAATGTCAACAGGCGATTTATTAGAGCGACATCTGCAATGATAAACGCTTTGATTAAATATGGCCCAATAAAGGCAGAAGAGGTGCACTTTTCCAAATACCATAAAGGCTATAAAGCCTCTAGGCATAAAATAAAGTTAGAGTCTAAACCGGGAAAGCTCTTTATTCAAAAGGTTCGGGGTCGCTTGAACTTTATTAGAATGGTTAGAGGTGAAACTTGTAATGTTTGGCGAAAACTGATGTATCAGTACACTGTGGCAATTGAGCAGCCCAATGAAGATTATAATAAAAATTGGCTTGAGTTTGCAGCCGATTCAACCCTAATTATACACGCTTGTAATGATGATAATACAGGTCAAGGAAGCGGCTTTGTTTTGGATGGCGTTGGAATTATTACTAATGAACACGTTGTTCGAGGTACCACAAAAGAAAATATCAAAGATGCATTAGAAATACACAGGTGGGACGACGTAAAATCTAAGTTTATTTTTGTTGAGTTGATAGCAATGGATAAGGATCTAGATTTGGCCATTTTAGACCCATCGATTCATGCTAAATCGTTTAATACCTTAAAGGTTGAACCTAATCCAGATTACAAGAAAGGGACGACAGTACACACAATAGGCTACCCTAATTATAATTCAGGGGAAGAACCCACTTATATAGAGGCTAAAATCATTGGTAAATCTAGCTTCATGGGCGCAGAGCGAATAAAAATAGATAGCAATATTAGACATGGTAATAGTGGCGGTGTTGTTTTAAATACTGATGGTAAAGTTGTAGGTATAGTTTCCAACGGCAACGCAATTGGTGCAGATACTAAAAATAACAGCTCATTTATTCCAATTGAAACTTTGTTAAAGTATCGCGCAGAGCATGAGTTAAAATCTAAAATAAAATCGGCTGAAACTGCTGCTATTACTTTAGATTTAGTAAAAGATGTCCCGTTCGCATCGTTCGGACAGTTAATAAGTTAATTAAGCGGTTGAGTTTGTATAAAATTCAACCGTTTAACTTCCAAAAAAACTAAACTGAGACAATTATTTTAGTTTTATTTGGAAAATTTTTTGTAAGAGAAGAAAATAACGCCATTTTACAAATTTCAGGTGTTAAATATTACCGATTTATATGAACGGTAAGCTTTTCTTTAAAGCTATGCTGGTAAATATTAATCAGGAAAATAATAGCCAGATAAAACACCATCCCAAGCAGTGACAAATTTAGCTTTACCATGTGGCTGTTTGTTATTGAAAACTTCAGCAGGGGTTCTACCGTCTAAATTGCTGTGCGGCCTGATCATGTTATACCAAGTTTGATAGATATTAAGTTGTATTTGTAGTTGGTAATACGGATCAAAAGTTATTTGTCGCCATTTTTGCTTAAATGTGCCAAAGCATCGTTCAATGCGAGAATTTTGCCAAGGGCAGGCAATATCAGTTGTTTGTTTTTTTATAGATAGCAACTTAAGAGAGAGCTTAAGCAACCCTGAAGTGAAGCAATGTTCATTATCACTTCGGATCTTTTTAGGAAATCCATAATGTTTAACTGTTTTAACTATTTCTCTGAGGATAGTTATTGAATGCTTGGTCTTAAGTTCTTGTAAACACAATAAGACACGAGGCCATGGTCAATAATACCAAGTACTAGACGTTGCTTACCGTCGATATTGACTGCCGTTAAGTCGATGCCCCACGTATGGTTAATTGTCGATGCCTTTGGCTTTCGTGATTTGATACCTCTACGTATACACTTGATTTGGTAGGCGTTGGCTTTTAGCTTTTCATAAACGTAGGTTTTACTAACAGATTCATTTTTATCATGATGAACTCTATTGAAAATATCGGCAATGGTGCCACAACCAGTATCAGGCATGATAGCTTTAAGATAGATTACCTCATCAACAACCCATTGTGGCTTCTTTCTATTTCTAGCAAAGCTAGTATGCTCTAACTTTTCATGTACCTTTGTACGCTTCTTAATACCTCTATTATGTCGTTGAGTTAGTCGAAAGAAAATATTTGTAAGTAAAGTTATTATGTATAAAAGGCAGTAGTACAATTTAAAATCCTTTTTGATAGATAAAGTTAGCTAAGTGCTATAAACTGGTGCTGTTAACCAATACTTAAAGGTGATTTATGCAACCTAAATTTTCTGAAGACGTTATTCCATTGTCAGACCTTAAAGTTAATCCGGGTAAGGTGGTCAATCATGCTAAAGACTCTCATAGGCCTGTGCTAGTAACAAGTCGAGGGCGTGGTATTGCTGTTGTTCAAGGTTTAGATGATTTTGAGAAAGCAGCTGAGGAGCTTGATTTTATTAAGGCCATTGCCAAAGGAATGCTAGATATTAAAGAGGGTAAAACCTCTGATATAGATGATGTAAAAGCAAGGCTTGGTTTGACGTTGTGAAAATAGAGTTTTCAGAATCGGCAATTAGCGACTTGCAGGACATTAAATCTTACTACCTAGAGCAGCAAGTACCGCATATTGGTGAAAAGTTTATAAGTAATATCATTAATCATATAGAAACGCTCCCAAGTAACCCTGAAATTGGTAGGCTAGTGCCTGAATTTCAAATGCCACATATAAGGGAGCTTATACACTCGCCATTTCGTGTTGTTTACACGCTAAATGATGCCAGCATTCAAATCATTAGGGTGTGGCGAAGTGAGCGATTAATGAAATTGCCAGAACATCACTAATCCCTTTAAAATCAATAAAATAAAAGCAAAGCACGAGTTAACTTATGTGTTGACTCACCAATTTTAGTAGCTGCTTGACCTTTTACCATAAAAAGTCGAGCGGCTTCCTAAAATTAATTCTTATCAAATGGTTACAGTCGAAAAGTGGTGCATGGTTAGGTACGCGGTACTGATTTCTATGCTCATAAATTGACTCTGAAATTTTCAAGTGAAATTATTCATCGGAAGTTATTTAGGCTCAGACTTTTTCCTGATAAACTTTTCAACTACACACTAATTTCAATGTTTTAAAACCTCAAGTTATATTGGTACATATTTTGGTGCTTCAGGCAATGAACAACAGTTAGTTCGGTTTAATGAAATTGTTGCAGGTTTGAATGAAGATCAGAAGTGGTCTTTCTGAGAATCATGTTGGTAAAGCTATTGCTGTCCATGAGTAAATATGGGACATCCACAAATTAATATACCTGAATTTCAACAGGGGCACATAGATATGGTTTGCACTCTACTAGAAAATAGATGGAAAATATTTTGAAAGTAACCTCCGCTAGGCGTGTAACGTGCTCTTAAGTTCTAGTAACTGATCCGAAAGTATCATAATGTAACTTACTTCTTTGATAAAGATGCACTTGTCGTTGCGCCCGTAGACTCGCGATGATTTATTTTTTCCCAGCGCCCATCTTGATACTTAATTTCATAAAATGGCCAGTAGTTGTTGTCTATTCTTAAGGTAATCACTTGCGTGTTATTTCTAAAGTCTAAGGTTTTTACTAACACAGATTCTTGATGTTCTTTGCCTTTTACCGCTTTAACAAAGTCATTGGTGGTGTGAATAGGTTTACCATCAATTTCTACAATCCGTTGCATGGCATAAAGGCCATATCTGGTCGCTGGCGAGCCATAACTATAACTTGCGACATATACACCGTCATTGCCTACATTTCCTTGCTGCTGAGCCGCGCGGTGTGGTGAATGTAAGTACAAGCCAGACCAATAAAAAACTTGCTCAATATCTTGTCCATTGAGCATCGTAGTGGTCAACATTTTAGAGTGTACTTTACCCTCGCTAAAATAAGTTACCTCAATCTCAGGTGCTTGCGATAATAACTCTACCTGCCTAAAAGAGGATACGGGTGTGTTATTAATCGCTAATAAAATATCACCACGCTTAAATATCTGGGCACTCTTTGAGCTTGTAGCTACGTTATAAACAGCGAGTAACTTAACGGTATGCGGCTGTTTTTTACTTAGTTTTGTTAGCCACTCCTCGGGTAGCCCCATTTGTAGTGCATCAACTGGGGCCATTTTTGTTAAATGTAAATTAGAAGCATAAATTGGCTTTTTACTTTCATACAACGAAATTAATTCTCTAACATAGTCAGCAGAAATACCTGACAAAATAGTATTCACCTTGTCACCGTTACGTTCTTCAAACATCGACCATAACGCGGTTACCTCATTATTTTTGTTAAGTAAAATTCCATCTATGGACATATTAGGATTAACAAGGTTGGCAACGTCAATGTTTGTTTCAATAAACTGTGGTGCATTAAATTGTGTTAACCAAAGTTCGTCAACGGTATCAACATGAGTTTTTCGATACTCTACAATACCATCATAATTAAGGCCCATTTGCATGACAGGATCTCCCTGTTCAATGGGCTGGTTACTTAACACTATCTCAGCTACAGAAGCATTTGCGACAGTCTCTGGCGCGTATGAGACGAGTGCTAAATTATGCAATGGGTGTATATATTCAACATTCCCCTTAACTTCTAGGCGATTATTAAAGGTTAACTTGACATCACCTAGTGAGCTAAATACGACGCTTCGGGAAACAACCACTAAGCCTTTTTCTCTATCTAATACTGCACCAGTGCCAGATTTATACTTATTGCCGCTTCTACCTTGAATAGAGTACGGACTGGTAAAGTTCACTTCAACTAAGGCATGCTCTATTTGATTACTTACAGTCAATGGGGAGGCTTTATTGTTTTGAACAAGCGTAACAGCCTGTGGTAATTTTTCTGATTGGGTACATGGCCAATAGCCTAGTGAAAGGCTTTTCTGACAATAACTGTGCTCAAACCATACTCTATTTATTTCAACAAGGGCATAATTACTGGTATTGGGGTTGTTAATAGTAAAATAGCGAAGGTGAACCTTAGTTCCACTGCGAAGCAGACTTAATTGCTTATGAAATTCATCTGTTGTATCAACATGTACGCCATTAAATTCTGTAATGACACTCTTATGAGGAACACCCGCTTGTTTGAAACCACCCGCAGACATAGCAACATAGACACCTTTGATTGGTTTATTAAAATGCCTGGCTTGTTGATAAGATAAATTGTGAAAAATGCCACCATCAAACTTTAAAAAAGCTGAAGGTGTAATTGACTCTAGGTCATCAACGCGTACCGAGACAGATAAGGCTTTCCCACGCCTTAAAATAGACACATTTATTTTGTGGTTTACATTGTTATTTATACTCGTTTCCAGTGCAGAAAACTCAGCGATTGGTTTCTCGTTTATCGCCAATAATATATCGCCTACAGCAAGAGAATTTGCTGCAGAGCTTTCGGGGACTATAGCCTTAACCACTAATAACCCCGCTAATTCAGGAAATTTTTTTCGGTATTCGTTTTCTAAATCTTCGCTCAAGCCAAGTCTTTTTAATTCGGCATAAGGCTTGGCATTGAAAGTGGTTTGTATGGTGCCACGATAAATTTTTCTATTCGTTTGTAATTTCTTCAATGCTATTTTAATTTTTTCTAAAGGCAGATAAAACGCATGAGCAGATTTAGTTTGGCTTCCTGCGTTTAGTGCAACAACTTCTCCTTGAATATTGACGACAGGAGAGCCTGAAGAGCCGCCCGTTGAGGCTGTGGCAGCTTGAATATAAAAAATATTAAAATCGTTGTATTTTCCACGGCCATATTCTGGTGCGTCACGATCAAGTCGGGCAATAGTACCATCTAAAATAGCAATTTTCTGACCCGCATCATTGCCAATAATACGAATTTCTTGACCAACACTTGGGTTCTGATTACTCAGTGTAAATTGATGTGGGCTAAGGTGCTTAATTTGGCTTGGATCATAACGGTAAAACCCGAAGTCGTGCACAGGGTCGATGTATAAAGGGGTTAAGTCAACTTCTTCATTATTAATAAATATTGCTTTTGCTGTTACTGGACCCGGCGTCACTATATGTCGATTAGTTAAAATAATTCCTTGCGCAGCATCAACAATAAAACCTGTACCATAGGTACTGCTATTCCATTTACCATCAAAACTTACCGGTACATCCGTTTGAATACTGACAACACCGCTAGAGACTAACTTAACGGTATCATTCCAATTTTGTTGGCTTGTAGGAGATAACAAGTTGTTTACAAAAAGCATGGAAAACAATAGAGCTACTACCACTACTGTACGTGTTATATTTTTATGCGTCATGAGCATCCTTACTTGCCAAGCCTTTGATGATTATATATTCATTTTAATATACCACACATTGTTCTGCGTCATGCAGCGCATATTTTTTCGCAGGTTATTAAAGAGTCCTAAAATGAATGCCAAGTAATGATTTGTTTAGATGAAAGTGGTTTTGCTCAATCAATGCCAATGGGAAAGTCAATATAATTAATGGAATAGACATATTGTCATAGCTGCTTTTTATTCTCTTTTACCAGAGCTAGAATTGTGCAATATAATGCTAGCATTAGAAGATACTTTAGCATCAAGTAAGCCGTTAATTCATCGAACCTAACTTGTAAAAACACCTATGTTTTATCGGTCATTAACTAGCACCTATTATTTAAGTGTGTTACTATTTTTTTGAAAAATTAAAGCATATGGATGCGTTATTATTTAGCTTGAATGGATGTAAGAACTCTTCTTGACACTTTCCTCCTTACGTATCTTTTTACTGCCAATTTTTATAGTGAACAACTCTCTATTAAGGAAATATGTATGAAATTATACATTTCAAAAAGTCAAAGATTAGTTTGGATAACGGCTATCACGTTATTCTTTTTCTCAGGATGTGCATCAACTACTTCACAAGTTGTCGAAACACCTAAAGTCAAAAGTTACAACACCACTTACTCAGGGGTAAAAAATAAAATTGCTGTAGGTAAATTTGTTAATAGATCTAGCTTTCAAAATGGGATTTTTTCAACGGGTAATGATAGGTTAGGCAGTCAAGCAAAAACAACTCTGTTAAGCCATTTACAGCAAACCAATCGTTTTTCGGTGTTGGATCGAGATAACATGGAAATGTTAGCAAGTGAAGCAAATCTTGCTGGTTCAACACAAAGCATATCAGGAGCCAAATTTGTCGTAACGGGCGATGTAACTGAATTTGGTCGTAAAAATGTTGGTGATAAACAGTTGTTTGGGTTACTTGGTAAAGGAAAGTCTCAAATAGCTTACGCTAAAGTAACGCTTAATGTTGTTGATGTAACTACTTCTGAACTTGTTTTCTCGGCACAAGGAGCGGGTGAATATAGCTTATCAGAGCGCGAAGTTATTGGTTTTGGTAGCACTGCGGGTTACGACGCAACCTTAAATGGAAAAGTACTTGATTTAGCCATACGCGAAGCAATTAATAATCTAGTCTCTGGTATTGAATCAGGCACTTGGAAAATATAGCAGTTATAAGGAGATATAGAAATGAGAGCATTACTTGTTGCTTGTTGTTCAATGATTTTTGTAGTCGGATGTAAAACGACTGAACCCACATATTACTACGGCGCATACCCTGATGCTGTATATAATTATTTTAAAGCGGACGCAGCCTCTATTAGTCAGCAAATTGCCACCTTAGAAGAAGTTATTGAACAAGCACGTGAGAAAAATAAAGCAGTCCCCCCCGGCGTGCATGCGCATTTAGGTATGCTGTATTTTGAGGCCGGAAATTCAGGGCAAGGTGTCACTAACTTTGAGCAAGAAAAGGCTCTATTTCCAGAATCAGCGCCCTATCTCGACTTTTTAATTAATAATATGGCAGGAGCAAAAATATGAAACAAATTAAATATGTGTTAATGCTTGTTTTTATATCGTTAACTAGTGGTTGTGTGTCTTTACCTCCTTCACATGACTATTCTACATTTAGAAGTGCCGATCCTCGTTCAATAGTTGTATTGCCGCCTATAAACAACTCAAAAGAGGTTGTTGCTCCTTACAGTATTATGTCGCAACTGGTTGCTCCTATTGCTGAGTCTGGTTTTTATGTATTTCCGGTTGCACTAGTAGATCAAACTTTTAAGAATAATGGTTTAACCGTTGCTAATGATATACATGACGTCTCTATACAAAAATTGCACGATATTTTTGGTGCTGATACGGCTTTATATTTAACAATTGAAGAATATGGTACAAGTTATGTGGTTATATCGAGTAATACAGTTGTCAGTGTTTCTGCTACATTAGTTGATTTAAGATCAGGTGATGTCCTATGGCAAGGTTCCGCTAGCGCGTCGAGCGAAGAAACTAGAGGCAATAGCGGTGGTGGTTTAGTTGGTATGTTAGTTGAGGCTGCTGTTAATCAAATCGTTGAAACGGTAACCGATAAAGGCTTTGATATTGCTGCAATTGCTAATACACGATTACTCTCTGCTGATGGTTATAATGGATTACTATATGGACCGCGTTCAACTAAATATGGGCAACCAGTTAAAAGTGAAAAACAAAAATAAGTATTTATAAATAATTTGGTGTAGGTGGCAGTTTTATATCAATTTTGTTAAACGTCCTACAGATATAGGTTATGCTTTTTTAGCAATATTTATTGAATAAGTTAACTTATACCTTAGCTCTGTAATTTTAGTGACAGCTTGAACTGTTTATAAGAGTTCAAGCTGTTCTCTAACCCCCTTCTTTATTAAGCCAGTACAGTTAAAAAATGATACACGGTTAGCGAGAAGTGACTTGTTTTCCAGGTTGTAAATTCTCACCAAGAGCATCAATAAAAAATCATTAACTTTTAGTCAGAATTACCTTTTAGCGACTCTTTTAAGTTAATGACAGATTAATCAACGTTAAGGATATTAATCAGCTCAATATGTGGGTAAAATCCCCCTCCTTAAATTTAACAAGCAGCAAGTTGTATAAATGGATCATAAAATAGAATTATTAGCCCCCGGTGGTGATGTGGATGCGATTAAGGCGGCAATTATTGCTGGTGCAGATGCTGTGTACTGCGGCTTAGATAGCTTTAATGCGCGTAACCGTGCGACTAATATTTCCTTTGATGAACTTGTTGGCACCATTGGACTTGCTCACCAGTATCAATGCAAAATTTTTCTCACCTTAAATATTGTTATTCTAGAACCAGAATTTACGTCTCTTGCTAAGTTGCTAAGTAAACTTGTTAATACTTCATTAGATGGTGTTATTGTTCAAGATATCGGCATGTTTTATATTATTAAAAAGCATTTTCCAACGCTAGATATTCATGCCTCAACTCAATTAACCACTCATAACGCAGGACAGGTCCACTTCTTAAAAAAATTAGGTGGCTCAAGAGTTAATTTATCAAGAGAGTTAAACCTAAGAGAAATAAAAGCATTAACGGCTGTTGCCCAACAAATTGACACATTAACGGAAGTGTTTGTTCATGGCTCACTTTGTGTCGCGTTTTCTGGGTTATGTTATTCAACGTCAGCCACGGCAGGAAACTCGGGTAATCGTGGTCGGTGTAGTCAAGCTTGTCGGGATGAGTATGAAACGACTCCAATGGGTAATAACTTTCCGTTAAATATGAAAGATAACTCTGCTTTTTTTGATCTGCCAGCCTTGATTGAAGCGGGTGTACACTCATTTAAAGTAGAAGGTCGTATTAAAGGTGCCAGTTACGTCTACACAGTTATTGACAGTTTTCGGAAACAAATTGACGGTTTTGTTAAAACAGGTCAGTTGATTGAAAATGGGGAGCGTCTTTATAAGGTGTTTAATCGTGATTTTTCCAACGCCTTTTTAAGAGGCGATTTAAATCAATCGATGTTTATTGACAATCCTCGAGACAACTCAAAAAATTATGCTATAGCTAAAAGCAATATCCTCGCTAACAAGCCCAGCCTTGAAAACAGTAATAGTATTTCAGTGGTGCAAATTCATGAGGTTAAGAAAAATCTTTATGATGAGAAAAATCAGATAAATGCAAATGTAGACGATAAGATTAAATACTTAAGCATTAAAAAAACACCATTGATGTTAAGCGTTTCCGGTAAGCTTAATGGCCCGTTAATAGTGACTGTGACCACAGGCGAGGGTATTGATAAACAAAATAAATTAGTGGTTAAATCGACAAGTTTCCTGGCTAAAAGTGATCACTTTAGTATTGATCAACATACTATCGAAAAACGTTTTAAAAATCTAAATAATGCACAATACCAACTAAAAAAATTGATAACAGGTGACCTAGCTGAAGGCCTCTCCATCCCGTATAAAGAGTTAACTGGCATTAAAAATCAAATACTACGTTTCTTAAATAACGATAAAGCCATACTACCAGTCGTTGAGTTACCACCGTTGGAACGACACCTTAAACGGTCTAAAAATGTTGATTGTCAGGCTGAAACTACGCCTAAGTTATCGATATTAATTAGTGATAAAAAAGACATTAGCTTAGCGGAGGTAACTGATGCAGATATTTTCTTTAAGTTGCCCGACGCCTATAGACGTGGTTGCACTAAATATGTTGATTTATTAAAAGAAAACCCTCGGTTAATTCCTTGGTTTCCTGCGGTGCTAATTGGTAAAGACTATGATGTGGCCCTCACTATTCTAGCGCAAGTCAAGCCCCCACTTATTGTCACTAATAATACAGGGATAGCTTATAAAGCCTATGAACTGGGAATTAAATGGATAGCGGGTCCGTTTTTAAATACGACTAATTCTTATGCCTTATTGGCGATGAAAGAAGAGTTTGATTGCAGTGGCGCCTTTTTATCTAATGAGATAAACAAGAAACAACTCAAAAGCATTGCCCGTCCAGCCCATTTTAAATTATTTTATAGTGTTTATCATCCTCTCTTATTGATGACCAGCAGACAGTGCTTTTTTCAGCAAAGTGTGGGTTGTGAAAAACCTCGTATTGATAATGGTTGTATGCTTTCATGTGATAAATCAACCACTATTACCAACCTTAAAGGTGTTTCGTTTACCATTGATAAACAAAAAGCAGGCTACCCAAGTATCTATAATCAAGATCTGTTTTTAAATATAGAAATTATCAATGATCTTACTGATTTATTTGATGGCTTTTTAATTGATTTAACTAACATTGGTGTGGGTAATAAAACAGCGCTTGAAAAAAAGGCGCTTATTGCTCAATTCGAACAGTTGCTTAAAGGCCATTCAGATGCGACAAAAATAGTGGGCAATATGATGCAAGGAGCAACAAATAGGCAATACCATACCGGTTTATAAGACAATAAATTCACTCTGTTACTCCTACTGTTAGGGGTAACATATTGGTCAATGCATCCATTTTTAGCTCTGTTTTTGTTAAGTTATTAGGTGTGAGCTATTATCAGTAATTGTTTGTATTTCAGGCTATTTTTACTTGTTTTTTTCTAGCTAGTGACATTGCTAAATTATTGTCGTAATAGGCTGCTTCATTAATAAAGTGAGGGTAAGCTTGATAATCGCCAGTGTAAGATATTTCACTACCATCAAATAAGGTGAAAATAGGATCGCCAAAATTAATGGGTTTAAAGTCATTATCTTGTACATTTTTGTGCACCATACCAATTCGTTCACCGTTCTCATCTAGGGGTAATGTCAGGCTTTCTATGTAGTGATATGCATCGTAGGTTTTAGGTAATTCAGGTAAGTTATTTTTGTTATAAAGCTCAACAAAATCTATTATTGTATGCGTCATTGTTTCCATCCAATCGAGTACATCTTGGCGGATAACTGATTGCGGCTGTGGTCCTATCTCTACGATGACACCTTGGTTTGCAATTGATGCGAGGAAGTAATGCTCTTGCATCGGTACTTGATCTTCAAACACAATCATAGCTTCTGGCATTTTTGAAAGTACATATGCGCCCATTTTTTTATTAAAATCGTCACACTTTAATAAAATTAGGGTAGGTCCCATATTGCTGGTTGTGTTGTGCAAATCAATGATAAAGTCTGTTTTGGCGTTTCCCTTTGGGCCAAGCTGAGCATTGATAACTTTAGCTCGCGTTTGTTCATAATTAGTAAGTTTAGTATTAACCAAATCATCCTGGCGAAACTGGCGGTTTAAATCGCAATCTAGGTAACGTTTGTTTTCCTGAAAACCTTTAGGGTTGGCAAAAAGTGTCTCAATAACCAAGCTACTTCTATTAAGAAACGCATTGTTTTTATGCCATTTTTTTAATAAATAAATGCCGCTATATTCATTTCCATGAGTACCGCCTACAACGGCAATATTTTTAATTTTATTCATTATTTTCTATCCCATTAACGTTATAAGATACTGAAAATTTAAAACATAGTTGTATTAAAGTGTGGGAAATCGATGCTATTCTACCAACATGCTTTCAAGGGGGTTTTTATTTTCTAGCTTGTAATAGGTAAGTCTTAAAAGGTGGTAATCAGCCAATCTTTATTATCACTAAAATACAGTGTTTTTACCTTTCCTTTACCTTCTATGTTTACCATGTTTATTTGTGTTGGCCAAAGTCCTCTAAGTGAACCATTAAAAAGCTTAATGCCTTTTAGCTCGGTCGGCAATGAGGTAGCTTGATAAACCCAAAAGAATTTACCTTCTACTTCATGACCGATGGCCGCTAAAGTTAGTTTTTTGTCTGCTAAAGTTCGAATCAGAAATTGTTTGGCAATATAGTCTGCAAATTGTTGTTGTGTTTTTTTTGAATTAAGAATGTCCGCGTTTTTATCAAATAGTGATTGCACACCATGCTCGGTGTCATGTAGGTAAAACCTATGCATGACTTCTAGCTGACCAGAATGCTTATTAAATAATACTGTGGTTTCAGCGGCTTTTTGTTGGTGGGCAAAAGTTGAATGTGAAAACACCAATAAAAAAGCCGAAAAAATAAGTAAAAAGCTTTTAGGCATTAGTTATCCTTTTTCTTTTCTTCGTCATCACTTTTGAGCTTGGTTTTAATGTCTTCCATGATATCGCGTTTAACCTTATCTATACTTTTCTTCGCTTTATATGCTTCAACACGCGAAGGGATAATTTGACGGGGGTAATGATTATTTTGTACATCTACATCAGCTGTTTCCCAGCCTGGATCTACGGCGACACTGGTAAGTTCTTTATCTTTGTTAGTGACAATGAGTTTACGCACCGCTTTAGGCGTACGACGCCAAATTTCTGCAGGAATATATTGGCTTTCTTTACTGCCATCTGTGAAGGTCAACTCAAGTAGAATAGGCATAATTAATCCGCCTATATTTGAAAATTCTAACACATAGTAGTTCTTATCTTCTTTGAGGGCACGTTGTAAAGTTTTTCGTTCCCAAGGTTTGAGACCCTTAATAAATTTATTATATTGATTACGCTCTTTATTGGTTACTGTGAAACGATCATTTTCATCATAAAAATCTCTAATATCAGGATTACGATCGACCCACAGTTCTTTTCCTTCAGCCTTGTTGCGTTCAACAAAAAGTGAAGAAGGTTTATCTAGTTCAATTTGACGTAAGCGCCCATAATCAATATCAGGGTTTTTTGTATCTAAGCGCATTTTGTAAACTTTATCTATTGAAATGTCTACGTGATCGGTTGAGTAGAACCAACCGCGCCAAAACCAGTCGAGATCAACGCCCGAAGCTTCTTCTATTGTTCTGAAAAAATCTGACGGCGTAGGGCGTTTAAACTTCCAACGTTGAGCATACTCTTTAAAGGCAAAGTCAAATAACTCACGACCTAAAATCACTTCGCGTAAAATATTCAACGCAGCAGCAGGCTTAGTATAAGCATTTGGCCCTAAACGAAGTACGCTGTCTGACTGGGTCATAATAGGTACTTGGTTTTGTGATTTCATGTAGCCGGTAATATCACGGGGTTCAACACCCCATGGAATAGTAGGATCCCACTCACGACCCGCCACACCGTCTAAAAAGCTATTTAAGCCTTCGTCCATCCAAGTCCACTGGCGCTCGTCTGAATTAACAACCATAGGGAAATAGATGTGCCCCACCTCATGAATAACAACTCCTATTAAGAAGCGTTTTTCAGCCTGAGAATAAGTACGAGAACCATCATCTTGTAATTCAGTACGCGGGCCATTAAATGTGATCATAGGGTACTCCATACCACCTACAGGGCCATTAACTGATTGTGCCGTAGGGTAGGGGTAATCAAACGAGTAGCGTGAATACACTTCCATTGTATGTATAATTGACTCCGTTGAATATTTTTTCCAGAGGTCACCACCTTCTTTCGGGTAAAAAGACATTGCCATTACTTGTGGCATATCGTGACCACCTTGCTGATAGCCTTTAGCATCCCACATGAACTTTCGTGATGAAGCCCAAGCGAAATCACGCACTTTTTCCGCTTTAAATATCCAAGTCTTACGTTCCTTGGTACCCTCTTTTTCGTTTTCTAATGCCTCTTTTTCTGTCACTATAAATACGGGACGTTTAGCCTTCTTTGCTTGTGCTAATCGTTTACGTTGCTTTTTGCTGAGGACCTCTTTAGGATTCGTCAATACGCCGGTAGAGCTGACAATATGATCGGCAGGCACATTAATCTCTACTTCATAGTCACCAAACTCAAGTGTAAACTCACCTCTACCTAAAAATTCTTTATTGTTCCAACCTTCATAATCAGTATAGGCATGTAAGCGGGGAAACCATTGCGCTAATAAGAAAATGTCGTTGCCACCTTGGCGGGCATCATCAGCAAAATGTTCATAGCCCGAGCGTGCAGATACGGCATCTTCTTCAACAATGTTAAAAGCGAAATCAATTGAAAACTCAACATCGTCACCTGACTTCAATGGTTTAGGTAAATCAATTCGCATTTGTGTGCCAACCACGGTAAAGTCCATCGCTTGGTCACGGTGGTCTTTTACGGCATCGATTTGATAACCTAGCTCATTATCAGCCATAAATTGTTGGCGACGTAATTCACCTAAGCTAATTTTAGCTGGCGTTTGGGTATCACCTGCTTTGGTGTATGGGCCTCTACGACCAATACCCGCAAAATTATTTGCGGCATTTGCTATTGAATCATCTTTAAAAATGTTTTGGTCTAACTGTACCCATAAATACTTAAGTCTATAGGGTGAGTTGTTTTGATAAGTGATTTTTTCGCTACCTGTTAGACGACGCTTTTCTTCATCAAGTGAAACTTTAATTTTATAGTCTACTTGTTGTTGCCAATAGTTTTCACCGGGCTCACCTGCAGCGTTGCGATATACGTTAGGGGTTGGCAAAACCTCTTCAAGTTGTCTGAACTTGTCTTCAAAGTCACCCTTGCTCTGCTTAACGGCGGCGGCACTGGCGGTATAAGCTAAAGTCAATGACAAAAGCAGAGCGGTAATTATGGAATTTTTCATATTATTTACGTTATCGTTTTATTTATATTGCTTGTTTGGAGGAAGTCTTAGAGGTCATCTTATAAACTTATACTCAGTTTTGGTAAGATAGGTTGAAATCACGACGTTTGTTCTATTGTATTTATTTTATTGCCAACAGTTTTATTAAATTGGCGCATCTTTGTTTTTCATGCAGTAGTGATTTATATTCCATCTTAATATTGTGATAATATAACATCGTTATTGTGGGTGCAATATTTTAGAAAAATTCAGGCGATTTTTGGGGTATTAATCAGGAGAAGTATGGAAGGCTGTTACTTTCAGCAATCAATTGCTGGTATGTGAACATTTTTCAACTCTAATGGATACCTTACATTCATAAATCTGTCAGCTTAGCTTGACATTAGCGAGCTGAGAAAAAATAAAATGACTTAAACATAGTTATGCTATATTTCATTAATGTTGAGCGGTTATCAGTTCACTAATGAACTCCTAAAGGTCTAGCTTAAAGGACTTACATGCCTTACCTTTAAGCCTTTTAATTCTCGCTAAGTGCTCAATGAATTAATGGACTTGCTATAAACTTAATCGTTATTGCTATTGGGCACTTTTATGAAAATACAAGGTTATCATTGACAGTTATGACACTGTTATTCTGGCATTTGAGAAGAGTGATGTTCGATAATCTTCCATTCACCTTCTAGTAATTGATAGACATAACTAAAGCGCGCTTTAATGTGTGTACTGTCTTTTAATGAAAATGAATAAATACCTGAATTAATAACAAGTTCATTAAATATTCGAATATTTTGTTCTATTAATTCCCCTTTGGGTTCATTAGCGAGGAATTGCACAAAGTAATCTTCGATTTCATCATGATTGTGGCGTATTTCATTAGAAATGGTTGGCAATAAAATGGCATCGCTTGCATATAAAGCCGTAAGCGCTTTTGGATTTCCTGAGCTTAATGCTTCATTCCACAAGTTAAATAGTTTACTTACCTCTTGATTTGACAAAATATTTATCCTCTTTAATTACTTATTTTTTAAGGTTCGCCTCTTTAAAGGCGATCAATGAAGGGGGAAAGGCAGCCAACATCGTTAAAAACAATAATATACCAAGGGTATAAAGGGTCTTAATAGACAAAATGTTCACCCCAACTGACAGGCTGTATTGTGTTAATAAATAGGTTTTTGAAAAAACCAAGCCAAGTGTTAGAAATATGAGTGAAATTGCAGTGCTTATGGTGGTGATTAACAATGCTTCAGCTTCTATAATCCAGTAGATATAAAATGGTGACGCACCCAGTATGCGCAGTAGTTGAATTTCTTGTCGACGTTCTCGAATTGATGCTATTAACATTGCGCTTAAACCAAAGAGCGTTGAGATGATCACTAATGCGGAAACGAGTTGTAAGGTGTTTTCAGCAACGGTAAGTGTTTGCCAAAGCTGTGCAAGTGCTACACCGGGCAGAATTGCCATTAACGGTTCGTGGGGTGCAGTATTAATTTTTCGCTGAAATTGAAACGTTTTCATTCGAGATTTTAAACTCACCATGACTGCTGTGACGGATTTGGGCTGTAGCTCATGATATTTAATGTGTTGAAGGGGAGTATTAGCGGAGAATTTATTACGAGCTAGTGTAGGTAAATGTAAAACTTCAAGCCCTTGCAAACTAACATGCAACGTCTGATCAACAGGGGTTCCTGTTGCCTGTAATATCCCTACAATACGAAAGGGGTTATCTTTATGATTAGTAAAACTTGTGCGACCTATACCATGGGCTAAGATAATTTGATCGCCGATTTGATAATTCAATTTTCTCGCTATTTCTGCACCAATAACTATATCAAATATTCCCGCAAATGGATTACCATGGGCAAAGCTAAGGGGCTGTTTTGTCCCATAACTAAAATGTTTAAAATATTCTGTAGTTGTCCCTAATACCTTATAGCCTTGATGTGAGTCGCCTAAAGAGATCGGAAATGACCAACTCACTGAAGGGTCTTTGCTCAGCTCTAGATAAGATTGCCAACTCATATTGTTGGTGGGTTTGCCCATTCTAAACACGGAGTACAGTAATAAGTTTAGCTCTCCACTGCGAGCACCTACAATTAAATCAACACCAGAAACACTACTAGCAAAACTGGCTTTGGCTTGATCTCTAATATGTTCAACACCAAACATGACTAGCATACTGATGCTCAATGCAACGGTGGTTAACAGCACAGAGCCTTTACGATATAACAAGCTTTTTGACGTGAGTTGAAAAAACATTAGTTTATAACTTTTGCCGAATTTATTTGAGCCAGTGCTATGCTTATGTCAAAGTGCTGGCATAAGCTCATGTCATGGCTTACAAAAAGTAAAGTTGAACCATATTTTTTACATAACGAGGTTAACAGTGAAATAAAATTATCCCTTGAAGCTTGATCAAGCGAGGAAGTTGGCTCATCTGCAATGATGAGTTTTGGTTTGTTTATCAAGGCTCGAGCGATACTTACTCGTTGTTGTTGTCCTACACTCAATTGATTAACTGGTCGATACCAGTCTTGTGATGTGAGATTTAGAGTAAGCAGAAGAGCGTGTACTTTTGGTAAAAAATCTGCCTCGTGAGCACTAGAGGAGAAATGCCTTGCTAATTTAATGTTATCAATAGCATTTAAATACTCTATTAAATTAAATTGCTGGAAAATATAACCGATATGCTCTGCTCGGTATTTGTCCTTTTGGCGAGTACTCATCATGTCAAATGACTTACCTAACACTCTAATATTACCTAAATTAGCTGTTTGTAAACCACAAATAAGGTTAAGCAAAGTTGATTTTCCACTGCCAGAAGGGCCATGAATAAATAACTGTTCACCTTGTTTTACATGCCAGTGAACTATTTTTAAAATGTTTTTTTTAGGACTGATTGAGTAAGAAAACTCAACATTTTTCATTTCGATGGCATTCAAAGTATAGTTATTTAGAGTACTACTGTTTAAACTGTAGTGTTATAATATAACACTAATAAAGTGTTGTAAAATACACTTAATGTCTTTTTTCTAAACTTATTCGCGTAAGTTATTCATGGCTTTGTAGGTTATAGGTGTGTTCGATGAAGTTATTGGCTCTATGGTGTTGCTTATTTATTTTGTTGGGATGTGAAAAAACGAAATCACAAGATGGTATTCCTAGCATATCGGCAGGAGAAACCTCAATGACCTCTGAGCGTATGGGTAGCATGCTACCTAATAATCAACCAACAATCACATCAAATAAATTTATGACTATAGCGTGGGAAAACCTTATTCCAAAAGAAGATTTAGAGGCAATATTAAACCCTCCAGATTATATTGTTCAAGTGGTGGATGGCTCAGTTGAAGATCAAATTACTAATGCAGTTCAAAGTAGCATGAACAATGATCAAGTTGCTGGAGAAGTATACGAGCAAGCATTGAACTCAACCACCATAATTAAGGCTATGGATGGTAAGTACATACGTATTCCTGGTTTTGTTGTTCCCGTTGAGTTTACTAATGAAAAGCAAATTTCCAGTTTTTTTTTAGTCCCTTATTTTGGTGCGTGTTTGCATATGCCACCTCCTCCCCCTAATCAAATTATTTATATAGAGTCAGAGCAGGCTATTTCGCTGGAAAGTTTATACGATCCTGTTTGGGTATCGGGAAAGCTATCAGCGGAACTGTTTGAAGACCAAATTGCTACTTCAGCCTATACCATGCAACTTGAGAAGTTAGTTTTGTATTACCCGAAGTAACAGCCTTAATGTTTCTTAAAACAACAGGTTAGCTTGTTTCTTAATAAAATGGATAGCTTCATCCAATGGTGGTAATGTTTGGCTTTTTACTGAAATATTAATCGTTTTGCAGCACCTGGAATATGGTGAATATTTTCGCCATCAAAAACTTGATGGCCATTGACCCATGTTGATTTGATTGTTGATGAAAAGGTGTGACCATCAAATGGTGTCCAAGCACAATGATATCGACTATTTTTATGTGTTTGCTGCGTTGTTTTTTGTGGGTCAACTAAGACGATATCTGCAAAGTAGCCTTCACGTAAAAAACCACGGTCAAGAATCTTGTAACGTATTGCAGGATTATGGGCGACTTTTTCTACTACTTGATTTAGGCTGATTTTTCCTTGTGCCACATGATCGAGTAATGAGAGTAATGCACTTTCAACTAAAGGCAAGCCTGCGGGTGATTGAATATAATCTACTTGCTTTTCTGCCCATGTATGCGGCGCATGATCGGTGGCAATAATATCAATTTGACCTGTGTGTAGAGCATTCATCAGAGCATCTCTATCGGCGCGATTTTTAATGGCAGGATTACATTTAATCAAATTACCTTTTGCTTGGTAATCCTCTTCGCTAAACCATAGATGATGAACACAAGCTTCTGCCGTGATATTTTTGCCAGTGATTGATCCAGGCTCAAATAGTGATAGCTCTTTTTCGCTAGTAATATGCAATACATGCAATTGAGAGCCAAATTTTTTTGCTAAATTTACTGCATAAGAAGATGAAGTATAACACGCCTGCTCATCTCGAATAAGAGGATGATCATGAATATCTAGAGTTGTTTTTAATTGCAGTAAGCGTTTTTGGTTCTCTGCAATAATAGGGCTACTTTCACAGTGGGTGACAATGATCGCAGGACTTTGTGCAAAGATATTGTCTAACGCTTTGGGGTGCTCTACCAGTAAATCACCTGTTGATGCACCCATAAAAACTTTAACACCGCAGTGCTTTTTGGGGTCGAGTTTTTTAATTTCATCTAGGTTTGCCTCTGTTGCGCCAAGGTAAAAAGAATAGTTTGCCAATGACATTTGCTGAGCGATGGTAAATTTAGCTTCGAGTGCATTAATATCTGTTGTTGCTGGGCTTACATTTGGCATCTCCATAAAGCTTGTGATCCCGCCGGCAATTGCAGCGCTAGATTCGGATGCAATGGTACCTTTGTGGGTTAATCCCGGCTCCCTAAAGTGTACCTGATCATCAATCATTCCGGGCAACAACAAATTTCCAGATGCTTCAATCACTTTATCGTTAGCTGTCGCTGAAATCTGGGTAGCTATTTTATCAATTCTTTCATTTTTAATACGGAGATCAGCAACATATTGCTCACCTTCATTTATCAGTTGTGCATTTTTGATCAAAGTAGTGTTCACTAGTTATTCTCCTTTATAGACGGCAAACCGGTCGCCAACGTACCGGTATTGTGTATTTTCTTGGTGATGAAATCATTTATTGCCAAGACAAAACATTTTCTGTAGCTGTTAAGCTAACTGCACCTTGTTGTGAATCAGTAACCCATATTGCACTAATCTTTTTGATGTTTGGGTGGTACTCAAATATAGTGACCGCCGCAGAAGAAATGTCAGTTAATGAGAGGCAGTGTAATGTGTAATCGATGATAACTTCGGTGTGCTCTGTATGAAATGTATGGTTATTGTTAACATCGTTAGTTAAAGGTAACAATGCGTCCATATTAATGTGAGTATTAATTAATTTACACGACGCTTTAGATAAGGTGATTATGTTATTAATTTCAGTAAAAGTTTTTTTGATTTTATTAAGTTTAGCTATTTCTTCTGGTGTTTGAGCACGATGCTCAAAACCAACTAGACTATACGCGGGAGCCGTTAAGCTGATTAATAAGTAATTAGTTTCAATAGCTAAGGTTAATTGAGCCAAGCCATGGACATGTGCATTTTGACTATGATTTGAATGTTCATTTGCTATTGAGGGGCTCGTTATAATTAAATATATGAGTAAAGAAATTTTACACATAATAGTAAGTAAAGCGTGCATAAATATAATGTCTCCTAATTCCTAATCATGCAGTCTTATGTAAGCAGTAATCATAAGTCATTGAGTGTTGTATCGAAGTGCTATGTACTAGATCTTTGTTTAGCTTATTTTGGGATATTATTTTTATTCGAATAACGACAGAGTCCTAATTAGACAGGCCTAGAATTTATTTCCATAACTTGCACCATTTTATCCTTTCCATCAATATTCGTTTGTGTTGTATGAAAAAATAGCGACTAAAAGGCAAGATATGTGATCAATATTAAATTTGGACACACAGCAGGTCATCTCGTTTTGTTATGTTATAACATAACACTTATTTGATGAAGAAAAATTTTAAGGATTTTTACTTTTGGATAGAAATAGGAGGCTATAGTTGACAGTAGAGCCGCTATATTGGAAACAGGTAAAAGCATGGTATCTATCAAAGAGCTAAATCATCACTATAATGATTATATATAGCTGCTAACTTGACGGTGTCTATATTGGTTGGTAGTTTAGTTTACTCTTACTTTTATCCTATTTGGATAGAAAAGTTAATAATCAATGAGAGCAACATGATTAATCAATACTACCCTAATATACTGCAGCCTCTAGAACTAGGCTTTACTTCGTTAAAAAACCGCATTTTGATGGGGTCCATGCATACCAACCTTGAAGAAGTTTCTGGTGGTTATGAGAAGCTTGCTACGTTTTACGCAGCTCGTGTCAGAGGGGGTGTTGGCATGATTGTTACGGGAGGCATATCACCTAACCCAAGTGGTGTTGTTGTTCATGGTGGCTCGTGCATGGACAGCGAAGAAAAGGTAGCACAGCATAAGCTACTAACAGATGCTGTGCATGCTGAGGGGGGTAAAATATGTATGCAAATTTTACATGCTGGTCGTTATGCCTACACCAAGGCCTTGGTGGCACCATCGGCACTGCAAGCGCCCATTAACCCATTTATACCTAAAGAACTATCAAATGAAGATGTTGAGCAACAAATTAATGATTATGTGCGTTCGGCTGAATTAGCAAAATTAGCGGGCTATGATGGTATTGAGTTAATGGGCTCAGAAGGTTATCTCATAAATCAATTTATTGTCCAACATACTAATAAACGGATAGATAAGTGGGGTGGGTCTTTTGAAAATAGAATTCGATTTCCTCTAGAAATAATCCGTCGTGTTCGTGAAAGTGTAGGAGATGAATTTATTCTGATTTACCGCTTATCAATGCTCGATTTAGTTGAAGGCGGCAGTAGTTGGGAGGAAGTGGTTGCTCTAGCAAAAGAAGTTGAAAAGCTCGGTGTTAACATCATTAATACCGGTATTGGTTGGCATGAAGCACGTGTACCCACTATTGCCTCCGGTGTACCTAGAGCAACTTTTAGTGGCGTCACTGAAAAATTAAAGAAAGAAGTCAATGTACCTGTCATTACTTGTAACCGAATTAACACCCCAGAAGTTGCTGAAGAAATTATTGCAAGTGAGCAGGCCGATATGGTGTCGATGGCGCGCCCATTCTTAGCGGATCCTGATTTTGTAATCAAATCTGAGCAAGGCAGAGCACACGAAATTAATACCTGTATTGGATGTAATCAAGGTTGTTTAGACCAGGTTTTTGAAGGAAAGCTAACTACCTGCCTTGTAAACCCTCTTGCCTGTAAAGAGTATGAAGGGGAAACACAGCCAACTGAGCAAGCGCGTAAAATTGCTGTAGTTGGATCAGGTCCTTCAGGTATGGTCATTGCGGCAGTTGCCGCTGAACGTGGTCATCAAGTAACACTATTTGAATCACGTGATACATTAGGTGGGGAATTTGAAATTGCTGCACGTGTTCCTGGTAAAGAGGAGTTTTTTGAAACGTTACGTTATTTCAAACATCGTTTTGAACGTGCCAAAGTCAATGTCCGCCTGGGGGTAACCGCAACTAAAGATCAGTTACTTGAACAAGGGTTTGATGATGTGGTAGTTGCTACAGGAGTACGCCCATGGACCCCACCTATTCCTGGTACAGAAACGGCAGAATATTTGAATTACCTTGATGTGTTAGTTAAAAATAAGCCTGTAGGCAAGCGAGTGGCTATTATTGGCGCAGGGCCTATTGGTTTTGACGTGGCAGAATTTTTGACTGAGCCTGAAGGACATCAACAGCAAACCAAAGAAGCATTTATGGCTGAGTGGGGCGTAGATAGTCATTTTGCTACCCGTGGTGGTATTGTTAAAGCACCGCCAATACCTCCAGTTAAACGTGACATATTTATGCTTGAAGTACGTGACATGAAAGTAGGAGCTGATTTGAGTAAGACAACTGGCTGGATCCATCGAACTGTGCTGCAAAAGCGTCGTGTTAACATGTGGGGTGGTGTCACCTTTAACCAAGTAGAATCAAAACGTGTAGATATCACTCATCAAGGGGAGAATAAGGTACTTGACGTTGATACGGTTATTGTCTGTGCAGGACAAAAATCCCGCAATGATCTTGTTAGTGACCTTGAAAATAGTGGTGTTAATGTACACGTTATAGGAGCAGCAAAAGATGCGCGAGGTATGGATGCGAAAAAAGCCTTTGCAGAAGGCTTAGCATTTGCCCGAGCGCTATAATGCCACTATAGATAATTTATCCAAGCTTATGCATCGAAAAGAGCTGTAGACTTTTATATCTGCTTCAGTAGGTAAAAATTGATGAATTAACTACTGTAAATTCATCAATTTTCATAAAGAGCCTGAATTTGAAAAAGAGAAACTAACTCTGGCCGTTTAGTTTTTTTAGTTCTTTTTCAAGTTCTTGTGAGGCTTTCTTTGCTCTGAACTCTTCGTAAAGCGCAGCTTTTGAGGTTGGATCAATTTTAGCGCCTGACTTATTCACTAGTTGTTCAAATAACTGATCGTTTTTCTTTTCAGATAAAGTGACTAAAGTACATAGCTGTTTTTGCCCATCTATCTTAGCAAACTCTACTTTATCGGCTTTGGAGTTTACCAATGTTTGCTCTGAAATTTGCTTAGATACTTGTTCAAAGGTACCACCAGTATTTAATTTACCATCTGCTTCAAGTTTACGTTGATACATTTTATCAAGCACACTGACTTTTAGCTTCAATTGTTGGGATATTTCAGCACGTGCCGTGGCTAAACTTTGCGCTTTGTCTATGGATAAATTACCTGACCATGGTACACAAGAAGCCGCAGCTAGCGCATTGTCTACATTGGGATTTAATACCCAGCTCGGTACCGAATCTGTTGTTTCAAGTAGGGTTGGCTTTGGTGTAGTTGTGCTGCCGCAGGCACTGAGTAATAAACAAGCCGTTGCAATGATGAGTTTTTTGTTCATGTTGATTCCTTGGTAAGTAAATTATTGTAGTATGTTGTTCTTTTAAGTACTTTTTGTAAATAGTTAACTGTTTCTTGGTGTGGCAAGTTGTCTAGTAATTGAAAATATAGCTGTTGGGATGTTTGTTTGTTGGCAGCCTTCGTTGCCCTTGTTAATGAAGTGCTATTGCTGATCGCTCTTGCCACATTGCCTGGGCCTGTATTGTAACCAGCAATAGCCATATACAGTTTATTTTTATTGTCGGTAACATGCTTAAAATAACGGGACATTAATAGGTGAAGATAGACACTACCCGCTTCGATATTTTGCTCTGCACTGTATAATTGGGTCGGGCTTAGTACTGACATTTTACCGGTTAAAAATTTTGTAACATCTTTGCCCGCACTGCTCGGTACTATTTGCATTAAACCAAAAGCTGGAATATGAGAACGTGCCAACGGGTTAAAGCTAGACTCGGTATGAATGATTGCTAGAATTAATGATGTCGGTATATTCCATTTTATTGCCTGTTTTTGTGCTAATGGATAATAACGCTGAGCGTTTTCACTTAATAAACTTGGTCTTAAAGGGATGGTGATCACTGTTTTAGCTTGTTGACTTTGGCTAGTAATACGACTTAATTCACCAATATGTTTTTTAGCCAGTAATGGCGTCGAATTGCTGGTTATGGCTAACTGTTTGTCATTTTTTTCAAGTTGTTCATTTACTGATTGTACAATAGGGTCTTTAGCTAACGTGTCAGAAACTGAGGTATTAGTGAGCTTAGAGATCGTTTTTTTTGCTAAGGCTGATACTTGTTCAGAGGTGAGTGATTGATGAACCTCTACCGTGATTGCGCCCGAATCAAAGTCAACCGTGGTACGCTGGTTTAAATCATCCGAGTAGCCAACCCATTGCTTTTGACTTGGTAATTTAGGCTGTTGCCATTTTTGGGATATTTTGGCTTTATATTTACCTTCAGCTTGTTTCCATGCTTGAACAAATTCAGCAAATTCTTTATCAATGTTTTGTTGATAAGTGGAGAATTCTTGTTGTTGTTGTTTTAGATACTGTTCAAATTCGACAGCATCCTCATTGTTATGTGCCATAGCGTATGGCGAGAACAAACTAAAAATAGCTAGACAAATTATCAGCTGTTTTTTCATCCTGTAATTCCTTTTGTTTATTCGCAGTATGCTTTAATTGATAACAGCGTTGACTGTCGCACTGCGCTAATATACTGCTTGCCGTTTGATGTTTGCCTTGTTCAAGCCAAAATTTAGCGACGGTAGCTTTGCTTTCATTTAACAATAAATGATGATTGTTAACTTGCTGCTTGAAAATTTTTTCACCTTTTTGTCCACCTGTTTGGCTGGCAATGAGTACGATAGCATCATTTTTTGTTGCAGGTATTGACATTGAAATACGCAGCAATGGCTTTAAAAAACTTTTCTTATTTTGAGTTATAGCCCACCATGCATTCATCAATGCTAACCTTGCTTTTCCAAGTTCAGCCTGTGTTTCTACAATTTTTCCGGTGCAGCGTAAACTACCTTCTATCTTTTCTTCTTGATAATCTGTCAGCTCAGTTGTGGCATAGTTGATGGTATCAGGCAAGGCTAAGTTTAATTCTTTGGCCAGTTGCTGTTGTTTTTGAACTCTAAGTGGGTATGACAAGGCTTTTCGACAAGCCTTTGTCCAAAGCTTGGTAGGCAATTGTGCTTTTAAAGGGAATACCTGAGCGGCATTTCCCTTGTTTATCACTTTAAAGTAGGGCGAATGGTACTCAGTTTCAGCATGTGCTGGTACGGTTATGAGCATCATAGCGATAGCTACTCTTTTGAACATTATAAATCGCCTGACTTACTTACTTGACCTGATGCGGCTCGAGTGTTTTTTCCCTTTTCGCTTTGGCCACTATGAGCATTTATTTTATGCGTAGTTTTTGCTCGGCTTGTGCTTGAAGAGTTCATTTGCTTGTTTGATTTTTGCGCGGTTTTTTCAAGGCTAGGAGCATAAACGGCTACAGTATATTGCCAGTTACCATCATTTGACACGAAGCTTTTTGTTGAAACGCCCGGCGGTAATTTTCCTTGGGTTAGTGTTGAATAGTCATCGGTGGTTTTGAGTTGATTGATAAAGGTAGATTGCTCCTCATCTAAGACGGCTACTTGTGTTGGGTCTAATGTCTCTGGAGCGTAGTTAAACTGAGTGTTTTTATCCATTTGTTTCTCATCGAAGCTGCCATCCCAATAAACTTTTTCACCTTTTAGCGTACCTAATAAAGCAGAACGAGCGCGCGTTTCAGATTGGCGTTTAGCGACTGTTTTAAGTTTTCTGGATAGGGTTTTGTTTTTGTTGGTTCTAACAATTGCTGAGCCAAACCCCATCACGTAATTTTCGCCGGTTTCTGGGTTGGTCAGTACCTTGGCGCCCACTGGCGGTAAAATACCACTTTTCAAGTCACTAACAATGTGTTTAAAAATTTGGTTTGGCGCTGTTGTTACTGCTACGGCACCTGCTTGTTGTCTTATTTGTGCTCGAGTTTTGGGTGTTGAAATTAAGCTTACACGAACCAGCTTTTCATCAATGTCATCATCAACATCAAAAGTGACATAACCAGCTAAAGACCCTGAGACACTCTCTACACAAGATTCTGTTTGTCTATCACCTGTATTGGCAACACTTTCATTGCCACTATCAATAACATCCATACTTGCAGAAGCCACATTGCTACAAATTAAAGAAACCCCTTTCATGTTGGCAACGAACTGTTTTTTGGCGATAAGGAAGGCTTTGTTATAAGCGCCACGCTTTGATAATAGGCTGGCATTGTAGTTGTTAAAATTTTGATAACTGGCACTACCAACGGACAGAATGCCCATACCAGAGCCAACTTTGATCATTTTGATGCCGTCTTCTTCCTCTTCAATGAGTGTTTGATGGGCAACAGCGACGGTAGTGACATCATCTGTGCCAATTACTACATCGCCTTTTACGGTTACTTTATCGGCATTAGGAATGCTTTGCCCGGGTTCAGCTGGAATAAGATCGCTTAAATCAAAACTTTCACTGGCATAAGTGGGTAGCGATATGGCTAGGGCTAAAGTAAGTATTTTAAATTTCATTATAATCCTTAATTAAATATTATTGTTTGGTCATCAATTACCTGTCCATTTGGTAATGAAGATTTGCTAATGGCAGCTAAGGAGTTTTGCAGTATTGAAACTAACTCGCCTGTGTCTCCGGCATAACGAACACTTGCCACTAGGTATTGATTTTTAGTGAATATTGCCACATCTTTTATCCCCCCTATGGTTGAGATAACCGAATGTATCATTTCAGGCTGTTCTAAATGATTTGAGTGTATTTTTATTTCTCGCACTAAACCGCCTTGGCTGACAATATTAATAAAGGCTTTGCTCAAAACTTTTTGTAAATCTTGTAATTGCTTTGGCATTTCAAAAGCGACTCGTGTTAAATCATCTAACACATGGTTGGAGTAGGGGAGCGCTGCTAAACTAGGGTCGTTTTGCCACCGCCCATAAAGGTTATCAGCTAAATCTCTCACTTCAACCGTCAATGACAAACGTTTACTATTAGCAGAGCCCGTTAACTTATGCTTAGCAATCACTTGTAGGCTAGCGCCTGCACCTGACTCAATACCTTGTTCAGACAACCAAGTTTTTAAAATAGGCTCTAGAGTATCAGGAGCTAACACTTTCACTCTAGGTGAACCTATTTGGGTAAGGAAATCGGATGACTGAGCAATGAATGGTGACTTTTCAACAACCACTTGCAAGGTGACCTGCAAACCACCATTGTCAAGATTTTTTGAGGCCAATGGCTGCCAGGATTTTACCAAACCTGCACTTCGACTAGATAATTGCTGGCTCATTAAATCCTTAATGGCATTATATTCATCACCATTGCTAATTTGCATTATGTTTTGTGATGATTGCATAGCGTTTTGATTAAGGTAGACACCAACCACGCGAGAAATAGCACGTCTAAGAGCGTCCTGTTCAGCATGTTGTCGGGCTGAACTACCGGATTTAGACCATCCTTCGCCAATAACGGTTACTGTGACTGTTGGGTTATCGTCATCCCATTCTAATGAGTCATTATCACCATTCTCTTGTGGAAAGTGATGAATGTTAAGGGCAACTTCTATACAGGTGTCATTGCCTTGGATATAAGGTTGGCCAAGGTCAAGTTGCATTCTGCCGTTACTCAACCCCTCTAATATATTGCTGCGATAAGTGCTGTAAACCTGATTAAGATTTACATCAATACTTTCCTTATTATCACCAAAGTCGAGTAGTTTATTGCCTTTAATAAAACGGCCTAACTCAGCCGCTGCATTGTCACTTGCTTGTGTGATAGCTCCTTGTCCTCTACCGTAAGCACAAGCGCTAGTGCTAATGTTGCCGTCTTTTAAAACAGCAACTTCACTAAAACTTGCAAAACTAATTAGCAAACATGGAAAAATGAATTTCCTCATGTTCTATTCTCTAAAAAGCTAGCGGGTGTGCCAACAGATACCGCGAAAATTTTAGCACCATTGTGAGGGCGGAAAATACCAGAACCTGCTTGCTGTTTAATTGATTTTGCTAAGTTACTGTTTTTCCACTTTACAATTTTACCGCTAGCACTTTGCTTTGATGGCGTTACTTTGGCGACGCCAATAGGTTCAACAAAGCCAGCTTCATATTGGAATATCACCATAGTTTCATCGACTAAAACACCGGCATTTTGACCTCGATCTAAACTCAGTTGATCGCCTTTAATACCTAAAACCTGAGCAGTTGAAGGCATTTCGCTCAACATTCGCGTTAAGAAAATATCAAAACCACGGCTGGCCATATCAGAAATCATCGCTTGTACTACTAATGGATCCGAGAAGTTAAAACCGCTGTAGTAACGACCGTTTACAATAACTACATTCAATTCATCTCTACTGTTAACCACATCCGCAGACTTGACGCGAATTTTACCAATGTTTGGGTGTGACATTTTCTCTTTAGTAAAAGGGTCTATAACGGCTGAAGTCATTTCTAAGGTATAGTCCATCACGCCAGAAGTCTGCGCATAGAAGGTGTCAACAGTTTTTGTGGTATCAATTTTTACAATAAAATCAGGCGCTAATATTTTTTGCTGAGCAGCTCGTTTGGCATATGCTGATGCACCTTGCTCTGCTAAATAGGTGGCTTGTTCTTGCCCTATTGCTTGATCATCACGAGTGATAATTCTAAAGCGACTTAATCCTGCCAGTTGGTTTTCAAGCATTTTAACAAGCTCTAAATTGTTTACCTGCTTAACATGCTCTAAACCTTTACCTTTGCCGGCAGTGCTGTTGTTATCAAAATAGATTCTGACGATAGGTTTTTTTAATGGGCAGCCTTCATTTTCTTTTTGTCGGTCAAAAGTACAGCGCTCTAAGCCTTGAGTGTCAAAATAGGCCGGAACGGTAATATCATCATCAGAAAAGTTATAGGCATTTTTTGCGATTGAAGCACTTGATGCTTTATTTTTTACGATAATTTTTTGTGTTTGACTACTTGGACCTGTGCTTTGACAGCCGGTTACTAAGGTGGCAAGAATGGCGCTCACTAGGATTTTTTTTAACATATGACTAATATTCCTCGAGATGGTGTTGGTCATTTTTGCTGAACAAAATATGACCTTTTGAAGTTTTAATTAAGTGGGCAATAGCCTCAATGGCTTTTTGTTTTGCCGCGCTAAACGAAGGTGCACTTCGTTGTGCTTTAAGGCTATTGCTAAATAAAATACGGTAAGGTGGTTTACTCTCAAGTAGCTCTAACGATAGCAAAGCTTTAACAGTGTACTTACCTGCCTTTTTAGCTGACTTGGTTTTTATTGATGGTTGTAACCAATAAATCTTTCCTGCACCGCCAACTAGATGTTGGTTAATGCTCGTCGCGATTGTTTGCAGCTCATGGGAGGCTTGTACTTCAATAATGGCTTTATTGTTTAGGGCTACAGTTAATTGTTGCCATTGCTTAAATTTTTGCCACAATCCAGAATTAAGTGTCTTCTGCTCATTTAGCGCGGTTAATAAACTAAGCTGATTTTCAATTTTAGCTTGTTTTGCTTGTTGTTTTATCGCCCAAACCCGTTGTTGCCATAATGGCTGATGAAACAATTGTTTTGAGCTTGATATGTTATTGAAAAATGTTGTCAGGCGTGTGCTTAAATTATTAGTAAACTGCTGCCTAGGTAGTTTTAGTAATACGGCTACTTGGTTATTTTCAAATGCTTTGTCAGTAACGGAAACCAAGTTTAATGGAATTGATTCAGTGTTTAATTCAATTTTTTGTGATAAAGAAGAGTTGCTTTTATTATCTTTTTTTGAGATAGAGACAAGAGAGTGAGAATTAACGCTAGCTTGAAGCTGTTGGCTTAAATCATCAAAAGCCATTTTTTTAGCTAACGTTTCACTATGTGCTACGCCCACAGCGCAAAAGTTTTTGTCAGCACAGTTTGCATGATAGACCCAATTCGGCCAAGCAAAAGCTTTAGCCGACATTGAGCATATTAATAGTAGTAATAGACTAACCGCGCGCATTTAACTGCTCTTGTAGTTTAGCTAAACTACCAGCAACTTCTTGGTCGGCCTCAATAATACCATTAATTTCATTAAGCAATGATAGTTGGTCTTGAGCGCGCATTACCGCACTAGCAACGGTTGGTTTTGCATTTGGATCTTCATCTTTAAAAAAACTTAATGCGGTATTAATTGCGGCAGCTTTAGCAATTTCAGTTCCATATTGAGTCACTAAAATACCTAATTCAATACCTTGCTGAGCAAGAGCAATGGTTAATTTAGAGTTCTCATCAGAGATTGTTTGAGTTGCTTTACGGTATG
Organism: Litorilituus sp.; assembly: GCA_030754235.1. GTDB lineage: Bacteria > Pseudomonadota > Gammaproteobacteria > Enterobacterales > Alteromonadaceae > Colwellia. Next base: position 39,312 of record JASMAS010000024.1, read on the forward strand.
CCGTTAATTTATTTGCAATTTTGTCATCTTCTGTTTTAGCGCCAAGGTCAAACCTATTCGCTTCAGCCAATAATTCTGGTTCTGTTTTTCCTTTATTTGCCGCTAAAAAACTTGAAACATCACGAAATTTTTTTACCACATCACGATATTGCACAGCCACATTTTTTTGTTGCTCTACATATGCAGATAAACCATTAAGGAATTGGTCAACACCCGGTGAGACTTCAACAGCTTCATAGCCTACAGTATCCATTTCGGCAATGATGCGATCTACTTCAACATCACGATCGACATTAGCTTTTTGTTCGTTGGATAAGCTGCTACAGCCAGCAAGCAAAGACAGGGCCATTACAGCCGCAGTGAGGTTTTTCTTTAACATTCTATACTCCATGAAATTTATAATTATATAACAGGGCTAACTTGTTAACTCTATTAAATTTTACTCCCTGTAGCCTGAATCATACATCATTTTTTCAGTTGTTCAACACGTAGTAGTATAAATTTTATATTTATTATTTCATTCATTAAGGAGTGAAATATTTTAAAAAACAACAGACAGTTGATGGTTGTCTATATTGAAGTAAGGCGTTTGTTTTTTTATGGTATATAGCTTATTTTACTTGTTTAGTAATACTATATAGAGTCTCTTGTGATTAGAATATCCATAGGTGAAATAACGCCTATTATTACCTTTATATCAGGAGACAAAGTTGATAAACATCCTAGTTTCCCTGAGCTTGGTTTGCTAGAGCATCATCAATATTCATTAGCACAATCACATTAAGGAGCTAATCATGGCTGATACTTATTTAAAATATAGCCAAACTTCAGTTGGAAAAAATCTATGTCGTCTTTTGGCATTGCCTGTGCCGCCAGTACTCAAAAGAGCAAAAGAAGCACCTTGGACACTAGTTGTTGATGTGCTGTTAGGGAGCGTTGACTCCACTGTCGTTAGCGAGCCGATAAAGCGCATATTAAAAGGGCAAATGTTCAGGCTACAAACAACAGATTGTGAACACTTTGATGGCTTAGTTTTTGATGCGACACAAATAAAAAATGGTGATGACAGTAAAGCGCTTTATCAGTTTTTCCATCTGCACCTTAAAAAAATCAGAACCAGCGGCAAAATTGTCATTATTGGCTTAGATCCTAAACAATGCCAAACCAGTCAACAAGCAACGATACAACGAGGGTTGGTTGGTTTTATTAAAGCGCTAGCTAAAGAAGTTGGGCGTAAGGGCGTGACGGCTAATTTAATTTTTTCAGCAACAACCTTAGCCGTGAATATTTCTGCGCCAGTGCATTTTTTACTTTCTTATCGCTCTGCTTACGTCAATGGACAAGTCTTCACTCTCAATCATAATAAATCTCTCCCAGAAACCCCAGAAAAAGAAGTGAACTGGAAACAACCATTAACAGGTAAAGTCGCCCTAGTTACAGGTGCTTCAAGAGGTATAGGTGCCTCCATTGCGCAAGTACTTGCTCGTGATGGTGCAACCGTTATTGGTCTAGATATGGAGCAAGCTGAAAATGAATTAACTCATGTGATGGGCCAAATAGGTGGTCGAACCATTATTACTAATATTACGGATAACAACGCAGCTCAAATTATTGCTAATGAAATTGCCAAGCTAGAAAATTCCGTTGATATTGTTGTGCATAATGCAGGCATTACCCGTGATAAAATGATCGCTACTATGTCTTTGTCACACTGGGAGGAAGTGATGGCGGTTAATTTAACTAGTATTGAACGTATTAACGCATACTTATTAAAAAATAATCATATTAACGCTGGAGGTCGTATAATTTGTGTCTCATCTATCAGTGGTATTGCTGGCAATGTTGGACAAAGCAATTACGCCATGTCTAAAGCAAGCATTGTTGGTATGATTGACAGTATGGCAGAGCAATTAAATGAAAAAAATATTACTATTAATGCGGTAGCGCCTGGCTTTATTGAAACTCAAATGACAGCTTCTATTCCTGTTTTAACCCGATTTGTTGGGCGAAGAATGTGTGCTTTATATCAAGGTGGTTTACCTGTGGATGTGGCTGAAACAATCGCTTTTTTCGCTGCTCCTCAATCACAGGGGCTTTCTGCTAACTTAGTGCGTGTTTGCGGTTTAAATATGATGGGGGCGTAATTTAACCATTATAGGTCAGCAGGTAGTCTAGTGTTTAGTGTATAGTACGTTATTTACTCAAGTTGAAAAATAAGACAGTTGATAGTTGCCTATTTTTTATATAGGATTACTCACCATAGTTAAGGGATAATCTTACAAAACCTTTTAATTAAGTTTTAGGATTAAGTTCATACCACTGGGAAGGTAGCCAAATTATTTTTATATTAAATGAAAATTTAGTATCAGCATAAATTGGCTTGTCCATTGATGAATTAATCTGAATGCTAGGCGAGCCATAAATTACGAGGCTTTCGTCATGACAGTAACTTTTATTTCAGACTTAACAAGATTAGATTTGGATGCTTCAATTGATTATACATGGCTCCAAGGACCTCTAGAAAACTCAATACCAACTATTACTCATTATAGAAATAAACTCGCCAAAAAGTGGTTGAAAGGCGAAGATTTCCCCCCTAAAAAGCGTATAGCATTATTTTCTTTTTGGGATAAAACCTATTCAACAAATGACTCTTTTCATACAGTAATGAAAAACTTTACTCAATTGAGCCAAAGTATTGATGATTTGTATTGCAATATACTTGCCGGGGAAAAACTTTCTTTGTCTGAGGTTTTTGCTGTTAGTGAAAGAATCATTAATTACTTTAGTGAAGAAACGGTTAAATATGCCTATTTTGTTAAACACCCGTCAACAGATGCCTTACAAACATTACGTCAAGCTTTCGTGTTCTTAACATTTGCTGATAAAGTAAACCTTAGGCGTGATTTTTGGGTAGATATGCTATGTGGAATAGTGATTACTGATTTAGCTATGACATCCATTTTAGATGATTTATCTACTCGTTATACTCAGAAAAAAACTGATTCAGCTGACATGCATACATTAATTGACATTAAAGAATTGATTTGCTTTGACAGAGAAGTCTCTTCATTAACAATGAGTTTACTTGAAAGGTATTGTCAGCAAAGACAGCAAAGTCATTTAGCCGGCGGTATTAAAGGTGAGTTGTCAGCCTTATATCTAAAAATGTATGATATGGTGAGATTATATTGCACACTTACAAAATCAAGAAAGATACAGACGTCTGTTTGCCCGTTGAGTTCTATGGATGTTATTCTAAGGCAAGAGTGTAATAGGGGGCAGTCAAAAATAGTCTTTAGCTTTGCCGAAGCTTTGGCTTTATATCCTAAAGGAATGATGGTTGAGTTAACAAGTGGTGAAGTCGTACAAATTGGTTTATATACTAAAGATGGTTTGTACCAAGTAAAAGAAACTGTTGCTAAATCAAAAGTTAAAGCTCAAAGTGTTCGATTGATTTCTCCTGTTCAAGTGAAGAAAATTATAACGGCCTTTTTTTGCAATGGTGATTCGTTTGAGGATTTTTCTCTGCTCTCTAGTCATTTAGAGATAGATGCAAAAAATGGGCACTATGAAAAGTTGTAACTATACTTGATAAAAGTTGTAACTATACTTGATAAAGGTAATTGCAAATTATAATTTAATTATGTATTATGCCGTCCCGCGCACTAGGAGCTATTTCGAAAGTAATCTGTTTTCTTAAAGCGCATAAGGATGATTAAATATACCAATGGGATGGTGGCCTTACTTTACAGCTTTGAAAATTACAAATATCATGGCTAAAGCTTAGGCTTGCTATTTGGTGTTTTATTTTCTTTATTTGTATGGCAAGTCTGAATTATTGGAATTCATATGATTAAGATTAGCGTATACAATTTAGCCATAGGGATGCACGTTTCAAAACTGGACCGTAGTTGGCTATCCACATCTTTTTTTCGTCACTCTTTTAAAATTAAAACACAAAAACAACTGAATAGACTAAAAGCCGAGTGCGATTTTGTCTTTGTTGACCCTGATAAAAGTGTTGTTAGTAACGCAATAAAACTGCCAAGCAAGGCTGAAGCTATTAAAGAGGCTTCTAATGAAGTAAACAAAACTAAAAAGTTACTTGTAAATCATTTCAAAAATATTCAAAAGGGCGTCAATATTAAGGTGAGAACATTGATCCCTGTTATTGGAGCACTGACTAAAGGAGTGCTTGATGATACCGAAGTCTATTTATATATCACTATGCTTAGAGATAAACATAACTCTTTGGAAGCAAAATCAATCAGGGTATTTATTTTTTTCTTGGCGTTTGCTAAACATATTGGCGTTAAAAAAAATTTATTGGAAGAGCTTGGAGTAGCAGCCATCTTGCATGATATTGGTATGCTCTCAGCACCTCAAGAGCTACTTCAGTCTGCTTTTATCAGTAAGGAGGAACGAAAGTTTATTGAAAACCATCCTCAAATAGGGGTTGAACTATTAGCTAGAGAGAATACTTTTTCGGAGTTAACGTTAACCACAATAAAGCATCACCATGAGAATTTTGATGGTTCTGGATATCCTGATGGTTTAGCTGGACGAGATATAGGCTTATATTCACGTATGTTAAATATTACCTGTATGTATGAAGCATTGACGCGAAATAGAGTGTATAGAAAAGCAGTGTATCCTACTGAAGCCGCAAGTATATTAGCTTTTAACGCAGGTTCTAAATTAGATAAAAGACTCACCCTTAAATTTATTGAAGCACTTGGCATTTATCCTTTAGGTTCTGTTGTCACGTTGAAAAACGGAAAGATGTTTACCGTAATCTCTTTTGATAAAAAGTGCGGGTACAGTGTCGTTCCAAGTGAATTAAATGATAGTGATGAAGTTAAACCTGAGCCTATTGTTATTAAGCCTAAAGATGTTACACAACTCATTAACGTTAATTCTGTTGCCACCTAAACAGAAGTTTTTATTAACACCGACGTGATTTGATTTTTTGGCCAGACATTGAGTTTACGTGCAAGGCAGAGATCGAAAAGTTAGCCGAAAATAATTGCTGTAATAATTTGGCTGGCTTATTTATAACGTATAAATCATTGATAACTGTACATGCCGACCAGGCATAAAATTGGCCAACTCATCAGCAGTCGTTAGATAGTTTTCGTTAAATAAATTTTCAATGGTTAAGCTAAATTGCAAATTATTTGCTAAAGAATAATCCCCTCTCAAGCTAAAAACGTGTGATTTGGATAATTCTTGCTCAGATACGGTAATATCTGACTTATCTAAACGATATCGATACTGTAGTGACACTTTATAATTGTTTTCTTGTTGTGACAGTGTCAACCCATGCTCTGCTGGGCTAATATCAGCTAAATTAAGGTCATTTTGAGTACGCCCTTGTTGCCACTGATATTGCCAACTTAGCGTTAATGATTGACTTAATTGCAACGTCAATTGTTGTTCAAGACCATAAATAGTTCCTTGGGTTATATTTTGATAACTTAATATGCCATCTCCTACAGTTACCCGCTCTATGTAGTCATCTATTGTGCTATTAAATATTGAAAAATCCCAGCTAAGATTAGAAAATTTAGCCTGTATATTTATTTCACTATTTAACACTTTTTCGCTGACTAAATTTGAGTTTCCTATGATTTTTCCACGCCCGGTAGTGCCATTGAAATAGCTTTCAGTTAAAGAGGGAAAGCGAAACCCAGAGGCCATTTTAGCACTAAAGAAGTAAGTCTGGTTGATGGTTTTATGAGCACTGATAAAACCTGTTACTTTGTGTGCAGATCTCGAGCCGTGTTGGGCCGATTGATGGTAATAATCAAGTCGAGTTCCCATATTTAGCACGATAGAATCAAACATTAAGTTGGCATCAATATAAGCGGCATAAGCATTTTGCTGAGCAGATAAGTTGATTTTTTTCCAGTCTAATTCATTCGCTAGGTTATATTGCATTTCCTCAACTTTTACATTATCACGTTGCTCTATCTCTATGCCTAGTCGACCGTTTAACCTAGACAATTGCCAGTTCTTTTGCCCAATAAATCCAAAGTCATGACTTTGATAATCAACCACATTATAACGTTTATTCACTCGAGTTATTTTACTTTGCCATTTTTGATAATGACTATAACTGGCTACAGACCAGTTATCATAATCAGATAATTCCACTTTGTTTATAATGTGTAATGCATTAGGGTATAAAGTTATCTTTTTATCTGGATATTGATTATTTGATTTACCTATATTGCTGGCATCACTTGATATAAAGGAATAATTAATAGCCAAATTATTTGATAGTGGATGCTGCCAATGAACAAAGTTTGAAAGTTGCTCAAATTGAGACAATAAAGGATTATTTTTAATGTCTTGCTCATTTTTTGCGTGTCGATAAGCAACACCGTAAGATAACTGCTCATTAGAGCCTGTTATGCTGATAGCTTGCTCATTTGCAAAGCTTGACTGATATAGAGACAAGCTAGTAGGTTCGTCGATTTTAACATTTAAATCCACCACACCACCAAGTGCACCAGAGCCATAAAACATGGAGCTAGCACCTTTATTTACGGTGATGTTGTCAAGTAAGTTTGGGTCAATGAATGATAAGGCACTGCCAGCCCTTCGCTCTGTATTTATAGGAACACCTGCAACCTTACTTAAAACTCGCCAACGAGAAAAACCTCTAATAGCATACGTTTGCCACATCCCGCCTTGCCCATTGAGCGAAACACCGGGTAACTGAGCTACAGCATCGGCTATTTTACTGGGGCTACTATGTAATTCATCTAAGTTAATATGAACAATGTCGTTTTTATCTGCCGTTGTAAGGTTTCGTTCAACAGTTACTGTGATGTGTTCAATAGGTGAGGATAATTGAGCGTGAGATTTAATCAGGGTTAGGGATGCACAGATCCCCAAAAAAACTTTACAATCCATTTTTACTTATTATTTCCATCTTTTTCGAGTTCTTTTTTGGGCTTAGGTAACTTACCATCTTCAAGTGGAAATTGATTTGGTATTAACACCACATCTTTATCTGCAACTTTCTTTTTAGTAACACTGGGTAATTTACTGACAGGCTTTGATATTCTAACTTCACTTTGTTCTACTTGTTGTTCATTATCACCACATGCCATCAGAGGTACCAAGGTCATTAATATCACTAATTTTCTGTCCATAATTTTTCCTTAAAAAAGGAGGGTTTCCCCTCCTTTGGATGAGTCAATGCATTTATCTAAAATACACGGCGACGTAAGCCTAGAAGAATTAAGCCTAAGAAAGATAAGAAGCCAATGCTACCGCCACTGCTTTCATTATCTTTAATATTCACTAAGGTGACATTATCACCCATTTGAACATGCTTATTATCTGTGCTTAATACTACGTTAAAGCTTTCAAGATCTTGTTCATTATATTTATCATCAGTGATGTTAACGCTAATGGTTTTAGTTGCCGTATCACCATCTTCCCAAGTCACTTTAGCAGAAGCAAAAGTAAAATCTGCAGTCGTAGCGGTGCCTGCTACAGTTGTATAGTTAACTGAAATAGCACGGTCAGAACCATCCGTTCTATTCACTTTAATACTAACGTTTCTAGCTTGTTCATCAACAGTTACCGAACTTGTAGCCATGCTAACTTTACCTAAATTATCAGGTGTTAATATAATAACCGCATTTTGATTATCGCCGATTACCGCTTGGCTAGGATTACTTAGCACTAGGTTGAAATTTGCTGGAATGTCAAGATCTGTATCTAAGGTTTCAATGGTAATCACTTTATCACTAGTATCTTTATCATCCCAAGTGAGCGTACCTGACTTAGCTGTAAAATGCTCACCCGCAACGGCAATGCCATCAGTTAAAGTATAATCAACGGTCACAGCAAAATCATCACCGTTTGTGCGTGATACTGTAAATTCTACCGCTTCACCATTTTTAACTTCTACAGAGGTTTCGGTTAACGCAAGCTCACCATAATTTGGTGCTGTTACAGTTAAGTTTACAGGTAAGGTTACGGTTCCATAAGGTGAATCATTGGCAACAGAAAGCATCGCTTTCGCTGTACTACCTATTTCTAACGAATTAGTATCAAGGTTTAGTTTGGCTGTATGGGATGATTCCGCTGCAATACTAATACCACCAGCTGCAGTCGTTATCCAAGGAATATTATTCCAATCACATACGCCTTCACCACCACCACTAAAACTAATAACTTGGTTGGCCACTTGGTCTACAGCCCATAAGTTACCAGCACAATCGATATCTAATCCTGCTTGTCCACTAAGCTCAAGGTCATCCTCACCATCATCATTAGAGTCTAGGTTAACATTAAAACCACCTATCATAGCTAAGTTTGGAGTATTAGCATCTAAAACATAGATATCATAAATACCAAGCTCTTCGCCACCATTATGAGTAACAAATAAATGTCCTGAAATAGGGTTATATGCTAGCCCTGCAATAGCCAAGTTAACGTTAATTGTTCTTAAAACAGTGCCTGTCGTATCAAATTGATGAATAACACCATCATTCCAAGAGCCACTAAAGAAAGTGTTTGAAATAGGATCAAATGCTAAACCTCGTTGTGATGTACCTAGCTCTGGGCATATGGTGTTACCAGTAACAATGCCTGATTGTGGATTGATTTCAAATATACATTCTTGACTTGATGATACATTCACTTGCCAAAACATATTGGTTCGGCTGTTATACGCTATATCTGCTGCAAAAACATCGACAATATCTGCAGTATCAATAACTTCACCTGTAGCTTCCCCTTCAGCAGTATATTGAACAAGTTGATCTTGCGCTGCCCCCAAAAGTTCTGGCTCACTAATCCAAACATTACCTGAGCTTCTATCTATGCCTAAACTCCACCCATTACCGTTCAATGCAAAGTGTGAATTATATACGGGAGCTAACATTTCATAAGCATGTATTTCAGGGAAATGACGAATATCTTTAGTATCTAGTTTTTGTAAATGCTTAGGACCGAAATGGCGAGCACTCGCATCAAACTGACCATACATTGACTGCATATCAACGTATGGTAACGTAAGTATCGATACCTCAACACCCGCCTTACCTATATTTTTTACCAGCAAGTCTTCCTCAATTTGACGCCCTTTTGTAACAGAAAATGAAACTGAATCTTCTAGTTCAAGTAAACCTGCATCTAACATAATAGGCGAGGCTAAACTTAAGTCACCAACTGAAACATCTTTCGTTGCATAGCCATAAGCTGATATTTCAACATTATCGACCTCACTTGGAACAAATGCATGCAACAAGCCACTAGATAAATGACTGTCTTCTGGCATCGTTTGTGACATATAAAGTTTATCATTAACTTTTAGGTTAGCATGCATTAAAGGTGTATTATAATTACCATCTTCAGCATATACGTAGACATGTTTACCTGGGATTGCTTCACATGAAGGGCTTCCTACCACGACATCATCTATCGCAACAAAATACTCCCAATTTGCATCAAAATGATGCCATCTTAATTGAAAATTGGTTGCGCCAACTAAGTTGTCAGCTAAATCAATAGTATATTCACTAAGACCGTCTTCAAGGTTACCAAATCCCTGGAAAAGCTTTTCAAGCGTTTCCCACTCACCACCATCGACTTTAATATCAACAGTGGTACTATCGTTACCAGAATAAGTAACATGATTACCAACAAATGTTAATTGTGTTGTATTTAAATCAGCTACTGAAATAACGGGTGTAATTAGCGATGTATCTGCTTCTATACCAGAACCTGCAGCATCGGTATCAACAAAAGCGGTATCACCTTCTGTTTTGGTTATATTACCCCAAGTGCTATTTTTACTGCTTTGCCAAACAACCCCTTGCCCATAATCATCAACAACAGACCAGCCCTGAGGAGCAAACTCACCGTCAAATTTCTCTGAAAGACCTCCACTCAACTCATAGCCTATAGCGGTACAGTTTTCATCGACGGGCAAAGAAAGTTCAAGCGCAGTTTCTTCACTAGGAATGATATCTTTTTCAACAGGAATATAACCTGGTAGGTTAATAGCTTCGGCAATAATTTTAACATTAATACCTTTAACTAAAGGAACGGTGTACTCACCTGTTTCAGGGTGGGTATAAAGTACATAGGTGTCCCCTGGTACTTCAACATTTAGTTTAGCATATAATGGCCACTCTCCAGTGCCACCATCGGTAATAGTTCCTTTTACATCAACAAACTCGGCGGGTTCTAATGAAAAATCCACCGTGATAACTTTATCTTCTTCAACAGAGTAAGAGCTCGTTTGTGGCGATGTCCATCCATACCTTGTAACCGTTAAATCATAATCACCAACAAGTGCTAATAATGAATACTCACCATGCTCATTTGTATATGCAGTCATATTACCGGCAGAGACAACGGCCTTAGCAACAGGTTCACCTGTTGTATTATCGACAATCTTACCGCTAATAGTACCTGAAGGCCCAGCTATACAAGTTGGAATTTTGAAGCTAGAAATATTAGTTGACCAACCTAAAGTATTATCATTTTCGGCTTTGTAATACTCTGTGGTATACCAAAAAGTACACTCATCAGCAGGATCTATACTCATACTTGAGTAATCCCCCCAACGGTTACGATTGATATTCGTTTGCGAACCTTCACCTGCTTTTAAGAGAATTTCATCGGTTAACGTATTTAAAGGATCATCAACTAAGCGAGTTGCGGCATATACTGAGGGATAGGTATCGGCACTAGATAAACTATAACCAAATGCTATGTTACCTTGTGTATCCATAGCACCGCTTCCCATCCAGCGGGCTTGTTCGTCAGGAGCAAAAGTGCCCTGCTGACGAATGCTAATATCACCATTGGCTTCATTTAAGTCAATTTCATACCAGCGCAGTGCAGGGGTTGAACCATCAGGAGCGGCAACATTATGAGTAAAGGTAATAGCACTTCTATCACCTAAATTACGATATGCTGCTCTAAACATTGAACGAATAGCCATACCATCTAATTCAACACCATTTGGTTGCATAGCATTACTAGGCGCATTCCATGTCGCTACATCGATTGTCGCGCTTTCAGTAAATGTTGAATTTTCTGGAGTATTCCAATCGACATCAAATTCCCAAAAGTGAAGTCGGCTCTCTCCATTACCGTCGGCCCACATAAAAATTTGGTTTTGATTTGCATTAGGTGCTAATTGCCCGTCTATATCCAAAGGCATGGGCGTAAAGACTTCAGGATTATTACCTTGCATGCTCATAATTACTTGTTTGGCAGGAGAACCAATAAGCATTTTTTCTCTTTCATAAACGGCAACGCCGCCGCCGGCCCATGCGTAACCGTTAGCCGCATCAAATTGGTTTACCCCCATATAATAACCATCAGACCAAACACCAAAATGCGGGTAATCATTCATTAAGCTACCATAAGGGAAGTCATACAAGTAATAACTTCCTGTCGGATCCGAGCTAGTAGATACTGCGATACATTCGTGATTGTCTGTTCCATTTAAAGCAAATTGACTTATCATCCAACGATCAGCCATGCTATCGTACAATACGATAGGGTCACCATCATTATTACTCTCGCAAATCCCACCAAAACCTTGCCATAGCTGGTTAATTGCAAATGGTGCAACTAAAGTATTACCCTCCTTATCAAAAACGGCCATCGCTACATTAACTGTTTGTACATAATGGTTTGGACCTACATCACCGTTAGTATCAGGTGGTGCTACGCCTAAAACATTGCCCACACCGTCAAAAGATACACCGGTGGTTGGCGTGGCAATGCTATAACGTTTTGTATCTAACTGTGTTTGTATAGCAGGATCTACTTTTTTTTCTGCATTTTGCAATGACTCTTTAAAAGGAAAGCGATTTGGTACCGTTTTCACGTCAAGGTTCTTTGCAAAAGAGCCTGTAGATAATTTACGTTTACGCTGAGGCGTAAGGTTCGGTAGAGGTTTAGCTATAGCAGATAAAGGTTTTGAAACTGCTACATTAGCTGATTCTATTACTCTTTTTTCTATTTTATGATTAGGTTGCAAAAGCGGTTTTGTTTTAGGTAAAGCTTGGTTCACCGCTATGGCTGTTGTACTAAAAGCTCCCAGTGTTACTAGCGATACGATTTTTATTATATGTTGCATAAAAACAATAAATCCTTCTTGGTTTTTGTTAATGATATGTTAAGGCTACGTGTATTACTTGTGGTTAAATTATGAACAAGTTGTTAAGTGTTGTTCGATATTTTTTATACTATCTTATATTTACTGATTGTCAAAGTATGATTTTACCCAAATAAATATCGGTATGATTAAGAAAATATCCTGCCTATTTTTTAATTATACCTAGAAAATCCCTCTTGGAAGCCACTATCTATAAGGCCTGTGTAAATTTCTTCATAGATGATTTATAGTCCTAATTAATAGATTGAACGAAAGTTGTGCGTGCGATGAACTTCAAAGGAATAAGAAATAAACTCAAACGATTTAAAGCTATCTTTAGTGACCACTGGTCAGCTTTTGTGGCTAAACATGCTCGTTACAATTGTGCGTATTATCAACGTGAAATAACAAAGATGCTTGTACTGTATGCCTGTTTTATGTGCAAAATATGTGCTGTGTGTGAAGTGAGATATTATTTTTAACACAAACTTTTTGATAGATGCTGACTATACAATTAATAATGGTTACGTTCCCATAAATTATTGTTGGCTTTAAATAGTGGTAGGGCCAAAGCATTAAAAACATATCATCAAGAACTGTTAATAATTATCGGTAAACAATACCTGAGTTTTGTGTTACTGGTTGGAAACAGTCAACAGAGTCATTGGGTACTTTTTCAATCAAATATGTAAAGCGCAATAAGCATAAACAACTAGCGAGGGAAAAAGAGACTGTGCTAGGTCATGATGGTTTCAATTATATCCAAGTAAATAATGCTGGTTTTGGTCATAGTGAACGATATACCTTTGCTTGGAATGCGCAATACCTCAATCATTCTTTTTGGTTTAATACCTCACACACTAACAACTATTCTAGTGTTGAAAATTACGACCAATCAGCTGACGAAGTGCCAATTGACGAGATAGTTATGTATGAAGGTGAGTTAATGTCAAAAGCAGATCTTAAGTTAATCAATGATAATTTTGCACGGCCTTTAAAAGCAAGCTTTGGGTGGTCTACACAATGGCGAGACAGCTTAACTACAACAGTTACCGGTAGCTACAGTCAAGGCTATAACACTGCTCAAGCAACAGATAGTTATAGTCAAACCGATGAAATAGAAAGCGCTTGCCCTGAATGTGAATCAAAAGACGTGTTAGTACCTACTTATAGAAAGTATCATGTTAAATCACGAATATTGGTTAGTCTGGGCATAAACTGGCAGCCGGCGACAGTATTGATGCACGTTTAAGTTCGATAGATATTGCTTTTTTACAAGTCGATGAGTCTCATCGCGGGCAGGTAAGAGCATTGATCATCGATAAGAGTAATCAGATTTATTTACTTAAAAATAATGGGTATCAATTGTTACAACTACCCATAGGTGGGTTTGATTATACTCGTGATCGCTTCAAGCTGACTTTTAATCCAGTGTATATGGATTTAACCATCTATCGAGAGGAGGAACGGGACAAATATATTATTAATCATCAAGGTAAATTACTGAACCAGTACGCGCAGATATTACACGATCAGTCAAAACATTGGAGCCAACAGTTAAAATCATACATATTACCATTTAAACTGAGTTTAACTGATAGTAAGCATGTACTTGCTAACCCCGCACTGACAGACTTTTCAGCACAAGTATTATATTTCATTTATTATTATTAATTTTTTTAACCATATGGCGAATATTAAAAAAACAATCACCTTTAGATGGTGATCTACTGTGGGTGGCCATGACTGGTGTTTTCGGTGTAATTGCGATGTTGTTATTGCCAAAAGACAGGTGAAATGATTAATATTGAAGAAATGAAACTAAAGACAAAACATTACAGAAGTGAGTTGTGAAAACTACAACCGCCATTAACTGTGCTTCACTCATTATGCTTTATGATGATTTTAACATTATATTCACTCAAACTATCAAGTAGACTAGGCCTATGACCGAATCATTACCCATTACAATATTACTGGACGATGAATTAGCATTGCGCTTTGATAAAATCAGGAGTGCCGTTAATAAGCTTGAAGCACAATTTAATTTTCAAGCCATGACTGCAAATTGGTATGGTGATGAAAATGATATTACTTTAATTCAGTTATGTTTATTCACACCTGAAAGCTTTAGTAAAGCGCATAAAACTCAACGAGAACAAAATTTAGAGCAGATTTCTGATGATGTGTTTACGGTGACTCAATATCATAATAAGTTGCTAATTTGCAATGTCGCTATTACAACTGCCGAACTCACCTTATTAACTCAACAAAAAAAAATATTAGCGGCTTTTGTTGAAACTAAATTGAGGAAAGTGCTAAACCTTATAGCTAAGCAACTTGCATTGCAGCCTATTAAATAAATGAGTGAACACCTTCAAGTTGAGGGTATCTATATCATTAATCTAGATTCGGTATATAATTGGTTTAATAATAATTTTTAATAAATGAAGTGACATTAAACATGAAATATTTATCATTCTTGCCTTTATTTAGTGTATTTACTCTTGTTGGTTGTTCTAGTAGCAATAATACTTGTGAAGACATTACGTTAGCATCAGAGCAAATTCAACAGTGCCAAGCATTGCATCGCCAAATTGTAAAGACCAAAGAAACACCTCTTATTCGTACTGAGCTTGAGCGAAGATACCAGCAAGACTGTATTGATATCAGGTATTATCGAGATGAAAAACAAGTCGCAATTTGTGGAAATAAACAAAGATATGAACAAATTCGAGCAACTGCACAGCAAGAAGCAAAGCAATAATATTTATAGCACTATTTTGTGATACATGACACAGCTTAATGTGTAATAGAGTTATAGTAGATCTTTTGAGCATAACAGTTCATTATATTGTGCAGCTATATTAATCTTTTTGCAGTACATGCGTAACATTCAACAGCGGTATCGTTATCTATATGGGCAACTCTAGTTCACTTAAGCACACAAAAGGTGTTGATGAAAAACAGAGCAAAGTTATGCCAGTTGATGAAAAAGATATAACTGACCATGTCGCTCTTGATAAACAACTCCAGTTATTGCAAGAGCAATATAAAGAGTTACAGTTTCGCTATAAGGCATTATTTCATCTAAATCAACTTTCTCAAGAATGCGATGAATTAAATCATTTTTATCCGCAAGTTCATCGCACTATTGCCTCACTCATGACGGCTGAAAATTTTTATATTGTCACTTATGAGCAAACTTTATCAACCTTAGAATTTGTTTATTTTGTTGATGAAAAAGACGATTGGCCAAAAGGCGCATTAGATTCTGAAACATTTTCAGGCTCTTTTACTAATTTAGTGATTGAATCTAGACAAGCTTTGTTGGTTACTCCTGCAATCCTAAAACAGTTAAGGGATAATAATAAAATTCAACAATACGGTACATTAGGCACAGACTGGCTAGGTGTTCCTCTGTTGCATAATGAATTAGTGATTGGTGTTATGGTCGTGCAAAGTTATAGCAAAAAAGTTCGCTATACTGACCAAGATTTAAATTTGTTAACTTTTGCAGCCCGACATGTCGTTGGTGCAATGTTGCGCTTACAAGACAAAGAGCGATTAACAAGTGCTGTGAGTGCCAGAACACATGAATTGATGGCACAGATAAGAGAGCGAGAAAAAGCAGAATTATTACAAGCGTCTTTATATCGTATTTCTGAATTGACCACTGATACCCAAATAAATATCAATGACTTTTATAGCAAAGTACACGATATAGTAGGCCAATTAATTAATGCCACTAACTTTTTTATCGCAAAATATGACCAAGAAACCTCAAGCTTAAATTTTTGCTATGTTGTCGATGAAATAGAAGGCAGTAACTCAGCTAGCTACAAACCGCGAAAGTTATCTAATCATTTTTCTGAGCTTGTCATAGAAAGGCGAGATACGGTGCTATTAACTTATCAGGATATGATCGACTTGTACCATCAAGGTAAAACTATAAAGCCAAAAGCAAGTACATATTCTTGGTTAGGGGTGCCTTTAATTTACTCTGAGCACTTGCTTGGTATTATGGTTATTCAAAGTTACTCGCCCAATACCACGTATACTCAACAAGATGCTGATTTATTAAAATTTGTTTCTACGCATGTTTCTAGTGCAATAAACCGCCGGCAAGTATCAGATATAAAAAGACAAAGTCATGAGTTATTAGAGCAACAGGTAAAACTAAGAACGTTAGCGTTAGAAGAAGAAATTATTCAACGCAAACAAGCCGAGAAAAAATTAAAACACACAGCAACACATGACAATTTAACAGGGTTGCCTAATCGTGCTATTTTCATCGACCTACTCAACCATGCTATTTCTCGCAAAAAGCGTAAGCCTGAATTAGCTTTTGCTATATTGTTTCTAGATTTAGATCGTTTTAAAGTGGTCAATGATAGCTTAGGCCATCATGCTGGAGATCTGCTATTAAAGTTTATTGCGCGAGAATTAAAGGCTATTGTGCGTTCAAAAGATACTGTTGCGAGGCTAGGGGGAGATGAGTTTGTTATTTTGATTGAAGACCTTGAGTCTGAAAATGAAGCTTACGAAATAGCACAACGCATTACTGACTTTTTACAGCAACCCTTTACCATTGAAAATCAGCTGGTTTTTACCGGCACCAGTATTGGTATTTTGTTCAGTGACAAACGCTATAATAATGCTAATACCATGTTACGTGATGCTGACACGGCAATGTATCATGCCAAGGATAGTGGTAAAGGTCGTTATGAAGTATTTGATGCTAGCATGCATCGCAGAGTCGAAAATGCCTTGAAGCTCGAAGCAGATATTCGAGAAGCCATTGTCTGGCAAGAATTTATACCATATTTTCAACCAATCATTAAGTTAGGTACTGAAGAGTTAAAGGGGGTTGAGGCATTAGCACGTTGGCAAAGCTCTAAACGCGGTTTTGTTTTTCCAGATGATTTTATTCAACTTGCTGAAGAAACTCATTTAATATTATCAATTGATTTACAAATTTTGCACAAGGCATGTCAACAGCTAAAAAGCTGGCAAGCGCAACTATCCCGTCATGATCTTTATGTCAGTTGTAATTTATCTTGTCAGCAGTTTTTTAGCCCAACACTACCGGATGAAATAGCTAAAATCCTGTTTGAAACGGGCTTAAAAGCAGAACATTTAAGGGTTGAATTGACTGAGCGGGCTTTATTAGAAAATACCAGTATTGTCTTAGAGAACATGAATAAGATTAAACGATTGGGAGTGAAGATATTACTCGACGACTTTGGTACGGGTTACTCAAGTCTGAGTTATCTACATCGTTTTCCTATTGATGTGTTAAAGATAGATCGTGCATTTATTAATAATGTTCATGAGCATGAAAAGCACCGAGCTATAATTAAGACAATCATTGATTTAGCGACTAATTTGAACATGGAAACGGTGGGGGAAGGAATAGAGAATTTAGCTGATGCTCAGTTGTTAAAACAAATGGGCTGTCTATACGGGCAAGGTTTTTACTATTCTAAACCAATACCCGCGATAGAAATGGAACAATATCTTATTGATAAAGCGCCTTAATACAGTGCTTATTAAGGCTTAAACTCTTGAATAAGCACTGTAGTTTCAATGCTTTTTCCTTGTCGGTAGAATTTTAATGTTAAAGAGGTATTTGGCTTAGTTTCAGCCACTATATCTAATGCTTGAGTGATACTATTAATAGTTAATCCCCCTATTTGATAAACAACATCGCCAGCTTGAACACCGCCAATATGCGCAGGGCTGTTTACTGTTACCGCAGAAACAATAAAGCCTTTTACATCATTTAAATAGCGCTCTGCTGAAACACCAAGCCAACCACGAACTACGCGGCCATTTTCGATAATTTCACGCATTACCTTATCGGCTAGCTTATAAGGAACCGCAAAGAAAATTCCCTGGATATTTCGCTGAGGGTTTGACTGGGTAAACTTATGTGAGTTTATACCCACTAACACGCCATTACTGTTAATGAGTGCGCCACCTGAGTTACCATTATTGATAGCGGCATCCATTTGTAAAAAGTCTAAGTAACTGGTATTGCTCAAGCCATTACGTCCTGTGGCACTGATAATACCTTGTGTTACGGTTTGACCTAAATTTAACGGGTTGCCAATAGCTAATACTATATCGCCAGCCAAGGGGTGTTGATCAGATTTTTGGGGGATAACAGGCAAGTTAGTGGCGTTAACTTTTAACACGGCTAGATCCGTTATTTGATCAAAACCAATTAACTCTGCTGGAAATAACTGTCCACTTTGCAATAATACCTGAATTAAATCAGCATTTTCAATAACATGAAGGCTGGTTAAAATGTAGCCAGTACTGTCCATGACAACCCCTGATCCCAAGCGAGTTGATTTACTCGATTTCTTTCCATACCTTGGGTTAGATTGGATTTCTTCGGAGTAAATATTAACAACAGCAGGGCTTGCTAAACTGACGGCTCTAGCAAAGGACATTGGAGCAGGTGCGCTTGATTGCTGATTAAATAATTGTTTTAACAAATGATTAGAATTTGAGTTAGGCATCAACAATAAAAAAGCAATACCAAAAAGTATTCCATAGCTAATTGAGTTTAACATGTATTTACATAGTGAACTAAGCTTCAAGGGGAGAACTCTCTAATGGGGGAAGTTTATTATTATTTAGTCAGTTTAACACAAAATTTTGACAATACTTGAAATAATAAAGGCCAGTTCTCACTAGCCTTTTTGTGATGTCATCCGCTTTTATATACGGTAATATCTTCTATTTTTTTAGAATATCTTATCTAATCATCAAGTATTGTGTGTAGCCATCACGTATGATATTTAATGCAAATACCCCTTTCTTGTCTTTTAAATACTTACGTAAACTAGCAATATTCTTGATCGGTGTGCGATTAATTGCGGTAATTAAATCCCCTTGTTGTAAGCCAACCATTTGTGCGGGTGAGGCCTCTGCAACATCGCCGACTTTTACGCCTTTATTCTTACCATTATTTTCTAATTTAGCCCCTTCAAACATGCGATGAATACTTGCTGCAGCAACGTTGCTCGCTTTTGATTGCTGTAACTTCACGGTAAAATCTTCTTCATCACCATGACGAATAATGGTTAATGTTACTTTTTTACCGGCACCAATCGAGCCAATTTTTCCACGTAGCTCATGAAATGATTTTACCTTTTTACCATTCACTTTAGTGATAACATCACCCGGCTTGATACCGGCTTTATCGGCTGCAGAATCGGGTAAAACTTGTTCAATAAAGCCACCTTGATTAGTTTCAAGCTCCATTGCTTTCGCTATTTCACTGTTGACACTTCGCCCTAATACACCTAAAACACCGCGATGTATTTCACCAAATTCAATAAGCTGTTTAGCTAAGTTGTTCATCATATTGCTCGGGATGGCAAAGCCAATACCAATATTGCCACCATTGGGTCCTAATATAGCTGTATTAATGCCAATTAATTCCCCTTTTAAGTTGACTAGCGCTCCCCCCGAATTACCACTATTTATAGCTGCATCAGTTTGGATAAAGTCTTCATAATTTTCTATGTCTAGACCACTTCTGCCTAGTGCACTGACGATACCAGAAGTCACTGTTTGTCCTAAACCGAAAGGGCTACCAATAGCAACAGCAAAATCCCCTACACGAAGTTTATCTGAGTCTGAGATGGTGATAGCGGTTAAGTTATCCGCATCTATTTGTAATAAGGCAATATCACTATCGGCATCTGAGCCAATTTTCTTCGCCTCTAGTTGACGCCCATCCTTAAGTGTAATGATTATTTCATCAGCTTTATCAATGACATGATTATTGGTAACAACATAGCCTTCATCAGCATCAATGATAACCCCTGAGCCTAAGCCTCTAAATGGCCGCTGTTGAGCGTGTCGTTGTTGTTGATTTGGATTACCAAAAAAACGGAAAATATTAGGAACATTCTGTTGTACTTCATGGGTTCCTTTTACGGCAATACTCACTACGGCTGGCGTTGCTTTTTCAAGCATAGGAGCAAGGCTAGGCATTGTTTGATTATTGACACTGCTCGGCCATGCGGCAAAAGTTGGTGGGCTTGCTATAGCGAGAGAACCGGAAATAATTGCGGCGCTGATGACAAGGGATAATTTTTTCATAAGAAAGGATACTCCTGAAATTTAAACTATTATAGCAGCACCTTAACTAAGCTATTTATTAAGGTGCTAGTATTATTACAAAATATACCCCAAAATAGACACAAGCAGGTAAACTTAGTTCACCATTACTTACCTGCTATTTGTAACACTTTATTTCTTAATGGAATCAGTACTAGTCAGAGCTAGTGGCATTGGTAGGTTTTTTATCAACGAATAAACCACTTGCTTGACTTGAATAATCAAGAGGGGCTTCTGTTGATGGTTCAACATTGTCGCTAGTGCGTTTAGGGTGTCTTAAACTTGCTGTTTGGGCGAGTTGTTGCTGTGTTTCTTGCGAGAAAAACGGCATACCTTCAACATCCGCCGTGGTTACTCTTTGCAACAAATGTGTACTCTCTTCCATTTGTTTCATAGCCGTCTGGCAAGTTGAGTTCATTTGCTCTAATAATTTTGCGGAACTATCTAAATGATCAGCAACATCAAGTTTATATTGGGCTAATGCAGTTTCACTTTTATTCACTTGCTCGGCGAGTTTACGTTGCTCTTGACTTGATGAAGATAGAAAGTGGTTTACAAAGAAGCCAATAATACTGCCGACAATGAAAATAATTAATGCGGTTACTACAGTCATGGATTTTCCTCAGATTATATTGGAAATAGAATAATGAATTTATTAAATATAGGACACTTATAGTTTACAATAATATTGTTTAACTTGCTTATATAAAGCATATGTTAGCAAAACTTTCTTTTCAAGCGAATAGGGTCTGTTGATCTTTCACGGTTAAATGTTGTTCGAGATAAAAGCGTTTTAATTGAGCTGAGTAATGTATGTAGTTTAGTCACTCTAAGCATATACTATTCAAGATAGCGTAAAACGCTTTTAGCCGAATCCTTCGGACAGCGTTTGTTGGTCATTTTTACGGCGTTATCGCCTTTTTATGTGGAATAACCACATAATAAAAGTTCCGTCTTGTATAAATGCCCAATAAACTGCAGCAACACAATCTTGAAAGATCAACAGAGCCTAATAAAACACTTAATTTAATTTACGGTTCTGTCATGATTAAACTTTCCCCTATTGATAAGTATAAACAAGATCTAGCACAAGATGACTTTCTTTTTGATGCTGCACAAGAGGATGCTGTGAAGCATTTACAACGTTTATACGAAGACTTGCAAGTAAAGCCTGTAGCTGTGTCAGGTTTTAAAAAAGTATTAAATCGCTGGAAAAAGGTGTATGCAAAGCCTGAAATGAACCCAGTTAAAGGCTTATATTTTTGGGGAGGTGTTGGTCGTGGCAAAACCTACTTAGTCGATACATTTTATGATTGCTTGCCCTTTGAGAATAAAATGCGTGTTCATTTTCACCGTTTTATGCACAGAGTGCATCAAGAGTTAAAAGGACTCACGGGGCAATCAGATCCGCTTAAAATAATTGCTAAAAAGTTCGCACAAGAAACATGTATTATTTGTTTTGATGAATTTTTTGTTTCAGACATTACTGACGCGATGATTTTAGGGACTTTATTTGAAGAGTTATTTGCCCATCATGTTACTTTGGTGGCGACCTCAAATATAATTCCTGATCAACTTTATCGTAATGGTTTACAACGGGCGCGATTTTTACCTGCAATCAAGCTCATTAATAAGCACACAGAAATCGTCAATGTCGATAGTGGTGTTGATTATCGCTTACGTACTTTAGAGCAAGCAGAGATATATCATTACCCACTTGATAAGCAAGCTAATGAAAACTTGCATCACTATTTTAGGCAACTTTCCGGTGAAGAAGGTGATGTGGGAGCTGAGATTGAAATTAACAACCGTCAGTTAGCTACAGTAGTCGTATCTGATGGTGTGGTGTATTTTGATTTTTCTGTCTTGTGTGAAAGTGCTCGTAGCCAAAGTGATTACATGGAAATTAGCCAACTGTATCAAACGGTATTACTGGCCAATGTAAAACAAATGGATAAAGACAGCGATGATAGTACAAGGCGATTTATAGCTATGGTTGATGAGTTTTATGAGCGTCATGTTAAGCTTATTATTTCAGCTGAAACACCGTTAGCAGATTTATATCGTGGGGGTAACCTTGCCTTTGAATTTAAGCGTTGTTTAAGTCGGTTACAGGAAATGCAGTCTCACGATTATTTGGCAAGTGAACATTTGCCTTAATTCTTAACCGTTTTATTGCACATGGCAAGTTTCTTTTTGAACAAGCTTAGCGCTAAGGTGAGCACAGTGACTTAAAACGCTGGGGTGTCATGGTTAGAAATAGCCCAAAATAAACGCGGAAAAATAATGGGTTACTTTGGGCTTGGGCAATCGTAGTGCTAGTACATTAACGTATAGAGTTTACGACGATATTTTGTCGCTAGCGCATCACCATCAGGCAAAGCTTTGAGCACATCTAAAAACAGTTCTTTACTCTTATCTTTGCTGTCACTATCTCCTGCCTGTACTAATCTAAATAATAATTTTAAGGCATCTTCATGGCGATTGACTTGGCTGTATTGTGCTGCAAGTTGGTGTTGAACCTCTATATCCTTAGGGGTGGCAGACAGTTTTTCTTCTAACGCCTGTATCTCAGGAGAGTTAGCCGCTTGGCTTGCTAACTCTAATTTTGCCAATAGAGCTTGGTAGTAACTGTCTTGATCAACCATTAAAATACTATCGAGCAATACTTGTGCATCATCAGTTTTTCCTAATTGAATAGTCACATCAGCTAATAGTAATTTGATGTCGGCTCGTTCATTATTGGCTTGATAAGCCTGAGTGATGGTGCTAAACGCTTCATTTAACTTGTTATCGGCGAACAAAGTCTGTGCTTGTGCTAAGAGTAAATCTTCTGGTTGAGGCAAATGCTTTTCTAAAAATGTAGCAACAGTCTCATCGCTTTGTGGCCCAGAAATACCGTCAATGGGTTGTCCATCTTTTACCAGTATTGCTGTAGGTAAACCTTGAATACCAAACTGCTGGGCTATTTGTTGTTCAGTTTGGCAATCGACAGTTGCCATAAGTACTTGCTCTGTAAAAGGTGAAACTTTGGTGGTTAGCTTATCTCTTAGTTCGACACTTTCAGGAATTTGCTGCGCCCAAAACGCTACGAGTACTAATTTATGTTTTGATTCATCTAAAATTACTTGTTGAAAGTTTTCTAAGGTTATTGCGATTGATGCCATGTTAATAATTTTCCCAGTGTTTTAAAGGAAATGAGTCTACTCTTTATTTGGGGGCTATTATCAGATAAACAAGCGAATAATAAATTAAATCAATAGACCTTAATTACCATTGGCAATTTGTTGCAACAACTCTAGCCTCTGTATTTCTTGATCTGTTGGTTGATATGGCGTTTCGTCTAAGCTAGACACAGCAAAGTCATTAATTTCAAATTTACTAATAAGAGAGTGGCCAAAGCGTTTTTTAACACCTGGAGAAGGTGACATTAGTTCAACCATAATGGTAGATAAGTAA
The DNA here is from genome assembly GCA_030754235.1 of Litorilituus sp. Taxonomy (GTDB): domain Bacteria; phylum Pseudomonadota; class Gammaproteobacteria; order Enterobacterales; family Alteromonadaceae; genus Colwellia. Next base: position 63,061 of record JASMAS010000024.1, read on the forward strand.
AAGGGAGACTCTCTTCCTTTTAATACCGAATGGTGGGCTTTTAAGGTTATTTGCTTATTTCCTTTTGTTAGCTTCTTTCTTTGAACTAAGTGCGCTACAGGTTGATCATTCGCATCGAATAAGTTTGCACTTACCCGGTACAAACCTGATTTTTCTGTGGTGATATTAGCGTTTATGGCCATATCCTTCCCTTTAGCTAAAGGGGTTTCAAAATCAGTAATCGTGGCAATTGGTATCATATATCTTAAGGCTAAAATTATTGGAATTTCATACCCATCAACATTTACTATAACCTTTGCCTCTGGCTCCACTGGAAAATTTTTCTTTCCTTTCACTTCTAAAAACCACTTGTCACCGTTTTTATTCATCTTGCTTCTTACTAAGTATTGTTCACTCTCTTTATTAAATAAGCTGAAATGAACATTCTCAATGTTAGCGCCCTCAACAGTTATTTTTATTGGCTCTGGATATATATATCTATAATGAGATAAATAAGCACTAACACTATCTCCCTCATCATTAATTATCATTTTTTGAGGGTTAAAATAGTTAGGGTGTAATCTATCCATATTATTCACTTTTAATGGTTGTGAGTATGGTGGATATACTAATTGTGCAGCGTATGCTTTTGATATTAATGCAGCAGATTCATTGCTCGTTAAAAAATCTATTTGTTGTTTCTTTTTTACTGTTTGAGAGAGGGAGGTGGGTCGGGGTAAGTTGCTGTCACGTTGTTGTTGCTTGTCCGCTAAAATGACAGGCGTATTTACTGGCTCTTTAGGTAACCAAAAAAGCCCAACCATACTCATCAATATGATGAGTATGGTTACTGACTTGATTCTTTTTTTAGTAGTCATTTGTCGTCTAGCTAATTAGGAATGGCGGAATAAATTAATGCTGACAAACTGTCATTTTTCGAGTTTTTCACGTAAAGGTAGTCGCTTTTCCAAAACCACCAACCCTTTGTTTGCTGATAGGTATCAAATACTATGCTTTCACCACTTTGAAATTGCTCGACACTGCTGGCTGTTGTGACTTTGCCTTGCTGTTCTTGCTCTAAAAGTGAGCCATGACTATAAGCGTCACTCATAAGCATAGGGTAGTGATAAGGCATAAAACCAGCAACCGCATTTGATTGGTAATTTAGCTTGCCGCTAATACTAACTGCAGAGCTACAACTGCCATAATGCCCTTGTCTATTTCCGCCACAAGATGAATGCGTTCCTACAACCCCATCATCGTTGCCTTGAATAAAAGGGCTTGTCACTCCTAGGTATTCAGTGGCATCACCAATAAAGCGTAGACGCGGTATTCTAGCATCAGGGAAAGGAGCTAATTGCCTAGCATTATTAACTTTAAGATCGTGCAGAACTCCCATTTCATCTGTTAAATCACCACCAAGCCAAGCTTCAAGTGCTGCTTCAATTAAAAATGTCCAATTTTCGGTTGCTTGCGCAACACTAACTGCAAGATCTGCCAGTTCGCTTCCGCCACCAGCACCTGCAATATCGAAGGTTGCAACTATATTAAGAGGAGTTAAGCCTGCATTTTCTAGCCATGTTTCTTGATTTTCAATGATATACCTAGCCACAAGATCCCCGGTTGAGTGGGTAACAAAAATACAACCCGGCGAGCAAAAATTGCTTTGTGAGAAACTTTTTAGTTTAGGCCAAACATAATCGGTTGAAATTTTTTCTTCAACTCGTTCGTAAGATGGCCAGTCAATTCTTGCATCTGCAAGGTTGTCCCAATAGCCACTCCAATAATCCTGCCCATTAGCGGTGACATCACCATCGTTGAGCAGCTGTTGCGGTTGAAAGCCGTGAATAAGTACTATTTTGTGTTTTTTTGCATAGGTGCTGCCTGAAAAGAGAGCTAGAATGAGGCCAGCAAGAACAATTGTTTTTTTTATCATTTTATTGCCTTGAATATTGTAATTAATTTTTATTATATAGTGGTCAGATGTTAGACCACTTAACAAATAGCATAAAGTATTCATAAATTTTTAGCAATAGTCCGTTTTTCGTACAAATATTTACCTTTAATGGGGTTTATAGTACAAACCATAATAGGCCTGCGCCCAATATAAGCCGATATAGTACAAAGGGCATCATACCGAGTTTATTTAATAAAATTAGAAAATAATGAATGCAGGTATAAGCACTCACAAAAGCGATTAGGCTACCTAAACCTATTGCCTGCCAGTTTACCGCCTCAGTAGATAACATTAATTTTAAGGTTAAATAACTGCCCGCCATGGCTATGGCAGGTATCGATAGTAAAAATGAGAAGCGAGCCGCGTTATCACGAGATAACCCTAACATTAGGCCTATTGTCATGGTAATACCTGAGCGAGAAGTACCTGGAATAAGCGCTATGGCTTGAGCTACACCAATTAGCATAGCCCCTTTAAATCCTAATTTTTCCATTGGCTTATGGTTGTTTCTATTACCGGCTTTGATATCAGCAAAGCCAAGTAAAAAACCAAAAAGTAAGGTTGTCGTGGCAATCACTAGCGCAGAGCGTAAATGTTCTTCGATGAAATCTTTTCCAAATAGACCAAATAGCCCAGCCGGGATTGTGGCAAAAATAATCCACCATGCCAGTTTGCCGTCAAAACTATCCTGCGCATGCATGTTTTTAGCTGGGCCAATGTTGAGTGTGCCAAGCCAATCAATAGCCATAGCGCGTAATGTTTGACGAAAATAAAACATCACGGCTAATAAAGTACCGACATGTACAGCAACATCAAAACCTAGTCCTTGATCTTGCCAACCTAAAAGTTGTGAAGGTAAAATTAAATGGGCTGAGCTTGAAATAGGTAAAAACTCGGTTAAGCCTTGTAATAACGCCAAAATGATAATTTCTAATGTACTCATAACTTCCTTCGGTATTGTTAAAAACGGTATTAATTCACTTTAAAAATGCGTGTTATTTCTTACCAGCACTTATTAATCATTACTAATGCTTGGCTTGATTTGTCGTAATTTTGCCATAAATTTTCGTAGCTATTATGGCATATGGGGTGTGTTAATTTTGCTGCTATTTCACTGAGAGGCCATAAAACAAAAGCATTTTTGATTATTTCATCACGAGGCAACTGTGCAGGTGAATTAGTGATCAGCGTGTCATATAGCAGTAAATCAAGGTCTAAAGTACGAGGACTAAATTTTTTTGCTTGAGGGCTGCGACCAAAACGTACCTCAATATCACGTAAAATGGTGGTCACTTTTACAACGCTAAAGGGTGTTTTAATACCAATAACCATGTTATAAAAAGCGACACCATCAAAGCCGACGGCTTCACTTTTAAATAAAGAAGAAAGTGATAATGCATCAAAAGGCAGTTCAAATGCTTCAGCAAGTGCTTTAAGACCATGTTTAACATGGTACTCACGTTCAATATTACTGCCTAAAGAAATATAAATTTGAGCCATTATCTTAACGCGTCTCGCTTAAAAGCCCCACGTTCTATACTGACACCAACGGTATCGGCATTGTGCACAGCGCCAGGTTTGCCAATGGTGAGTTTTAGCCAAGGAATGTGGTATTGAGTCATTAAAAATTCAGCCAATCTTTCCGCTAATGTTTCTAATAAATCAACAGGATTATGGTTGGCAAATTTTTCAATTGCGATGGAAATTTCTGCATAGTCTACCGTTTTTGACAGTTCATCATTAGCTGCGGCTTTCGCTGTGTCCCAAGCCATTTCTACATCAATGACCAGAGTTTGCTTTATTTCTTTTTCCCATTGAAAAAAACCAATGGTGGTTTGAATATGCAAACCTCTAATAAAAACTTTGTCCATGTGACTTCCGTTATGTTACTTAATTAAGGTAATTGTTACAAAATAAATGCGAGTTTACCTGTGTGACAGTAGAAAAACTAGCGGATATCGAGATAGAATAATAAAATAATATTAATTTTTACTAATTTGTTATGGTCATGTTGCTATTAACCCTTGCTATGATAATTGCTGCTTATTTAATAGGTTCAATTTCTAGTGCCATTTTGATATGCAAAATGCTGGGATTACCTGATCCTCGTACTACAGGCTCTCATAATCCTGGGGCGACTAATGTGTTAAGAATAAGCAATAAATTGACCGCTGGAACGGTATTGTTTCTTGATATTTTAAAAGGGACTATTCCAGTGTGGGGGGCTTATTTTTTATATGCTTTTTTGGGACAAAAAGAGCCTTTATATTTAGGTTTTATTGGTGTTGCCGCTTGTTTAGGGCACATGTATCCAATTTTTTTTGGCTTTCAAGGCGGAAAAGCCGTTGCCACAGCATTAGGGACTTTATTACCTATCGGCTTAGGGTTAGGGGTATTATTGATGATTACTTGGGGCATTGTGGCTAAGGTAAGTCGTTACTCAAGCTTGGCCGCTATTGTTACGGTATCAATAGCACCACTTTTTGTTTTATTACTTAAACCGCTTTATGTCTATCCTACCCTGATGTTAAGCGGTCTCATCATCTTTCGCCATAAAGATAATATAGTGCGCCTACTTAAGGGCACTGAAAGTAAAATTTCTACTAAAAATAATGTCAAAGCATAGTGTGTCGACTTTAGGAGCTTTATGAAAAAAATAACATTCATTACTTGGTTCATGCTTTTCTCTGTTGGGGTCACATCACAAGCCATTTTTGCTCAGCAATTTCCAGCTGCTCACGTGAATGTTATTCGTATAAAACAGACTGAACTTGCACCTGTTGTTTGGGTGTCTGGTACCGTTGTTAGCCAAAATGATGCTGAAATTTCTGCTGAAATATCGTCTCGGCTAATTAGTTTATCAGCCGTTGGAACACAGGTTGATAAAGGCGATATCATTGCCCAACTTGATGATAAGCAATTACAAATAAAGTTCACAGAAGCACAAGCTAAGGTATCAAATAGTCAAGTACATTTGCGTTTCCTTGAACATGAAGTGCTCAGAGAACAACAGTTGGTGAAAAAGAAGTTGTCTGCACCAAGCCAATTAGATAGAACAATTTCGGAACGCGATATTGCTAAAGGGGAGGTCATTGCAGCCAAGGCAAGGCTTGTTAACGTAGAGCAAGATCTTTCTTATACCCAAGTAAAAGCTCCTTTTGCAGGTGTTATTGCCCAGCGTATTGCTAGTTTGGGTGAATATGTTACTCATGGTAGTGCTATGGTACGCCTGGTTGAAACAACCAATGCTCAGGCAAGCGTTTATGTCCCTATTGCTGCTTACCCGTTTTTGCAACAAGCCAAACACCTTAGAGTTGAATCAGCTTTAGGTCAGGGTACTGCTAAGATTAAAACTTTAGTACCTGTGGCCAATCCCCGTTCTCATTTAATGGAAGTACGTTTAGATATGTCAACATTTGCTTGGCCTATTGGTTTAAGTATTAAAGCCCAAGTGGCTAATGGCTTAAGTGCTTTAGCGCTAGCTGTACCAAGAGATGCTCTTGTTCTTCGTCGTGGTGGAGCAAGTGTTTTTCGCATTAATGTTATCGGTAAAGAACAGAAAGCGGAGCAAATCCCTGTCGACGTTGGCATTGGTATGGATGAGTTAGTGTCTATTTCTAGTACTAAATCAGGCACAATACTTCAATCAGGTGATTTGATTGTTATTCGCGGTGCTGAACGTCTACAAGATGGACAGAATGTAGCTATTAAAAAAAATAATGACGCCCTTGTTTCTGGTTATAATTCAGACAAGAAAGAGTAGGGCAATATAATATGAATTTAACCTCTTCTGCGCTAAAAAATCCTACCGCGGTTATTGTAGCTGTCTTATTGGTGGCACTTTTTGGCGGAATAAGCCTATTTAAATTGCCCGTGCAATTAACCCCTGATATCAGCAAACCTGAAATCAGTATTTCGACAGGTTGGCGCTCAGCCGCTCCTGAAGAAATGGAAGCAGAAATTATTGAGCGCCAAGAAGATGTGCTTAAAGGGCTGCAAGGTCTAGATTTATTAACCTCAACATCTAGCCAAGGTAGTGGCAATATCACTTTGCGCTATAAATCAGATATTAACCTTGAACGTGCTCTTATTGATGTGATGAGTGCTCTTAACCAAGTGGCTAATTATCCCGCTGATGCAACTGAACCTGTTATTTCTGTCGGGGGAGATAGAACCTTTGATGCTATTGCCTGGTTTGCCCTAAAGCCACTCGCTGAAAACAATCGCGATATTGTAAGCTATCAAGACTATGTTGAAGAGGTGATTCAAACGCGCATCGAGCGTGTTGCCGGTATTTCAAAAACCAATGCTTTTGGGGGGTTATTATCAGAGCTGAGAATAACTTTTGATCCTTATAAAGCGGCAGCTTTAGGATTAAATATTCCCCAGCTTGCCGAAAAGCTAGCCAATAATAATGATAGTTCAGGTGGCTTTAATGAAGTTGGTCGCCGAAAATACACCTTGCGTTTTTCAGGAAAGTATGACGCTAAGCAGTTAGGCGAAATGGTGTTAAGCTGGCGAGATGGCCAACCTATCTTATTGCGTGATGTCGCTATAGTAGAACAAACGCTTCAAGACAGAACGGGCATCTTAACGCTTGATGGCGAACCTGCCATTGCTATGAACGCTCAAGCAGAGCAAGGAGTCAATGTTATTGAAGTCATGGTTGGTTTAAAAGCGGCTATGAAGGAGCTCAATAACGGTCCATTAAAGCGTGTTGGTTTGCAAATGATCCAAATGTCGGATCAAACCATTTATATTAATCGTTCAATGGAGCTAGTACGTAACAACTTATTGATGGGTGTTGCTTTGGCTATCATTGTTTTATGGTGGTTTTTGCGAAAATTTAGAGCGACTTTAATTGTAGCATTAGCGATTCCTATTTCGCTGATTGTGACCTTGGTGGTCATGTATATTAGCGGTAGAACATTAAATATTATTTCTATGGCGGGTTTGGCTTTTGCTGTTGGTATGGTATTAGACGCGGCAATCGTGGTCTTGGAAAATATTGTTCGTTTGCGTGAAAAAGGTGAAGCTCCAGACAATGCATCGTTACAAGGTGCTACGCAAGTGTGGGGGGCATTAATTGCTTCGACGGCGACAACCGTTGCTATTTTCTTACCCATTGCTTTTTTAGATGCCGTATCAGGGCAGTTGTTCGCAGATTTAGCCATCACTATTGCCGTGGCTATTGTTGCTTCATTGGTGATTGCAGTAACCGTTTTACCTACGGCGGCAAGAAACTTATTGACTCAAGTGAAAGAGAAAGATCCCCATGCGCATTGGTGGCGAAATATCACTAAAGGTATCATGCGTATAACCAGTACGCCCCTTAAACGCTATACTTGGATTTTTGGTTTGATTTTCATTTCTTTTGTTGGTAGTTGGTTATTGTTTCCTAAAATAGACTATTTACCCAAAGGAAATCAAAACCAATTTCGCGCCTTTGTATTACCACCACCAGGATTAAGTTATCCCGCCGCTCGTTTTGAAATGAGTGATGAAATTAACCGAAGAATAATGCCATATTTAACCGGCGAGAAAGCCCCTAAAATAGCGCATACTTGGATGGGTTTTTTTGGCTCTTTTGGTTTTATGGGGGGGCGCGCTGAAAATGCAGATGATATTAATGAAATCATACAGATTATTAATACTGAGTTCTTGCAAGGCTTTCCTGACACTATCGCCTTTGCTTCACAAGCTCAAATTTTTCAAAATCTTGGCGGTGGTAGGCGCATTGATGTTGATATTCAAGGTAATGATGTTGACACCTTATTAAAAGCCGCCCAAACAGGTTATGGTGCAATTAGTCAGGCAATTGCAGGGGCACAAATCCAACCTTCACCGGGCTTAACTTTCGCAGAACCTGAATTACGTATGTTGCCCAATGAAAGGCGCATGGCTGAAGCAGGATGGAATCGCTCACAAGTGGCGGCAATTTCACGTTCATTAGGCACAGGCTTGTATGTGGGTGATTTTTTTAATGGTCAAAAACGTTTAAATGTTTTGTTACGCGCTACAGACTGGCAATCACCAGAAGAATTAGCTGCTATTCCTTTGTATACTCCAAGTGCAGGTATTCAAGCTGTAGGCGAACTGGTTGATATTGTTCGTACTGCTGGGCCTAGCTCTATTAGGCGTGTAAATAGGCAGCGAACCATTACTTTGCAAGTTACCCCCCCTGCCGATTTAAGTTTAGAAGAGGCGATCGCTCAAATAAAATTGCAAGCAGAACCAGCTATTATGGCTGAGTTATCAAAAGATGTTGCTGGAGAAAGCGGCGGCCTAGCGAGTGTAAATTATCGAGGCAGCGCGGAGGCGTTAACCGAAGCGCTAACCAGTATGAGTCAAAGTTTTGTGTTAGCATTGATTATTTTATATTTATTGATGTCTGCATTATTTCAGTCATTTAAAGATAGTGTACTCGTGCTGTTAACCATTCCACTTGCTACTATTGGTGGTATTGGCTTTTTGCAATTAACGAATTTAGTGATATTTCAACCGCTAGATTTGCTTACCATGATAGGGTTCATTATTTTGCTAGGTCTTGTGGTTAACAATGCTATTTTATTGGTGTATCAAACAAGACAAGGTGAAAAAGAGGGCTTATCACGCCATGATGCGGTAGAGCTAGCGGTCAGGCTTCGACTTAGGCCTATTTTAATGAGTACATTAACCAGTATCTGTGGCATGTTACCTTTATTATTAGTCCCGGGAGCCGGTGCTGAACTTTACCGTGGTATTGCTGCGGTAATTGTAGGTGGCATGAGTGTGAGTACGGTATTTACGTTGATCTTCTTGCCTAGCTTATTGCAGTTGGGGCAGAAAAGGGCTTCCTTTTCTGCCCGCGTCAAGTCGTCAAAAGGGTAAACCTTTCGACAAACTTAGCGTAATGAAATTGATAATGTCATCAACAGTTAAACCGCGGGTAAAGTATCTAGCGACCAACGCGGATTCGCCTTAAAGGTTAAATCAGCATTGGTGCCTGCTTTAAGTCGCTGTAATCCTGCATAGGCAATCATAGCACCATTGTCGGTACAAAATTCAGGACGAGGATAAAATACACTACCACCAAGTTTTTTGGTGGTTATTGCCAATTTTTCACGTAATGCTGTATTGGCGCTGACTCCACCGGCAATTACTAAACGGTTTAAATTTTCTTGTTTTAAGGCACGCTTACATTTAATCGCTAAAGTATCCACTACAGCTTGTTGAAAAGCACAGGCAATATCTGCGTGAGTTTGCTTAAGTGCTGCTTCGTCTAAGTTGACGCATTCCTTTCTAACCAGTGTGCTAGCTGCTGTTTTTAAACCGCTAAAACTAAAATCAAGCCCTGGTCTGTCCGTCATTGGACGTGGTAACTGAAAACGATTGATGATACCACTTGTGGCCATTTTTGATAAAGCAGGTCCTCCGGGGTAATCTAATCCTAACAGTTTTGCTGTTTTATCAAAGGCTTCACCTGCAGCATCATCAACAGATTCGCCTAGCAGCTTGTAATGACCTATACCATCTACTCTGACAAGCATGGTGTGACCGCCAGAAACTAATAAGGCAACAAATGGAAACTCTGGCACGTTATCTTCAAGCATAGGTGCTAATAAATGTCCTTCCATATGATGTACTGGTACTGCGGGCAACTCCCAACCATAAGCTAAACTTCTGCCTATAGAGCAACCCACTAATAATGCACCAACTAAGCCGGGGCCAGCGGTATAAGCAACGCCATCAAGTTCTTTGGGGGTTAACTTTGCATCGGCAAGCACTGCTTTTATTAACGGAATAGTTTTACGAACATGGTCGCGAGAGGCAAGCTCAGGAACCACACCACCATAATCTGCATGTACAGCAATTTGGCTATATAATCGATGTGACATAATGCCTTGCTGATCATCATAAATAGCAATACCCGTTTCATCACAAGAAGTTTCGATACCTAAAATTCGCATATCATTAATATCAGTTAACCAAAAGAGGGGCGATTTTACCTTCACTTATGCTATTTCGCTAGTTAATTTACACTGATTATGAAATTAGCCTTTACATGACTTCGTACTTGGCATTAGAATACGTCACCCATTTTTGATAGAGCGGGTGTAGACAAGGTTTTTTAACGCTAAAGTGGCGCTAAAATCGAAGTCAAACGCCGATTTATATAGATATACACTAAGGTAATAAAGTACATGCCAGTAATTAAAGTAAGAGAGAACGAACCATTTGACGTAGCATTACGTCGTTTTAAGCGTTCATGTGAAAAAGCAGGTATCCTTTCAGAAGTTCGTCGTCGCGAATGTTATGAAAAGCCAACTTGGGAGCGTAAGCGTAAAAAAGCGGCTGCAGTAAAACGCGCTGCGAAAAAAGTTTCTCGTGAGAATGCTCGTCGCATTCGCATGTACTAGAATTTTCTTTGATATTTTAAAGAAAATACTTTAGTAACTTTTAATCTACGAGATCCTATTAGATGTCACTTCTAGTTCAACTCAAAGATGAAATGAAAAATGCCATGCGCGCCAAAGACAAATTACGTCTTGGTGTCATACGTATGGCCTTGTCTGCAATTAAGCAAGCTGAAATTGACAACAACACCGAAGCAACTGATGAGAATATTATTGCTATATTAACCAAAATGGTTAAACAGCGTAAAGAGTCCATCAAGATGTTTACTGAAGGTGGTCGTGATGAATTAGCAGCCAAAGAAGCAGAAGAAGTAAGCGCTTTAGAGTTCTTTCTTCCTCAACCTTTAACTAATGCAGAAATAGACGAATTAATTAACAAGGCAATTAGTGATACCAGTGCTGCTTCAATGGCAGATATGGGTAAAGTAATGGCGGTATTAAAACCGCGAATGCAAGGCAAAGCAGATATGGGCGCGGTAAGCGGTCAAGTCAGAGCAGCCTTAAACGCTTAGTGTTGTTAATAATAATTTTGCTAAAGCCGTAATAACCTAAGTTATTACGGCTTTTTTGTTTAATACTCTTGGTATAAACTACTTCAACCTTATTCAGTTGGTGAATTTAACGTATTATGGCTGGACGCATTTCTCGACAATTTATTGATGATTTATTAGCTCGCGCAGATATTGTTGAGCTAGTCGATGCCCGTGTACCCCTGAAAAAAGCCGGTAAAAATTATCAAGCCTGCTGCCCATTTCATAATGAAAAGTCACCCTCTTTTACTGTCAGTCAAGAAAAACAGTTTTACCACTGTTTTGGCTGTGGTGTGCACGGTAATGCCATTTCATTTTTAATGGAGTTTGACCGTCTTGATTTTGTTGACGCCATTGAAGAGCTTGCTGCACATTGTGCAATGGAAGTAGTACGTGAAGAAAATAATGCCAGTCCAGCAGAGCAACGTCGTCAACAGCAAATTTATCAGCAAAAACAAGATGATTATGAGCTAATGAATCAAGTCAGTCGTTTTTATCAACAGCAATTAAAAATAGCTAATGATAAAGAAACAGCGATCAACTACCTCAAAGGTAGAGGGTTAAGTGGCGAAATGGTGAAACGTTTTGGTATAGGTTATATCAGCGATGCTTGGGATGGCATGATGAAACTGTTCTCTGCCAATGGTCAGGCAAATCAGCAATTGGTTGACTTGGGGATGGCAATACAGAGTGATAAAAACCGACCTTACGACAGATTTCGCGGTCGGATTATGTTTCCTATTAGAGACAAACGCGGCCGTGTGATTGGTTTTGGTGGCCGAGTTTTAGGAGATGAAAAACCTAAATATTTAAACTCACCAGAAACACGCATTTATCATAAAGGCCACGAATTATATGGTCTTTATGAAGCTAAACAAGCCAATAAAAATCTTGAACGGTTAGTGGTTGTTGAAGGTTATATGGATGTGGTGGCCTTAGCGCAACATGGTATTGACTACGCTGTTGCTTCATTGGGGACATCAACGACCGCTGAACAATTACAGACTCTATTTAGAACCGTTAAAGAAGTGATTTGTTGTTATGATGGTGATAGAGCTGGCCGCGATGCTGCATGGCGAGCGATGGAAAATGCTTTACCGCTTATTCGAGATGGTTTTTCGCTAAAATTCGTTTTTGTGCCCGATGGCGAAGACCCTGACTCCCTTATTCGCTCACAAGGGCAACAAGCTTTTGAGCATATTCTAGATCAGGCAATGCCGCTGTCGAAATTTCTATTTGAGCACCTGATGAGCCAAGTAGATATGAGCTCGATAGAAGGGCGCTCAGCTTTGGTCGAGTCATTTCAGCCCTATTTAGCTAAACTGCCCGATAGCGTTTTAAAAGACGCTATTATTAATGATATTGCGAATAACTTTGGTACGGGTAGCGAGCAATTTTTAGCTAAAATAAATAAAATGGCCAGCCCTGAAAAAAACAGGAAAAAAACCAAGCCCAATACTAAAGTAACACCGGTAAGATTAGCAATTGCCTTATTACTTGAACACCCTCATCTAGTGAAATCGCTTGAAGATATAACTATTTTGCAATCAATAACGGTGCCCGGTGTCGCTTTGTTGAACCAGATTTTACTACTGTGTGAGCAAAATCCAGAGAGTAAAACATCACAATTACTCGAATATTTTAGAGATACAGAGCACGGTAAGCAGTTGTCAAAATTAATGTGTTGGCAACACCATATTGAAGCAGATGCCGCAGAGGATGTTTTTCTCGATAGTATTGAAAAACTACTTAATAATTTTGTGGAGCAAAGAGCTGAAATATTATTGCAAAAAGCGCGTACAGGGAAAATGACTCAACAAGAAAAACAAGAGCTACAAGCAATACTTAATGCATCGTAGCAACCAACAGCTATACTCATTAAAAGTCTTTTAAAAGCTAGGGTTTTAATTACTGGATAAAGTTCGAGAAACTCGCTATAATTCGCGGCTTTGTTATGCGGCACTAGTGCGCGGCATTGCTACCCTTATTTACTATACATAGGTGGACACTCGTCAATGGAACAAGCCCCTCAATCAAGACTTAAAGAGTTAATAACCAAAGGCAAAGAGCAAGGTTATTTAACGTTTGCAGAAGTTAACGATCATCTTCCTCAAGATATTATCGATTCAGATCAAGTAGAAGATATTGTTCGCATGATCAATGATATGGGTATTCAGGTGTTTGAAAACGCCCCCGATGCCGACACCTTGATGATGAGTGAGGCAAATACCGATGAAGATGCCGCGGAAGCTGCAGCTCAAGCACTTGCAACCGTTGAAAGTGAAATTGGCCGAACAACAGATCCAGTACGTATGTATATGCGTGAAATGGGTACTGTAGAATTATTAACGCGCAAAGGCGAAATTGTAATCGCTAAGCGTATTGAAGAAGGCATTAAAGAAGTACAGCGCAGTGTTTCTGAATACCCACCAGCGATAAATTTCTTACTTGAAATGTGGGATAATTACGAAGCTGAAGAAGTTCGTCTGTCTGATATTGTGGTTGGCTTTTTAGATCCAGAAGCAGAAGAAGAAGATGTTGCTGCCGCCGCGACACATGTTGGCTCTGAATTATCAAAAGAAGATCTTGATGATGAAGATAAAGATAATGCTGATGATAGTGAAGAAGAGGAAGAAGAAGATACTGGTGTTGACCCAGAATTAGCGCGAGAAAAATTTAGTGCACTCAGAGAAGCACATGAGCAGGCTACTAACATTATCAAAGCAAAAGGGCGTGGTCATAAAGACGCACAAGCTGCAATTGATGATGTTGCTGAAGTGTTTAAAGAGTTTCGATTAATTCCTAAATTATTCGACAAGCTAGTTAAAAATATGCGCAATGTCATGGACAGATTACGAGTGCAAGAGCGCTTAATCATGAAGCACTGTGTTATGGGTGCTGGCATGCCTAAAACGACCTTTATAAAGATATTCCCGGGTAACGAAACATCAAAAGATTGGTTTGAAGCTGAGCAAGCTGCAGGACATACGCATTCAGCACGATTGGCTGATATAGAACTTGATGTTGAACGCTGTATTCTTAAATTAAACCACATTGAAGAAGAAACTCATTTAAATATTCACGGTATTAAAGATATCAACCGTCGAATGTCAATCGGTGAGGCTAAAGCTCGTCGTGCTAAGAAAGAAATGGTTGAAGCTAACTTACGTTTAGTTATTTCAATAGCTAAAAAATACACCAACCGTGGTTTACAATTCTTAGATTTAATTCAAGAAGGTAATATTGGCTTGATGAAAGCCGTTGATAAATTTGAATATCGCCGTGGTTATAAGTTTTCAACATATGCAACATGGTGGATTCGTCAGGCTATCACGCGCTCAATTGCTGACCAAGCGCGTACTATCCGTATTCCGGTACATATGATTGAAACCATCAATAAGTTAAACCGTGTTTCTCGTCAAATGTTACAAGAAATGGGGCGTGAACCAACGCCAGAAGAACTTGCTGAGCGTATGATCATGCCTGAAGATAAAATTCGTAAGGTATTGAAAATAGCTAAAGAGCCAATTTCAATGGAAACACCTATTGGTGATGATGAAGATTCGCACTTAGGTGATTTTATTGAAGATGGCAGCGGTGAATTACCCGTTGACTCTGCGACTTCTGAAAACTTGAAAGGGGCAACCCATGAGGTACTTGCCGGCTTAACAGCTCGTGAAGCTAAAGTACTAAGAATGCGCTTTGGTATTGATATGAATACCGACCACACCTTAGAAGAGGTAGGTAAGCAGTTTGACGTAACTCGTGAACGTATTCGTCAAATTGAAGCGAAAGCATTACGTAAATTACGTCATCCATCGCGCTCTGAGCAACTGAAAAGCTTCTTAGACGGTGAATAAGTTAACACTTTTTACTCACTAAAAAGACATAAAGGCCGTTTTGAAATATAGATTAGCTACCAACAGTTAATCAGTACCTTATTGATCTATTTAATGAAATAAAGGCTCCTGAATTTATTCAGGAGCCTTTATTTTTTCACTTAACTACACATTTTTTCTTGATACTATCGACTAAATCCTGGAGGAGAAAGTCGCTGTATAACTTAATGATTTCTGATTAAGGTTGGGCATATTCAGTGTTATTTAAAAAAGATTCATCGGTTAGTGTGCTAAGAAAGTTGAGTAAATCATGCTTATCTTGTTCGCTCATTTTAAATCCTTTAACAAAAGGAGATTTTAAAGGGTTTAGTCGGCCATCACCTTTGTAAACACCTGAGTTAATTACTCTACCGCCAGCGGCATAAAAGTCTAATACTTCTTCGAGTGTGTTTATACTCCCGTCATGCATATATGGTGCAGACACCGCTACATTTCGCAAAGTTGGAGCCCTAAAGCGCCCATTATCCCTAGCTAACGTTGAAATTTCTGCTAAACCAATATCATTTTTTGGATAACCGTTAGTATTTAGATCTTTAAGGTTATAAAGCCCGGTGTTATGAAATGGTCTTCGGTCAATAACTTGCTTTTCGTGACTTGTAGACTGAGTAAAATTAAAGCCACCGTGACAATGATGGCACTCAAGCTTCTCAGAAAAGAATAAATTCATTCCTCTTAATGCCGAGGCGGAAATGGCTGAATCGTCTCCTTGGTATGCATACAGATCAAAAGAAGAGTTCAACGAAATTAAACTACGAACAAAACTTGACAGGGCTTTAACCACTAAATCAAAACTAATGGTTTCGCCAGGAAAAGCAAGTTCGAACAACTGTAGATATTTTTCATTTTTAAATCGCTGTAATACCTGTGTTTCATGACCCGTTATCCCTAGTTCGACGGGAGACTCACCAAACATAGGTAACAATATTTGGCGCTCTAAAGAGGTTAGTCCGTCATGAGCCCATGTAAGTGTTTTGTTGTATGCAATGTTAACTAGAGCAGGAGCATTACGTCGGTGCTTATCTCCTGTAGTTCCGATTGATGTTGTCAAATTTTCGGCAAAGGCAAACTGCTGTTGGTGACAAGTTTCGCATGACTGTTGTTGGTTAAAAGAAAGGTTTTTGTCATAAAAAATAGCTCTACCTAATGCGACTTTCGCCAGCGACATGGGGTTATCTGCTGGCGTTTGTGGTTTCGGGAAACCATTGGGTATAGGCCATTGATAAGATTTTTTTGGCTGCTTAGCTTTATCACAGCTTAGGAGTAGTAACCCAAGCAACAAAGCAAAGATAACTCTACTCATGAGATTTTTCCCTAAAGATCGCGTGTTTTCCAGAGGCGGTTAAATTAGAAAATAATTGCTGACAATATTTATTTGTATGTTTGGATTGGCAGCTTGATTCCATAGTTAAAGTCAACTTTGCAATGAGCGATGATAAGTCGAAAATGATCGTTTTAGAAGTTCCAATACTTATCTCTTGAGTAAATAAATTCGGGTATAGACATGCTTGATGAGGTGTCCTCATCACGCTGGGTGATTTACACCCAGTTGAACCGAGATGGAATAACCAATTATCAGAATTACTTTGCATTTCAATACGCGCAAATTTGTGACCCGTTTGCCAAACCCAAAACATTGAAGAGTCGTTTAAAGGGCTTTTTTGAGTTAACGGATTTAGGTGATTCACCTCAAAAGGAAGGCCAACAGCAAAACGTATTTTTTTCATTTCAGAGACATTGATATTATCACTAAATGTTAACTGCCAATTTGGTTGTGCCTTACTAAGGCAATTAACACCTAACAATGCTGCAGTGCTAGTTTGCTCGGGGGTGACCATTAAAGGGATTGAATTCCACTTGCCAACCTTATTTAGCATCTCAACATTACTGATGAAAAATTGCAATTGTGTGATTAACCACTCACCCTCTTGAAACATAATAGCCTTATTACACTTGATAATATTATGTTCAAGTACAGGGACAAAAACTAATGATGTTGGTTGTTTATTTTCACTGCAGGCATTTAACAAAAAAGCTAACAGAAGCCAAACTGTTTTATTCATGTTTACTAATCACGTCTAAAATAAAAATTACTGTAATTTTTATTTTACAATAATTTAACCTTTTTAACAGGTCAAAGATTCAAACTAGCCATAGATATTGCTATCTTATCAATATACTTATTTAACCTTTTGTCAGAGGAATTTTGTCATAGACAAGAAAAAGGATTGATATGAATAAATTTTTAACATCGTTATCACTATTATTTTTATTATCGTTAAGTTTTAATAGTTACGGTCATTCAGAGCATGACAAATCACGCTTTGTATCGCCTAATGGACATGATACAGGCCGTTGTAATAATGTCTTAAGACCTTGTAGGACAATCGCCTATGCGGTGAGTCAAGCAAATAAAGGTGATAAAGTACTTGTTTCTGCAGGTCGATTTGCTATTGCTTCATCAGATGAATTGTTTTATTTGAAAAGTGCTTTAGTACCAGTATATGGTGGCTTTAATCGCTATGATCATTTTCAATCCCAAAGCCCACAAAGTAATATCACAACACTAACCAATATTCCAACGGATATGGTAGAACCATTAAGAGAAAAAGGTTTTAACGTGCTCGCTGATGGTAAAGCATTTGCTAACGATAAAATATTACAGCAAAAACTCGCTGACTATGTTGAATTAAGTAATAGCCAACAAGATGAATTGTGCGTCAATGGTAAAGCTGGGATTTTTGACTGTGAAAATGTCGATTTAATGGCTCATTTACCTTTAACGAAAATGTCGAGCAAACCTAGTGCCGGTAGCGATATATGGGGGCATGTTGATTTAAATACAGGCAATGAGTATGCCATTATGGGCTTGTATGATGGCGTGATTATTGTTGATGTAACCGATCCATCTAATCCGTTAGAAGTGGGCACCATTGATGGCGTGAATTCAAGTTGGCGCGATGTAAAAGTTTATCAGTATTACGATGAAACGATTAATCTTTGGCAAGCATATGCATATGCTACGACAGAAGGTTCAAACACCGGGGCAACTGATTACGTTGCTATTATTGATTTAAATAATTTACCTAACAACGTGAGTTTGGTAAAAAAGAGTAAAATTGTTACCACCGCACATAATGTTTATATTTCCAATGTTGATCATTCATTAAACATAAAACTACCCAACCAAACTCCGACCTTACAATTGGTAGGAGCAAATAGTCGAAGTGGCGCTTTTCAGAGCTTTGCATTAGATGATCCGACAAGCTTAACTCAAAATTCATCAACAAGTTATGGTAGTGGCTACACCCATGATGGTGCTTCTTTAGTAATAGATGACCAACGGGCATCAACTGATTGTGGTGTATCTTATGGTAGCTGCACAATTTTTATTGATTTTAATGAAAAAGAAATGAAATTATGGAACATCACCGAACCGGGTAATGCTAACCAACTTAGTAGTATTGGTTACGATGATGTAGAAAAAGTTAATCAATATGTTCACTCTGGCTGGGGTACTGAAGACAAACAGTTTGTTTTTTTACATGATGAATTTGACGAATATCGAGGTGGTCTTAATACCACTGTACGCATTTTCTCTATTGAAGATCTTAATACTCCTATACAAATAGGGCAGTGGACGGGGCCAACACAAGCAATAGATCATAACGGTTTTGTTAGAGGTAATCGATATTATATGTCGAATTATGAACGTGGTTTAACCATTTTAGATATTACAGACCCTGCAACCCCTACAGAAGTTGGTTTTTTTGATACCTATACACCTGCAAACAGCCCAAGCTTCAACGGTGCATGGGGCGTATACCCATTTTTACCTTCTGGCAATATTTTGGTCAGTGATATTAACAGTGGACTTTATATCTTAAAAGATAACGCTAAAGTTTCAGCAAAAGGACAGTTCGCCTTCGCAAGTAAAGAAATATCAACAGAGCAGGGGGTAAACTTGACTGTAGAGGTGCAGCGAAATGGCGCGCAAATAAGTGAAGCAGTTGCTGTAAGTTATCAGGTAATTCAAGGTAGTGCAGAATCAGGTTCAGATTTTACCTTAGAAAGCGGTACGCTCAATTGGGCTGCAGGCGATAATTCAGCCAAGAGCCTTTTAATCGAAATAAATGAAGACCTCACTAATAAAGAATACCCAGAGACATTTTTTATCCGTTTATATAACCCTCAAAATGGCGCCACATTAGGCAAAAATAGTTATACTACCATTAATATTGCCGGAGTTCCTGACGCTGGGACAGGTAGTTTTAGCACTGCACAAGCTACAGTGAGTGAAGGTTCCGGTCAATATATTGTTGAAGTTAATCGCATTGGCAGTACAGCTGGAGAGCTTAGCTTCAATTACCAACTTTTGGTAACTGATGCAACGCTTGGGAGTGATGTTGAAGACAGTTCTGGTCAACTATCGTGGTCAGATGGTCAAAATGACACTAAGCAAATCTTATTAACCATTATTGATGACGACATAGAAGAAGATAATGAATCATTTTCCTTGTCGCTCATCCCAGTCAACAATGCGCGTTTAGGCACAAATGGTAACATAATGATTACAATCGCTGATGACGACAAAAATGAAGCCCCCGTTGTCAGATTAAGTGAAAATTTTCAGGCGAATACTGGGCAAATGACAAACCTAACTGCTACTGCATCTGATAGTGATAATGATGAGATGACCTACCTATGGGAACAAACATCTGGTACTACTGTTTCATTGTCAAATGCACAGTCTTTATCAGCAAGCTTTACTGCACCAAGTTCAGCAGGCTCTCTTACCTTTCGATTTACGGCAACAGACTTTAGAAATGCATCAAGCAGTGAATCAGTCACTGTCTCAGTAGTCGCGCCTTCAAATGTAGTCACTGTAACACCGAAACCAAGTGGAAGTGGTGGTGCTACGGCATGGTTAATAGTGCTGCTTTTGGGTTTGCAAATGAGAAAAAGAAATTTTACTAGTTAAAGTGACAGTAGCTATGGTTAAATAACTGGCAAAAAAACTGCCAGTTGTTTAACATTTGAGCTAACGGTACTGTATTTAGTATTTTTTTGAACAAGTGATAGTGACAATAAAATAAAAAATGCTTATACTTCATGCCGCTTTGTAATGGCAGCTCTGCTAAAACAAAGACAAACCTTATGGCCCCTTAGCTCAGCTGGTTAGAGCGCCCGACTCATAATCGGTAGGTCCAGTGTTCAAGTCACTGAGGGGCCACCACTTTCTTCCATTTTTTCAATGCTTTATGCGTCCCTAGTTAAATTCTAATTTATTCAGAATATCTGGTGCTATGCTGGTGCTATAGTTGAACAGCATTAGAATAAATCATGTGAATATTTGCTAATATAACTTTAGAACCTATTAATTTATAAATAGCTCAAGCCTATCTATTGCTTCCCCTTTTTTTAAATGCAATATTACTGAAGTCATTCTTTATTATTAATCAAGGAAGAAGCTATGACCGAAGAAGAAGTCCTAAGTGAAATTGAAATAGAGTTCAAAGATCAGTTTCCTGACTTATCCATTTCAGAAAACCAAGAAAAGTTTGATGCCTTTCAGCAGG
>JASMAS010000025.1 GCA_030754235.1 Litorilituus sp.
CGTTTTAATCGCGGCGAGTAGTGTGTAGCCTAGTCATTCTAAGCAAATACTACTCAACAAAGAGTTAAAGCGCTTTTAGCCGAATCCTTCAAACAGTGTTTGTTGGACATTTTTACGGCGTTATCGCTTTTTTATGTGAAACAACCACATGACTAAAGCTCTGCCTTGTATAAATACCCAACAAATTGCTGCAAAATCAAGCTCGAAAGATCAACAGACCCTGCTACTTCTAATTGGTTTGATACTAACACAAGCGCAAATATAAAGGTAAAAATCTTCACTCACACTAGGACTATCCTCATTACTATTTCAATACGTTAAAAACGTGAAACAAAGAAGCGTTCATTTATCAACCTATAAAAATAGATAAATTGACAAAAGCACGATTAATGCAAAAAAAGTGAATAAAATGTTAAAAATTGTACCTATTTTGCAGAAAACATGTACTATGAAATTTAGAAAGAATGTTAACGCACTAACCAAATGGAAGGTAAATATGACTAATAATAAAATTCCTCGCAGTTCTGAAAATGATTACACTGATGAAATTGCCAAGGTACGCCGAGATTTTATCCAAGAAAAAACAGGTGCAAATCTTCAGCATACTGGACAATATAGTATTAGCCCGGATGTGCTACCAGGTAATATCGAAAACTTCATAGGCATAGTACAAATGCCTGTTGGTGTTGCTGGGCCAGTTCAGATAAATGGAGAAAGTGCTCAAGGTTCATTTTATGTGCCTCTTGCCACTACAGAAGGTACTTTAGTAGCTAGTTATAGCCGCGGTATGCGAGTCATTAATGAGTGTGGTGGCGTTAAAACCACAGTAGTTGAAGGCTTTATGCAACGTGCTCCAGCATTTATTTTTAAAGATGCCCGTGAGGCAAGAGATTTTGGTCTTTGGATAGACGAAAACTTTGACACCATAAAAGAAGTAGCACAATCAACAACCTCAGTTGGTAAACTAGAACATATTCATCAATGGTCGGTCTCTAAAACTCGTTACTTACGATTCAACTACACCACCGGTGATGCTGCTGGGCAAAATATGGTAGGTAAAGCAACCCTAGCTGCTTGTGAATGGATCAAAGCTAACTCTCCTATTCCTTGTATGTATTTACTTTCAGGCAATATGGATACCGATAAAAAGCATTCCCATCTAAATATGCTTCATTCTCGTGGTAAACGTGTTATCGCAGAAATAGTGTTGAAAAAAGAAGTACTTGCTGACATTATGAAAGTTGATACAAAAGTGCTGGCTGGCGCAACAGTATTGGCTAATACCGGCGCTTTGATGGCTGGTGCTGCCTATAACGGCCCACATTCTGCGAACGGCATTGCTTCTTTGTATATAGCAACAGGTCAAGATGAGGCCAATGTAGTTGAATCTCATGCAGGTCTATTATCTCATCAGCTTCTTGATAATGGTGACTTCTATATTTCAGTTACCTTACCATCATTGATTGTAGCAACTTTTGGCGGCGGAACAGGGTTACCAACACAAAATGAATGTTTACAAATGTTAGGGTGTGTGGGTAAAGGCAAAGCAAACAAATTTGCTGAAATTGTTGCTGCTACAGTATTAGCTGGTGATATTTCTCTTGCTTGTGCCGTTATTGCAGGCCACTGGGTAAGTAGCCATGATAAAATGGGCAGAAATCGTTAAATAGCTCGTTAATAGTTATTTATAAAAAACCGATACAAGGTAACTTGCATCGGTTTTTCTTTTTTTGAAGGAGGTTATTTAAAAGACAATATCGTTTAATATCAATTACATTAATAAATGAGTCCGCTTAGCGTAAACCGACTAAACATCGCAATTACTTCTTATAACACATACACTAGTTTAACAACGAATTTTAGGTATATCACGCCAGTTACTTGTATATTGTGGACTTAAAAAGTGTCGTTTCATTTGCCATGTTTTAATCTTTCCCTCACAACCTAATTGCAATGTGCCTTGACCATACCTATCATTAATTGAATCAAAACAATTCATTAGCTGAGGATGAACGTTACTAGGTAAAAATAAATCAGGTTGTTGATACGCCCTACTTTCCAGTTGAATTGCACCTACGCCGCAACGGTAGAACTGTACACCCTGAAGAAAAATATTGGCTAGCACTTGACTAATTGCACTAGCTATTTCACAACTACTATCGGTTGCATTAGGAAAACGATACCCTATGGCCTGTTTATAATACACCTTATCATAGGGTGAATTTGAAGCAAAAATTAGTAACTTTTTAATCAACGAAGACTGTTGCCTAGCCTTTCTAGCAACAATAGCACCATGCGTTGCTAATGCTGACTTTAAGGTGTAAATATTGGTAACTCTTTGACCAAAGCTACGAGTTGAGAATATTTCTTGCTTTGGCTCTTTTACTTCTTCCCACGATAAACAACTTATGCCATTTAACTCATTAACCGTACGCTCCATTACCACACTAAATTGTTTCCTTATAGCTTTAGGTGACTGTAGAGATAACTGATGTGCGTTATTAATCCCCTGTTCTTTTAGCCGCTTAGTTATTTTTTGACCAACGCCCCAAACGTCACTAATATCCATTCGCTCTAATATGGCTTTACCGCTTTGAATATGCTCAATAACGGCTACACCATCATAACCGTTCAATTTTTTAGCGGCATGATTTGCCGCCTTTGCTAAGGTAGAGGTAATGCCATAACCTACACCAACAGGTAGCTTAGTTTCTTTCCAAATAGCTCTTCTTATTTCGTGACCATATTGATACCAATCTTTAATCAAACCTCCATAATTTTTAAAATGAAGGAATGCTTCATCAATAGAATAAACGTAATAGTTATCACTGTATCTCGCAATGATATTCATCATTTTATCACTTAAATCAGCATACAATTCGTAGTTAGAAGAGCGAACCACCACACCATGTTTTTGCAAAAAATGTTTTATCTTAAAATACGGTGTAAACTTTGGAATACCAAGCTTTCTGGCAATAGGACAAACAGCGCAAATACAACCATCATTATTGGTTAATACCACTACCGGTTTATTTCTTATGCTCGGGTCAAATACCTTTTCGGCACTCGCATAAAAAGAAACCGCATCAATTAATGCATACATGCAGTTAATTCTGGCGCATGATGATGAAGCCTTATTGAGCGAGTTACCACTCCTTCAAGTTGAAAATCATCTTCTGCCTTTATCGAAACAGGTGCATGATTTTTAGACGCTGATAACAACCTTGCTTGTGGCTTATCAATTAACTTACAAACAAAACAACCATTAAAATTTGCCACAATAACATCGCCATTTTTCGCCATTAACGACCTATCAACAATCAATAAATCACCATCGAAAATACCAATTCCTTGCATTGACTGACCCGAGGCTTGGCCGATAAAGGTAGCATTAGGGTGGCGAATTAGCAGTTGATCTAACGATAAACCAAGCGCTTTATATTCTACCGCTGGAGATTCAAAACCAGAAATGCCTGCTTCAATATAAATAGGTATAACCTTCATAACAAAACCAATTAACTGTATAAAAACACAGTATAGTTATATTTGATAAATTTAGAAAGTACCTCGCTACATATTATTGCTCTATTTAAGATATTTATAGCAACTTCCCAAAAAAGGCAATACTTAGCATCAGCAAACAAGAGTAACCTACGAGGCATAAGTACTTTCATAGAACAGCTAGCGCTTAAGGTATTAAAATAATAAGGTCGGTTGATCTCTTTAGTTTTTTTGTAGTCGTTTGTTGGTATTGATACAAGGGCGATCTGTTGTATCAATACCAAACAATTCGCTGCAAAAGTAATCTCGAAAGATCAACAACCTATTAGTATTATGAATTTGTTACAAATAACTAATACCTAATAAATGCATCTTTGAGATATCATTCCATTCAAAGTGTTACTTTATAACACTTCCCACATAAATTAATACATTAAATATGGTTATAAAAAAATATAACGACATAATAATAAAGGAAAAATCAATGCAAAAAGTTAAATATGCACTGTCAGCATTGGCCTTGCTTTGCTCGTCTGTACATGCAGAAAAAAGCGAAGAATGGTTTTTACATAGCAGTATTTCACCTGATGGCAAACAAATAGCCTTTTCATATAAAGGTGATGTTTATACCGTATCTTCAAACGGTGGTACCGCTAGACCATTAACTTTACATAATGATTGGGATGGCCACCCTATTTGGTCTGCCGATGGTAAAAATATTGCTTTTGCCAGTGATAGAAATGGTAATTTAGACGTTTTTTTAATGCCTGCAAAAGGCGGCAAAGCCAAACGCCTAACCTATCACTCTTCGCATGATATTCCACAAGACTTTAGTCAAAATGGTAAAGAAGTACTATTTACTTCCGCACGCCAAGATTCTGCTGCATCAACGCTTTACCCTACCTCTCGTTTAACTGAAAATTATACGGTATCTGTTAACGGTGGCACACCGTCAATGTTATCTACAATTGCAGGCTCTGAGTTACAATATTCGCCTGACGGTACAAAGCTGCTTTATCGCGATGAAAAGTCTTATGAAAATCAATTTAGAAAGCATGATGTTTCTGCTTTTGCTCGTGATGTTTGGTTACATGATTTAAAAACCGATAAACACGCACAGCTGACGACTTTTAAAGGGGGTGATCATAACCCGGTTTGGAAAGATAAAAATACTTTCTATTACACTAGCGAAGAAAAGTCTGGTGCATTTAATGTGTGGCAATCAAACATTAACGGCGATAACAAAAAACAAGTAACTAATTTTAAACAACACCCTGTACGTAGTTTATCAATCAGTGACAAAGGGACCTTAGCCTTTGTTCACCACGGTAGCATTTACACTAAAAAAGGTCGTAAACTTAATCACGTTGACATAAATATTGCTAACGATATCCAAGAAAATGAGGTACTACCAACATCATTAGGTGGAAAGGTGACTGAATATTCGGTGTCTCCTGACGGAAAAGAAGTCGCCTTTGTTGCCCGCGGTGAAGTATTCATTGCCAGTACTGAATTTAAAACAACACGTGCTATTACAAATACCCCACAACAAGAACGTTCGGTGTCATTCCATAAAGATGGCAAAACGCTGCTTTATGCCGCAGAACGAGATGGCCGCTGGGGTTTATATGAAACATCAATTGTTAATGATGACGAACCATACTTTTTTGCAGCAACGACGTTAAAAGAAGAAGTCGTTCATTTATCTGATTCTGATAGCTTCCAACCAATATATTCACCAGACGGTAAAAAAATTGCCTTTTTATCCGGTCGCGACGAAATACAAGTAGTTAATCGTGAAAGTAAAACAGTTAATGTGGCGTTGGCTAAAGAGCATAATTACTCATATGCTGACGGTGATATTACATTTGCATGGGCACCAGATAGTCATTGGATGACTGCAAGTTTTGCCCCTAGAAACCGGCTATTTATTAACAATGTTGGTGTATTCCCATCTGATGGTTCTAAACAACCAGTTGATATTAGCTTGTCAGGCTATAGCGACGGAGAACCTATTTGGCATAAGGACGGCGAAGCAGTTTTATGGTTAAGTACCCGTTATGGTCAGCGTGATCATGGTAGTTGGGGACGTGAAGCTGATGTAATGGCTACTTTCTTAACACAAGATGCTTACGACAAGTTTAGAATGTCAAAAGAAGAATATGCGCTGCATAAAGAGCTTGAAAAGAAACAAAGCGATAAAAAGTCTGAAAATGATGATAAAGGTGAAGACGATAAAAAAGACAAAGACGACAACAAAAATGAGGATAATAATGAAGTAGCAAAAGAGCCCGTTAACATTGAGTGGGACGATATTGAACGTCGAACAGCTCGCTTAACATTGCACGCTTCTGACCTTCGTAGTGCATATCTTACAAAAAACACTAAAGAGTTATACTACCTTGCTCGTTTTGAAAAAGGCTATGATTTATGGCGTCACAACATTCGTGAAAAGAAAACATCTCTTGTGGCTAAGTTAGGTTCACGCACCGTAAGTATGTCTTTTAGTGATGACGAAAAAAACCTATTTATCTTGGCAGACGGCCAATTAAAACAAGGAAAAGTTAGTGATAAAATTTCACTAAAACCGATCAGTGTTAATCCTGTTATGCAGCTTAAAACAGTGCAAGAGCGCGAGTTTATGTTCGATCATAGCTGGCGCGTGATCAAAGATAAGTTCTATCGCAGTGATATGCATGGTATCGATTGGAACGCAATGGGAGAATCGTACCGTAATAAGTTAAATGCAATTGGTCACGGCCGTGATTTTGCCAACATGTTTGCAGAACTAACAGGCGAATTAAATGCTTCCCACATTGGCTCATCTTATCGTGCCCCGAGAAACTCATATAATGACGCTACAGGTCATTTAGGATTATTCTTTAAAAAAAATACCGACTTCGAGGTGGAAGAGGTTTTGGCCAGAGGTCCATTCGATAAAGCAAGCAGTGAAGTTAAACCGGGTGTAAAATTAACCGCTATAAACGGAGTTAAGTTAACTAAAAGACAAAACTTACATCAATTGTTAAATCATACTGCAGGCAAGCGCGTTAGATTCTCGTTTACATCAGTTGACGGCGAAAGTTTCGACGAAGTGATTAAACCCGCTCGTTCTGTGAGTAACTTAATGTATGAGCGTTGGGTTGCTTCACGCGAAGCATTAGTAGAAGAGTTATCGGGTGGTCGTTTAGGCTATGTTCACGTTCGTGGTATGAATGATCCTAGTTTTAGGTCAGTATATTCTCGTTTATTAGGTAAGCATTTTAACAAAGAAGCCGTAGTCGTTGATACCCGTTTTAACGGT
Source organism: Litorilituus sp. (assembly GCA_030754235.1). Classification (GTDB taxonomy): domain Bacteria; phylum Pseudomonadota; class Gammaproteobacteria; order Enterobacterales; family Alteromonadaceae; genus Colwellia. Next base: position 6,806 of record JASMAS010000025.1, read on the forward strand.
GGTGGTTGGTTACACAACGATTTAGCTAAGTTGTTAAGTGGTAATGAATATTTCACAATGCATGTGCGTGGACGTCAGTACCATGGCGATCCTTTAGATCAGTGGAACAAACCGTCTGTATTAGTTATTAACGAAGGTAACTACAGTGATGCTCACGCATTTGCCTATACTTACCAAGAACTTAAATTAGGTGAAATGATCGGTATGCCAGTACCAGGAACCATGACAGCGGTTTGGTGGGAAACAGGGATATCTGGTGATTTCCGCGCTGGTGTGCCACAAGTAGGTATGAAAAATACCAAAGGCGAATACTTGGAAAATAACCAAACTGTCCCTGAATACATAGTGAAAAACGACCCTGAATCAATCACTAAAGGCCAAGATAAACAAATCGAAAAAGCCGTTGAGGTGTTATTGAAAAAATTAAAGTAGTTAAACCAACAATAAAGTAAGCCCAAGGTTAGCGGCCTTGGGTTCGCTGTTGCAGTGACGCAACGGATTCAGTACCCGTTGTAGTACAAAATATAGTGTAGTAGCTCAGACCTGATCTTACCGTTACCCAATTTTTAGGGTGTCTTGTCAGCTTAGATTTGAGCTAAATTCTTTTCAGCCCATATCGATTTTCCATCAAGTAAAGTTTCTAATGGTATTCGGCCACAGCACTTTTTACCTTGAAGCGTATAACAAAAACAGCACAGCTAGACTTTATCAATAAGAAAAGTCAATACACCTTTATTTACCCACTGATAGGAAATACTAAAACACTTCCCTTTATGAAATTTAGTATTCAAATCAGTATTTAATATTAAAGTTAATATAAGCGTTTCATTATTATGGCCTTTAGTTTTAGATCTAATTTTAAATGCCGTTACTCTGGCATCCATAAAATCAAAGTACCGATTAACCGAAGGGTATAATGCTTTGAACAGCGATTCTTTAGCTGAAAAAACTAATGTTAACGCTTTATTAAAATCATAAGCTGATCGTCGGCATAATTTAGCTTCCTCATCATTCAAAATACTTCCTTGAATACCTGCTACAAGGTGTTCGGTAATATATTGCTCATAATCGATACCTACCCTGATACTTTTTCTAGTATTTGCTCGACTTAATAAACAAAAAG
>JASMAS010000026.1 GCA_030754235.1 Litorilituus sp.
ACACTACTCGCCGCGATTAAAACGCTTTTATCTCGAACAAAATTTAACCGCCAAAGTTCAACAGACCCTACTTTAATAAAGACTTAAAAAATAAATATATAATTATGCAGGTATTTTTAACACAATTTGCAAAAATAAATAAATAATTGTTTAATTATAATAATATTGTAATAAAAGCCCTTTGAACATGACCATTTCAAGAGATATAAATTATTGGCGATTATCTAATCAACTTGAAGAAGGCCGAAACCATGTGCTGAAGATGGTGGCAAGAAATGAAGATATTAAACTGGTGCTCAACACACTCTGCCAAAAGGCGCAAACTTATAATCCTGAAATGTTGTGCTCGGTTTTACGTTTAGATAATCAACAGAAAACACTTCACCCTATTGCCTCTGTTTCTTTGCCTGATTTTTATTGTCAAGCACTGGAGGGCGTAACCATTGGGTCAGGAGTGGGTTCTTGTGGTACTGCAGCATTTACCAAAAGTCGTATCATTGTTGAGGATATTAATACACACCCATATTGGAATCAGTACAAAACATTAGCACTTAAGGCGAAAGTTCAATCTTGTTGGTCTGAGCCTATCTTAGGTGCAAATGGGCTTGTCTTTGGCACTTTTGCCATTTATTACCGTGAACCTAAAACGCCAACGGAAGAAGATTTAAAATTTATTGAATTAAGTGCTAATTTAGCTGCCGTTGTTTTTGAAAACCATGAGAATAAAACAAAATTATTAGAGGCTAATGAACAATTAAAACAAAAGATTAACGAAAGAACCTTTGAACTTGAAAAAGTCAACATAGCACTAGAAGCGTCAATTAAAGCACAAAGTAAAAAATACCTATTAGATATTAATAATGAAAAAATGCTAACAACTAATAGCCTAATTTGTGGTTTTTCTCATGAAATTAGTACCCCAATCGGCACTGCAATTACTGCTAATAGTATTGCTGAAGACAAAATAAAGCAACTCAATGAAATAGCGACTTCAGATAATTTATCGCGAAAGTTTTTCATTAATAGTCTTTGCGAATTTGAAGAAATCATCAGCTTAAATAGCCAAAGTTTAAAACGTGTTAATGCGCTACTACAACGATTTAAAAACATTAATACTTTTAAAAGAGTACAAGAAAATACAAGCTTTTGTATGTCGAGGTTATTAAATGAAATAAAAAAAAGCATTCAACCCGTTTTAGGTATTCACCAGTTATTAATTCAATGTGAAGATTTTAGTATTTTCAGCAACAAAGACATTCTCTGGCAGATTTTCTTCAATCTAATTGAAAACTCCATCATTCACGGCTTTAAAGATATAGCAGTAGGTATGGTGCACATTAATATTACTGAAGAGCGCAAAATGATTATTATAAATTACCAAGACAACGGTTGTGGGGTATCAAAAAAAAATACTGAAAAAATATTTGAACCCTTTTACACTTCTAATCGTAACAAAAACAGTTTAGGACTTGGCCTCAATATTATTAACAACCTAATTACTAACAGCCTACAAGGAACAATAAAATTAATTGATTCTCCCGTTGGCGTGAGATATGAAATTATGTTCCCTAAGCAGTTTATCAAAAAAGTAGAGTAACTTACTTCGCTTTTCTTTTACGCATCACTACAAACAAAACCATTGCAATAATGATAATAATAGCATTACTAACCCCTATGATTATCATGGTTTGCATATTTTCCTTAGCTTGAGCTTCAGCCTCCTGCTGAGCAAGTTTAGCGTAAACTGATGCGGCTTCTTTTTCTGCTAACATCTGTTGCTCAATTTGCAACTGCACTTGTTCACTACCTTCAACAGCGATAATGGTCGGTAACAACTCATTTATATCGGCTTTGGCATTAAAGCTAAATTCAGGCAAAGTAAGACGAAATTCACGCCCGGTGTTAGTTTTACCAAAAGCACTCATATTAATTCTATGCAGCCCTCCTTCGGTATAAGGTATTTCTTTTTCTCGAGTTTCACCTTGTCCTTCTGTGATAGAAAATGGTTCAACTTGCTTATCGGGAAAAGTAATTTTACCTTGAAAAATTAAGCTATCCGGGTCTACATAACTTGGGTCAATAGTTAATGTCATGGTATGAGGAATAGTTTCTAACTCTGAGCTTTCAACATCAATGCTTATGGGTGTTTCATGTAATATAATAGGTTTTTGCCTCAATTCACGAGTAACCATAGGTAATTTAACTAAATAAACAGGTTGCCACTCACCAGGTACAAAATCCAATATAAACTCACCTGTAAAAATATTATCGTTAGCATATTCATCAAGGTTGTAGCCATCATCTCTAAATGAAGTCAATTTTATGCTGTTAGCGCCAAAGTTGTTATAAAAAGAGTTATTAGTACTATAAAAGTGCACATTGAGATTAACCACATTTCTAAATCGCGGCGATTCAATCGCCTCCTTACCATTAAAGAGTTTACCTACAATCTTTAAGGTTTCTCCTTCAAGGACTAATTCAGGCAAGGGAGCAACCTCTATCTTCACATCGGAGACAATGAGAATTTGACTATCTGGTAAGATATCTCCGATAGCTTGCCATGGCCCCGGCATAGGTTTTTTAATTTTGATAAAGTCAAAAGTACTATCATCATGCCACTGGACTTTTTCATGATCAAAATTATTAATTCTGAGTTTACTACCATCAGGACGTACTAGGATGATAGGTTTACTACCACGTTTACGATAGAAAATTAAGGTTATTTCATCTAACTCAGCATCAATACGAAAACGGTTATCGAAATAAGGGATTTGATTGGTAACATTATCTGAATGATACTTTAACGTTGTTCGCTTAAAGTGATGTTCAGTTGGCAATTTATTTATTGTATTAACTTCGCTTTGTGCAACAACTATTGGCTGTAACATAAAAAAACCAAGAAAAAAAGCACAGCTTAATGAGACTAATTTGCTAACTTCCAAAGTGGCTCCCCCCCTTTTTGTTTTACTACAGATAACCTTTCTTTATGGGCTTCTACTTCATCGGCAGAAGCAGCAATAACCTTTAATTTATTACGTTCAGGGGATAAGCGCCTAACGGCATTAGCATCATTGCTGTTATGTTCGCCAACGGAAAGGTTCAAGCTAGATTGCTTACGCGTCATTTCAATGTAAACAAATGCTAACAATTGAGCATCAATTAATGCGCCGTGATAGGTACGATCAATTAAGCCATCGACTTTATAAAAACGTGCTAAATAATCTAGGGTTTTAGGTGAACCAAATTCATCTTTCGAGGTTTTTAAGGTATCGGTGACAGTGCATATATCTGCTGTCATGGGTACTTTATTGCCAGAGCGGTGTGCAAAATTCAATAAAGAAAATTCATGATCCATAAAGCCAACATCAAACTTAGCATTATGGATAACAAGTTCGGCTCCTCGAATAAAGTGAATAAAATCATCTACAACTTGAGGGAAAGTAGGTTTATCATCTAAAAAATCATTAGTTAAACCATGAACATTAATAACTTCTTGTTCCATTTGTAGCACTTGGCCACGAGGATCTAAGGGCTTAATATAGGCGTGGTACGTTCTACCGGTCAACTGGCGGTTAATCATCTCAACACAACCTATTTCAACAATTCTATGCCCTTCTTTGGGGTTAATACCTGTTGTTTCGGTATCAAGAATAATAAGTCGTTCTTCTTGGTTGTTGATTTGACTGTTGTTTGTACTTAGGGTGTCGTTCACGTTACTTAACCTTGACAAGTGTTAGTTAAAAACTGCATTATTTTTTGGGCAATTTTTGTGGAAATTCGATTAAATTCAAATGGAGTCGTTCACTGCTATAACATAAACCAATTAACGCAAAGGTAATTACCGCCTGCCCAATAAGCCAAGGTATTGTTACCAATTGCCAGTATAAATAAGCAAGAACATGAGTAGAAAAATCAAATACCAATGCAGCAACCAAAATTAATCGACAGTATCGCCAACTTACTTGTACCCAGTATGATGCCCCAGGTCTTCGTAAGCTAATAATAAGTAGAACAAACAAACCAACAGCGCCAGAAATTAAACTTAAATAAAATAATGAGGTTTGTGGGTAAATCCACTCAATAATGCTGACTCTATCACGCATGTTTGTGACAGACATCAACCAAACTATATAACCGCGTAAAATAAATAACAAAGTTAAATAAAAACATTTTGATAATTTTAAACAATCATAGTTATCAAAATCTTGCATTGAATACCCTTGGTATGCGTTTGAATTTTTAGCTTGGTCTTTATACATTGTCTTTATGGTTAGATTCTCGCACAAGTGTTAAATAATGTTGACCCGCAGTAATTGCTTTTACGGCTTTAGAACTAAACTCTCTTTGAAACAAAGTATAAACGACCCAAACACTCATTAACATAAATAACGCCGGATGAAAAAACCAACACATAGCGGCAAGCGCAAAATAATAAGATCTCAAACCATAATTATAAGCGTGAGCAGCTTGATCTTGCACTATCGCCATTTGTTCAGCATAGGCCTTTAAGTTCTCATTTAAGCCAGAAGTATCAATAGGGGCCGCACCCATCATAACATTAACAAAGCCATACTGACGCATAGACCAAGTAAATTGGAAAAAAGATAATACAAAAATAAAAGCTAATAAGCTCAGCTTAAGTTGAATCGCTAAATGATTTACTTTATCAGCAAAAGGTAATGAAGCAATAACTCCCTCTAAAGTGTCTATTTGCGCAAATAGCGTCAGCAAGCCTGCTAGTATTAACAAAGTGCTTGAGGCAAAAAAAGCAATATTGCGCTCTAAATTTGATAATAATGCCGCTTCTCCTACTCTGACTTCTCGAGTAATGGCTTCATACATCCAGTGAATACGATGTTGATGCAAACACCGAGCGATACAATTGGTTGTTTTTGCTTTTCTTCTTGCAAACCAAGTATAGCCAGACCAACAAACCAAAAAAATCAAAAGGGCAAGTAAATCAATAATAGAAAATGGCATAAAGAGGTCCCATAACAATCCTAGCGATAATTTTACTCCGACCGCTCAAGAGTTCAACTAAATCAACCATAAAAATAGCATTTGAGCAGAAAAACTATACCTTTTATCGACAATCTTTTGACTTAACAACGGTATTTAATCAGGATACTACTTATATAATTACATTTTTCTTTACAGGTTAAGCAATGCCTTTTTTGTTTAAACTTATCAGTTTAATAACGTTCTTAACTGTGTTAGTGCTAAATAGCTCATTTGCACAAACACTTAAAAAATCAGACAGCTTAAACAATACCTACATTCCCCGCACTCAAGGCATTATAACAATAGATGCAGATTTATCTGAGCCCCAATGGCAAACAGCAAAACGAGTAAATATAAATATTGTTACCCGCCCTTATAACAACACTAAAAGCCCTGTTGATACTCACGCATTATTGCTTGAAGACGGTAAAACACTATACATTGCCTTTATTGCACAAGACCCACAACCCAGTGAAATACGCGCCTTTTTAAAAGATAGAGATAAAAGTTGGGGGGATGATCTTGTTGGAGTAAAACTTGATACCTATCACGATCAACGCACGGCTTATCGATTTCTTGTGAACCCTTTAGGTGTTCAGATAGATGGAATAGAAAGTGAAGTCACTAAAAGAGAAAGTGATGCATGGGACGGTATATGGCCAAGCGCAGGTAAAATAACCAAACAAGGTTACCTAGTAGAAATGGCGCTTCCTCTTAGAATGCTCAATTTTGATGAAAGTAAAACAGAACAAACTTGGGGTATAGAATTAATGCGTTTTTATCCAAGAGCGCAATCACTGAGATTATCCAATATTACCCTTGACCGTGGTAATAGCTGTGAGTTATGCCAACTAGCAACAGCAACGGGTTTTAGTGGCGCAAAACAAGGCAGTAATATAACCATCACACCTGCAGTAGTGATCAATGAGACGCAAGAGCTAAATCAAGATAATAACAAGAGCTGGCAAAAAGAAACAACTACTGAACCAAGCCTTGATCTTCGTTGGGGAATAACGCCCGACTTACTATTAAATGCGACCATTAACCCTGATTTTTCCACCATAGAAACCGATAATACTCGCTTAAACATCAATAATAATTTTGCGCTCTTTTTTGATGAAAAAAGACCGTTCTTTTTAGATAACCAAGATTATTTTGATTCAAACTATAACCTGATCTATACGCGAAATATTAACGCACCTAACTATGGCGCTAAATTGACAGGCAGACACCAACAACATGCATTTGGTCTATTTTTAACTGACGATGCAGATACTAATATTTTAATTTCGGGTAATCGATCTTCAACTATCGCCACCATAGCAGCAGAGTCCAAAGCAGCAGCATTAAGGTATCGTAATAACATTAATGACGAGATAACCCTTGGTTGGACAAGTACGCTAAGAACAAGTGAGGACTATAGCAACAGTGTTCATGGTGTAGATGCTAGGTTTAGACTTAGCACAGAAGATGTTATTAAATTTCAAGCCCTTTACTCAAAAACCCAATACCCTGAGAACTTATTTGAACAGTTTTGTGGCAGCGATAATCTCAATGATTGTTATAGCCCAAGCACAAGTAACTGTGATTTAACTGATTGTGAATATTCAGAGCCACTACTTCGAACGATTAACTCACAGCCTTTTACAGGCAATGCTGTTAGAGTCTCTTATGATCACAGTGATAGTCATTGGCAGTACTTCGTGCGGTACAACAAACAAAACCAAGGCTTTCGTGGGGACCTAGGCTTTATTTCTCGTGTTGACTTTAATAGAGCAGTGATTGGTGGCAGCAGAAAGTGGTATGCTGAACAAGGACAATGGTGGACAAAGTTTAAAGTATCAACAGATTGGGATATCAGCCACAACGACCATGGTGAATTAATAGAAGAAGAATATGAAGTTCACGCCCACTTAAATGCTAACTATAATTCATATTTTAGACTTTCTTATATTACACGAGATCAAGTAGGCGCTAGAATTGATAAAAGTTCTCTTACTATTGACGGCAATACCACTCTATTTAACGAGAACAGCATAAAGGTATTTGGCGAAATAAAACCTATGCTTGGCTTGCAGTTAAATGCTCATATCTCCTTTGGAGACGCCATCGATTTTAGTAGCAATCGTCTTGGAAAAAGAAAACAAACTTCGTCGAGGATAAAGTGGAATATCAATAAAAATATTGAAGTAAACCTCAAACAGACCTATCAAGAATTAGATGCTGAAAATGACAAGGTTTTTATTGCGAGGTTAACCGACTTTAAAACTAACTATCAATTTAATATTCAAAGCTATATACGTTTACGTGTTATCTACAACAACACCCATAGAAATGAAAATAATTACTTATATATAGCCCCAGAAAACGTCCATAGGATCCGCAAAGATTTTTCAACTGAAGTGCTTTATGCTTATAAAATAAATCCACAAACTGTTTTCTATTTAGGTTATACCGATCATCATACAAGCCAAGCAAACTTTAGCGATATAAAACAAGATACTCGAAGCGCCTTTATGAAATTCAGTTACGCTTGGGTAAAATAATCCACTTCTAACCTATGTTGTATTTCAATCTCATCAGTGATTGCAGTAAATTAAAAGTAAATATTGTGTTAACGCTCAAATTTTGTCACAATTTGTAAAATAAAAATTTTTATTTTACAAAACGATGTGTTCAAGTAAACAAATAAAGTAACCTAATAATAACTACAAATATTCGGATAATGTATGCAAAGATTAAGTTATCACAACTTATTTATGCTTCTTGTGACTTTATTACTGATATCGCAACCTTCAGCAGTACAAGCTAGCCCCAAAAAAGATCAAGACGCTTTAGTCTCACTTAAATCGTTAGAGATCCCTTTCAGCCAAGGAGAAATATCTTTAGATGCAGAGCTAGATGAGCCTATTTGGAACAATGCACTCATTGTTGATCTTAATATAGTAAATAGCCCATGGGATAACTTGCCTAGCCCAATTAAAACGACAGCGAAGCTCATCGAAAACGGAGAATTTCTTTATATTGCTTTTATTGCTGAGGATCCAGAACCCAGTAAAATTCAAGGCTTTTTAACCGACAGAGACCTCGCTTGGTCACATGATTTAGTAGGCATTAAATTAGACACTCATAATAACCGCCGGTTAAATTACGAATTTTTTGTTAATCCCTACGGAGTTCAAAATGATGCAACCTTTAATGAAATAACGGGGTTAGCAAACACGTCATGGGATAGCCTTTGGCATGCCTTTGGTAAAATAACACCACAGGGCTATCAAGTAGAAATTGCTATTCCTTACAATATATTAAATTTTAAAGATGATGGTAAAACTAAACAATGGGCAATAGAGCTAGTAAGAACCTACCCCAGAGACCCTAAACTACGCCTTTCTCATGTACCTATTAATAGAGATAACCCATGCTGGCTATGTCAATACCCAGAAGCTGTTGGCTTTGAAAAGGCGAAAATAGGTAAAAACTTACAATTAACCCCAGCGTTAACAGCCAGTAAATATGAAACCCGTAATATTTATGACGCCGAAGATAATACCAATTGGACAAGTGAAAATGATATTGAAGCAGGTATAGATTTACGTTGGGGTATTAATGCCAATAACTTATTAAACGTTACACTAAACCCTGACTTTTCAACCGTAGAAAGTGATAGTGGCCAACTCAATGTTAATACAAACTTTTCTTTATTTTATAAAGACAAACGTGCTTTTTTTCTCGATAACAGCGATTACTTTAGCAGTGACTTTGACTTAATCTATACACGTAATATCGCAGCTCCTGATTATGGTGCCAAACTCACCGGCCGGATTGATAAACACAGCTACGGCGCGTTTATTACCAATGACACACAAACTAATATCTTATTACCGGGTAACTTAGAAGATGACATAGCTACGCTAAATAAAGCAAGTCGCTCAGGGGCTTTACGTTACCGTTATGATTTGAATGAAGATCTAACTTTAGGTGCTATAAGCACAGTACGTTCAAGTGATAATTATCATAACTATGTTACGGGTGTTGATGCTTATTATCGAATCAATAGCTCTAATACCATCAAAGGCCAATTGTTAAATTCAAACACTTTATACCCAGGTAGCATAACCAATATTGTAAACCTCACTGATGATAAGATTAACGACCTAGCTTATAAGGTCAATTTTAATCATTCTTCAGAATACTGGGTAATAGATTTAGATCACCAAAGCATTGGAGAAAACTTTAGAGCTGATTTAGGTTATATGCCCCAAGTTGATTTTAAAACGGATAGAATTTTAGTAAAAAAAGTTTTTTATGGTGAACAAGACAGTTATTGGCAAGAAGCGGGCATTTCTGGTACATGGAAAATTGTTCACAACCAAAATAACGAATTAATAGAGAAAGAGTTGATTGCTCGCTTTGATACTGACGGCCCTTTGCAGTCCTCCTTGACTCTTGATTTAGTCCATGGGGAAAGAGTCGGACTGCGTGATGATATCAGCATTAGTGACATAGATAATAACACCCGTAAGTTTAAAGAAAACCAAGTTATCATTTCTGCGAATATAATGCCCAATAATCGTACTTACTTCTCAGTAGATTTAATACTGGGGGATAAAATAGATTACGCTAATAACCGATTAGGTGATTTAACGCAAGTAGGGGCAAATATTGCGGTTTTTATTACCGATCATCTAGAGTTTGACTTTTATCAAAGCTATTCTGAATTAAAAGCAAATAATGAGCTAGGTCAAAAACAGAATGTTTATACGGAGAAAATTTCTGAACTTCGTTTATCATATCAATTTGATGTGCAAAGTTATTTGAAATTAAGCCTAATATATTTTGATACTGATACCAATCCAAATAATAACGGCACAATTTATTCAGCACAAGAAAAAGAGTTATCGGCTAAGTTAATCTACGCCTACAAGTTAAATCCACAAACAGTATTTTTCTTAGGTTATTCTGATAATAGTTATCAAGATGATTACTTAAACAGCTTACAACGAAAAGAGCGAACCTTTTTCACTAAAGTTAGCTATGCTTGGGCGCCATAAATAACACATAACTTCAGTATACATATGCGCCTAGTTAAGATGAAATTAGGCGTTTGTTCAATTAACAGTCATTTATTCAACGATGACTTTCTTAAATCAATTACAACGGTTGCTGAAATTTTATCATGAATAGCTTGCCTATTCGGATCCCAATAGATTTGCATAAAACCAAGCAATCCTGTGGCAATACCTGCACCATAGCCACCATAACGACCAAAACTATCCCACAACGACAGCGGTGTACCATCTAATTGTAATACTTTGATACCTAGTATTTTTTTTCCTAAAGTTTGTCCCCCGCCTAGAGCGGTAGACACGGTGAAATAAAAACTAGCCCAACCAAAACCTAAGCCAAGATCTTCAATAATGCCTTTTACCCATTCAATAATGGAGTAGATAGGTTTTTTGAGCTTTTTCTCTTTCAATGTTTCAAGAGACGTTAACTTACCCTCATCAGGTAACACTAACTCATTACTTTTGCTTTGAACAAGCGGTAAAGTTCCCTTTAAACGAGAAAGTTCCGCATGAAAACGTTTATACATCAATTCAATGTTTTGTTTGTGCTCCCTTTCTGTTAATTGGATTTCTTGGACAATATCAGCAAATATTTCGTTAAGCTGTGAACCTTCAACATGAATGTCTTTGTCAAAAGTGATCTTTGCCAGTTGAGTGGCAACTAAATTTAATTCATTTTGCCAACAAGTCAACGTCTCACATGCACTGTCGGCAATAGTATACCCCGCTGAAACGATATAGTCGCTAATAGCCAAAGATTGATCCAAAACCAAATCATCCGCATCCGTATAAACAATAGATTCACTCCCTTCTATATCAATATAGTTTACTAATGGGTGAATGGTATCGACTATGACAAGAAAGACGATTATGCTCGCAATAAAACGCATCATAGCTCGGCGCTTATATCCTTTAATTTTACCTTGTGCCATAGCTCTTTTTTTATTGCCTAAATAATAAAAAGTCATTGCAATAGCAAGAGCTAATAACCCACCTGGGATATCACTTAACATAGCAATTAAGACAACATCTATCAGCAAAGCAATAGCCCGTTTACTCGGTGAAGCAAGTGGTAAACCAAATAGGGATTTATCTAATGTAAAAGCAAAAGGGGTTAAATAATGTTTCGTTTCTTCTTCTGATAATCTACTAACATCTGTGCTGATGACGTTGTTAATATCAACCAATTCCTGCGACATTATTTAACCCTCAAAGATTTTATTAAACGAGTACTTTAATTCCCCGCCCTAACCCTGCCAGGGTTAACGGATACATTTTATGTGCAACAAGTTGTTGCATAATTTGTATTGAACCATAGTAAGGCCATTGTTGTTCTGATTGTGGGTTTAACCATATCACTTTATCGAAATGATCGGTTAATCTTTGCATCCACACACTACCCGGCTCTTCATTCCAGTGTTCAACACTGCCACCTGGGTACGTAATTTCATAGGGCCCCATGGTAGCATCGCCAACAAAAATCACTTTATAGTCACGACTGTAAGTATGAAGTACTTGTAACAAATCAATTTTTTCACTATGTCGACGGTTATTATCTTTCCATACGGTTTCATAAATACAATTATGAAAATAAAAAAACTCTAAATGCTTAAATTCACCATGTACCGCAGAAAATAATTGCTCACACACTTTTATGTGATCATCCATTGAGCCCCCAATATCAAAAAACATTAACACTTTAATGGCATTGTGGCGCTCGGGCTTCATTTTGATATCAAGATAACCGGCATTACGAGCAGTTGCCGAGATAGTGTCATCAAGTGCCAATTCTTCACTGCTACCTGCTCGCGCGAATTGTCGTAATTTTCGCAGAGCCACTTTCATATTTCGTGTGCCTAACTCAATATTAGCATCAAGATTTTTAAATTGGCGTTTATCCCACACTTTAGACGCTTTTCTATGCCTTGACCCCTCTTGCCCAATTCGCACACCCTCAGGGTTATAGCCATAAGCACCAAAAGGCGAAGTACCGCCAGTGCCAATCCACTTATTACCACCTTGATGACGTTTTTCTTGCTCATTTAAACGTTCAGCTAACGTTTCCATTAACTTCTCTAAGCCGCCTAACGCTTCAATTTTTGCTTTTTCTTCTTCCGTTAACTGTTTTTCAAAGTGTTTCTTTAACCACGCTTCTGGGATGTTAGAAAGATCTAGCTCCAGACTCGAAACACCTTTAAAGTAATCAGCAAAAGCGCGATCAAATTTATCAAAATATGCTTCATCCTTGACGAGTAATGTACGACTTAATGAGTAGAAATCATCAATATTAGCAAAAACAACCTTTTGCTCTAAAGCCCTAATTAAATCTAATAATTCTCGTAGTGTGCAAGGTACTTTGTATTGGCGAACTTTACAAAAAAAATCAATTAACATGATTTAACCTCAAAACTAGCGTTGACGCTGGTGCATAAAAGCTAATTTTTCAAACAGATGTACATCTTGCTCGTTCTTCAATAATGCACCATGCAACGGTGGAATAACTTTCTTTTGTCGCGTTTCATGTAGTACTTCTTCAGAAATATCCTCTGCCAAAAGTAACTTTAACCAATCAATTAACTCTGACGTTGATGGCTTCTTCTTTAAGCCGGGTATATCACGTAACTCAAAAAATAACGCTAACGCTTCATCTAAAAGCACTTGTTTAATATTAGGGAAATGTACATCAACGATGGCTTGCATTTCATCTTTTTCAGGAAAACTAATGTAGTGAAAAAAACAACGGCGTAAAAAGGCATCAGGGAGTTCCTTTTCATTATTTGAGGTAATAATAATAATAGGTCTTTGCTTAGCAATAACTTTTTCTTGCGTTTCATAGACAAAAAATTCCATTTTATCTAACTCTAATAATAAATCATTAGGAAACTCAATGTCTGCTTTATCAATTTCATCAATTAATAATACTGGCCGTTTATCAGCAGTAAAAGCATGCCACAATTTTCCTTTAATGATGTAGTTGGCAATATTTTTTACTTTTTCATCACCTAATTGGCTATCTCTTAAACGAGATACGGCATCATATTCATATAAACCTTGTTGTGCTTTAGTCGTTGATTTTACATGCCATGAAATAAGGTCAACACCTAAACTTTCTGCCAACTCCTCGGCCAACATCGTTTTACCTGTACCGGGCTCACCTTTAATTAATAATGGTCGTTCTAATGCAATAGCAGCATTGACTGCTAGTTGTAATTCGCTTGAAGCAATATAATTTGTTGTACCTTGAAATGCACTCATTGTTACTTTTTAAAAACCTTATCTTTGTATTAGTGATATTTGTACTAAATTAACCTTTATCTATTCCATAAAAGCATATAAGTTATAACAAAATATCACTTCTTTTTCTATCATAAGTCGCTAATCTTAACAGGTATATAAAATAGCCCATAGGATTTTACCATGTCTAATATATTTGAAGATAATTCAACCTCTATTGGTAACACACCATTAGTAAAACTGAACCGTGTTATAAAGAGCAAAAACGCTGACGGAACAACTACAGCAACGGTTTTAGCTAAAGTAGAAGCAAGGAACCCTAGCTTTAGCGTTAAGTGTAGAATTGGTGCTAGCATGGTGTGGGATGCTGAAGAAAAAGGTTTGCTAAGTGCTGGAAATGAAATTATTGAACCAACCAGTGGTAATACAGGTATTGCGCTAGCCTTCGTTGCTGCTGCCCGTGGCTATGCAATTACGCTAACCATGCCAAGTACTATGAGTTTAGAGCGTCGTAAATTGCTCACTGCGCTTGGGGCTAAAGTAGAGCTAACTGACGGCGCTAAGGGGATGAATGGTGCTATTGCTAAAGCCCAAGAGATTAAAGACTCAAATCCTGACAAGTATGTTTTATTAGGGCAATTTGATAATCCAGCAAATCCACAGATACATGAAAAAACGACAGGCCCTGAAATTTGGCAAGATACTGAAGGCAATGTTGATATTTTTGTTGCTGGTGTTGGAACAGGTGGAACCATTACAGGTACTAGCCGTTACTTAAAACTAACCCAAGGTAAAAGTGTTAAAACGGTAGCTGTTGAGCCAACAGACTCACCTGTTATCAGCCAAAAACTTGCTGGTGAAGAATTAACACCTGGCCCTCATAAAATTCAAGGCATAGGCGCTGGCTTTATCCCTGGTAACTTAGATCTAGAAATGATTGATGCTGTTGAGCTTGTTTCTAATGATGATGCTATGTCTATGTCGCATCGTTTAATGAAAGAAGAAGGCATTTTAGCTGGCATTTCATCGGGTGCTGCGGTAATGGCTGCTAAGCGTCTTGCAGAGCAACCTGAAAATTCAGGTAAAACGATTGTCGTCATTTTACCAAGTTCTGCAGAGCGTTACTTATCCAGTGCTTTGTTCAGTGATAGCTTTTCAGATAAAGAATTAGTTCAATAAGTTATTCAGCCCAATATTGTTTAAAAGGTGCTTCAGCACCTTTTTTATTATCTAGCTTTCCAGCTATAAATAATAACGACTAAAATACATTTTCAGATTGTTGTGTCCCTGTATTTTAGGTTATGCTTAATAGATTAATACTAGGCATAAGAAGTCAGTTATGTTCAAACCTAATCCCCTCTTTATTTTTATAATTTTTCTACTTAGTGCTTGTAGTGATGATAAACAAGAGATCACTGAAATGGATAACCCTGAACTTGTTTCGGTTGCTTTTTTTGATGCGCTATATAATAAGAAAGATACCAAAAAAGCCGCTTCTGTCTGTGCTCCTAAAATTGCTCGCTTGATACGACACTACCAATCAGCTAATGCAGTAGCTCGTCACCTGTTTAATATGTCTTTTGACCGCGTTAAAATAAAACCCGATGACAGCGGTGTAAAGATTAGAGAACAATTTAAAAATAAAGCCGTGATTACACTGTATTTTGATGGCTACTATCAAGATAAACGTTTAAAAGATGTAAAACGTTTATCATTAGTACAGATTGACGGCGGAAAATGGATAATTAATAAAATTTTAAAAGACCCTTTTTAACATATAATGTAGATTTTGCTTAGTTGGAAATAAGCCCTATCCATTCACCAATAAATGCACCCAAATACTAATGCCATAGCCTAAGGCAATAACAGGAGTCCATTTTAGGTGACCAAAAAAAGTATATATGCCTCTAGCCTGCCCCATTAATGCAACGCCCGCTGCAGAGCCAATAGATAACATGCTACCACCAACACCGGCCGTTAAGGTGACTAGTAGCCACTGACTAGAGGACATTTCAGGGTTCATTTGTAACACAGCGACCATAATTGGAATGTTATCGAGGATTGAAGAAAATACGCCGACCAAGATGTTAGCAATTGTTGGCCCAAGCTCTAAATATAAGTAGCTAGACAAATGAGATAAATAGCCAATAAAACCTAAACCACCAACACACATGATAACTCCAAAGAAAAACAACAAAGTATCCCACTCAGCTCTGGCAACTTCACGATAACTATCAAAAGCAGCAACATCACCTATTTGACCATAAATGGGTTTATCATGTTTTAAAGAAACATGTGTTTTTCTTAAGTAATAACCAAAAAATTTAAGGTAAGCTAAACCTGTTATCATGCCTAAAAAAGGAGGTAGATGAAGGAAGTTATGAAAAGAAACGGCTGTTACAATAGTGGCAAAAAATAATGCCATAATACGTTTTGCTCCACGTTTCATGACAATTTTTTCAGTAGTAATTGACGGCTTATCATTGTCAATTGCCATAGACATAAAAATAGCGGGCACTAGATAATTAACCACAGATGGAATAAATAAAGCAAAGAAGGCGACAAAAGATAAGTGACCCTTTTGCCAAACCATCAAAGTAGTAATATCACCAAATGGGCTAAAGGCACCACCAGCATTAGCCGCGACAACAATATTAACACAACTAATAGCAACAAACTTTTGATTATTTTTTCCAACGGTTATAACTACCGCACACATCACTAATGCCGTTGTTAAATTATCAATAAGAGGGGAAAGAAGAAAACTTAACGCACCAGTAATCCAAAATAAATGCTGATAGCTATAACCTTGATTGACGAGCCAACTACGCAGTTTTTCAAAGACTTGCCGCTCACTCATTGCATTGACATAAGTCATTGCTGTCAGTAAAAAAAGAAAAAGTTCGCAAAATTCCACTAGAAAATGTCTAACCGCTGCTTCAACGACTTGGGGTTCAGACGTTTTAGTGTATTTGAATGCAATTAACGCCCAAATAAGCCCAGCAGCAATTAACACCGGCTTTGACTTTCTCATATGCGTGAATTCTTCTGCAATCACTAAAAGATATGCCAATGTAAAAAGCACTATTGCGCTGTAACCAACCCAATCTGTAGTTAAGTCCATAATAGTATAAGATTTTAAATGCAACTTACTTAAACGTAGACTAATGTTGCTGCTTGAGTCAATAACAAGTAAAAACTATTATCATAACCCTTTTCAATATTACCCGCTCTAAAGCACTTATTTAAACCTTAGCATTTGCT
This sequence comes from Litorilituus sp., assembly GCA_030754235.1. GTDB lineage: Bacteria > Pseudomonadota > Gammaproteobacteria > Enterobacterales > Alteromonadaceae > Colwellia. Next base: position 16,566 of record JASMAS010000026.1, read on the forward strand.
AAATTAACACGCACACATCTTAAACATTCAATCATACTTTACCGAGCATAACTTCGCAGTTATAGCAACTGAGTACTATCCTTGTTTTAAAAGCTTAGGTAGCTCAGCCATATACCATTTATTAAAGTGCATAGGTTTTGAGCAAATATTGTTTTATTTTCTCTGATTCAAAAATGGCTATATTGTTATTATCATCGACTAAATAAGGAACCTGAACCTTACCAGCTCTAGCGTGAAATTTAGCTCTTTTTTCCGTTGTTGGACTAAAATCAGGCATTATCGCTTCGCGAACAACAGGAATAACCATGTCTCGCCACTCCCCCTTGCCAACGTTATGCAACCGATAAGGTATCTGCATTTCACATAATAGCTCGCGCACTACTCTAGAGAATGGGCTGGACTCAAAACTGTATAACTCTAAAAGTTTTTCCGGTGTTTTGGCTTTGCGGTAAGTACTACCGTTTGTTAACCTTGGCATGCCTGAGGCGATAGAGCTTATGGTGTCAAAAAATTTTACTTTCAAAAATGACGGTGCAGGCCTTTTACCATAGGTTGTCATCAAATAGGATATGATATCGTAAGACTCATACATATTAATACCGGTATTAGCATCAACAAGAAAAGGAAACTGTAACTTTCCACCAAGTTGTTCGACAATAGCGCGAAAGCGTTGTCCACCTCGGGGGCAAGGATAAATTACGGCATCTAAATCAAGTTGAGTCAACGTTTCTCTTACCAACCGGCAATATGGACACCCTTCAATATCGTAGAGTTCTAACGTTTTTTCTGGTTTTATCTCTGCTGGTTTTATGGTTAATCCGCGCCATAGCTCAAGGTTTGATGAGGCGATTGAGGAGATAATATTAAGTTTATTAAGAAACATGCAGGCTAACTCTATAAGTATTCGTATAGTATTAGAATAACACAGTGTTCAGCTTAAATAGTATGAGTTTTATAACCCAAGTCATTTATTTATCAAGCAAAAAACAACCAAAGTAGGAATAACTTTCCATATTATTTAAGACATTGTATATATGGGCTTTAACCGCTTCACTATGAAAGCCCATAGGTCAAATGATTAGTGCTTTAATAGGGGCCATTCACTAAATGTGGCGTTGACCATAAGCTCTGCCATACACCAACACCATGCACATAATAAATTAAGTCATCATGAATTATCGCTCTATCATCCCAACTTCCGCGATAGCGATTACCATCAATTTCGGGAATAATTTCCCCTGTATTCACTAATTCACTATTATCATTAGTGTCGTTGACTTCAAATAACTGCAATGCAACCTCAGGCGACCAAATGTCAACCCCCTCTTCACCTTGAGTTGTTAACCAGCGCTCAATGGGTAACGCAAATAAGTGTTTTTCGTCGCTTAGTTTTAAGTAAGTCAAGGCATGATAATTATACTCGGCTGGTGTATAACCATTTTCAAAGACAAACTCTTGCAATAACTTTGGCGCTGAAGATACATCAAACAAAGCGATTTTGGCTCCCTCAACAACTTCTTCCTCTGTTTCGCTGAGCTCATCCTCAGGTGTAGCAGTGCCGACAAAACGGTTTGGATCTATATTTTGTCCAATACCCAGTACTAAATTTTCAGAAATAGGGTGCAAATAAGAAGAATAGCCAATGATATCCAATTCCCCCTCAATAACGGGATTAGTGTTGTCGGACAAGTCAATAACATACAAGGGATCACGGTTTAAAAATGTAACAATATATGCCTTATTGCCAAAATATCTGACTGCATAAATATCTTCGTTATCTTTACCAAGCTTTGCTGGTTGTTGTTCGTTTGGTAATTGAGCGACTAATGCTAAGCTTTGGCTCGCAACATTATGGCTAAATACATGTAAACGATGATCAAAGCGATCTACTTCATCATCAACGCGTAAACTACTAACAACTCGCAAATACCCATCTCTTTCACTGAAACGTAAGTTTGATTGCCCCCATCCAAAGTTGCCTTGTAAATTGCCTGATCCCTGATAATCAACCGACAAACCATTGAGCGAAAATTTATGAATAACAGATTCTTGTTCATCTTTAGTACCATAAATATAGACTGAATTTGGTGTTGCATAAATCCCCTGCATAGAGGCGTTAACACAAACTGAATTAAGCTGCGAAGGATCATCAAGATTAATTGTGGTTACCGTGACAATAGCGTCATAGCCATCTCTGCTTGTCGCATCTTCTGGAATAAAACATTGCTCTGCACTTACCAATGCGTTAGTGCTACCCGCGGCATCAGTATATTTGGGTAATAAATCGGTAACATCCGTATTTTGGATCAAATCATAATTTTTCTGTTTATCTTCATCTGTTTGAGGAAATGCAATTAACCCTTCAATAAAGGGCGTGTAACTGGTCACTAGTATCAAGGTATCATCAACTCGGCGACTTGAAATCATAAAGCCATCGATATCGTAACTCACTTGCTGTTGAGGAGAGCTAACGGAGGTGACATCATACAAAGAAAAATTAACTTGTTGAGGGTGCGGATGCCAAATGTCGGATCTCATCTGGTCATAGGCATAAAAAGTGTGATTATTAGATAACACCGATAATTGATTATCTGCCAAGAATATGCCATTAATACTAGCGAGGTTTTCCTCATCACTAGCTAATTCTATTTGGCCAACGGTAACTAAAGAGTCATCTGCTTGTCTTGATAAAATTCTAACACCGGCTTGCGAAGTTATCATGTCGCCGGTTTCAAGAGAAGAGTCTAAATAACCATCGTTGGCTATATACAAATGATTACCATCATATTTTACCCTATCAGCTTCGTCGACACCGTTTTCTTGAGTGATAGTCGTAGAGTACGAACGGTCATCTACGTTAGAAGATTTCGATGTAGAGGAAGAATCTTCAGCCAAAGCAATAACATCACCCATAAATGTTGACAGGTAAATGCCATTTTTATAATGACTGATAAAGCTAGCATTCTGTGATTTTTTCAGCCCTTTTAATGACAACTGCATTTCATTTAGTTCAGGTATACCTTTATCAACAATCACCGTTGCTGAATCATTGTCACCATTACAACCTGCAAGACTGAATAACGCGACAGCCAATAACGAACGTTTAACAAACATAGTGAATCTCCATCTAGAGTTTATTATGAATAATTAACCATACTTTAACGGATTTAGGCAAAAACTCTGTTGTCAAATGCAATAAAGTGTAATTTTGTGTAATCGTTGCTGGCAAAGTGATCATAGCATGTTAAATTAACATAAAAATTTAACTCGCCAGAGCTGGATTTACCGTGACAAAATTATATCGACTAAATCGAAAAAAACTATTACAGCTAAAACTGTGTCGGATGCTAATTCTATTGCCATTGCTCCTAATACAACTTAATGTGTCAGCTGAAACGAAAATAACACATGATGCAACGAAGCAAACAGAAAACCACATTGCCACAGACAAACTGCATTTCTCGATAGCATTAGGTGCAGGTGTTAAGACCAACCCTCTAGTTGGTGGTAACAATATTCCTTTGTTTATAGTGCCATCTTTAAGATTTTATGGTGAAAAATTCTATTTTGACAATGGAGATTTAGGCTATAGCTTTATACAAAACAAGCAACTAACCTTGAGTGCGGTGAGTCGAATAAACAGTGAAAATGCTTATTTTTCACGCTGGCACCCAAAAAATATTTTTGTGTTTTCTTCTTCCTCTGTATCAATTGATGGAAACTCCCCCGAAACACCGAAAGAAATAAATATTAATGACATTCATGATCGTCAATGGGCTATCGATGCAGGCTTGCAACTTAATTGGTTCATCACAAGTGTATCGCAAGTAAAAGTTCAATTACTGCATGATATTAATGACGTTTACAACGGTCTAAATGGCAGTGTTGAATATTTTCGTCAATTTTCACCTATAAGTTCATCACCTATTAACGTACAGATAAAAATCGGTTTTGATTGGTTTAGCCAATCCATGGTTAATTATTATTACGGCATAAATAACAAGGATAAGGTTAATCCAACACTTCACTATCAAAGCGGCTCTGCTTTAAATCCCTATATAAAACTACATGCTAATTACCCCTTATCAAAACAGTGGAAATTTTTCAGCGCAGTAAGCTATAAAATATTAGCAACAAATATTAAGGACAGCCCTATTGTCGAAGAAAAAAATAACATAACCGCTTTTATAGGAGCGAGTTATGTATTCTAAAGCCATCCACATTATTTTAACTGGCTATTTTTTTTATAACACCTTTTCGGTTAATGCCGCCGAATTCAAACAACCAATTATACATTTTTCAATAACACCTCTTGCCTGTATCGTTAAACAAATAGGTGATGAGTGTCAATTGACAACGACTGTCGACTGGCAGTCAGAACAGGCACTTGATGTCTGCTTAATACAAGATAAAGTCGCTTTAAAATGTTGGAAAAATGCAATATCGGGCAAAAGTGTTTTACCTGTACAACTCAACCGCACAACAACCTTTACATTAAAAAATAACAAGACTCAAATACTTGCCAAACAGCTTGTAAAAATATCAGCCACAACCCCAAAGAAATATCGCCGTAAGCTACGTTCGGACTGGAGCCTATTTTAATGAAAAAAATAACGTTAGTTGAAGATGATCAGCGCTTGGCTGAATTGGTACAGAAATTTCTCCAACAGAATAACTTCAGCGTTAACGTGATAAACCGTGGTGATCAAGCGGTTGATTATGTGCTAAACAACAATCCTGACTTATTAATTCTAGATATTATGCTACCCCACATGGATGGGTTTTCCATTTGTCGACGAATTAGAACGGAGTATAAAAATCCAATCCTTTTTTTAACAGCAAAAGACTCGGATTTTGACCATGTACTTGGTCTAGAAATGGGTGCTGATGACTACATCATAAAGCCTATAGAGCCACATGTGCTACTCGCTCGCATTAACACATTATTTAGACGAGTAAATACAATCTCTAAGCATGCAAAACTGGTGTTTGGAAAGTTAACAATAGATAAAAAAGCACGGGTAGTTAGTTATGAAGATCAACAAGTAGACTTAACTAGCCATGAGTTCGACTTACTCTGGTTGCTGGCTGAAAATGCAGGAGAAATACAAAGTAGAGATTATATTCATCAGAAAATGATTGGCCGTGAATATGACGGTCTTGATCGCAGTGTCGATGTAAAGATCTCACGGTTAAGAAAGAAACTATTTGATAACCCGCAATCTCCCTTTAGAATTATGACTATTTGGGGTAAAGGCTATCTTTTTTGCTCAACGGCTTGGAGTTAGAACTTAATCAATGACACGTTTATTTATTAGCTTGTATTTTGCAGTCACGTTCGGTCTGCTGTTGATAGGATGGAGCTCGGAGCAAGTATGGCGTTACTTACAATCGTCATCAAGTAACGAGATAGAGCAAATAGCCAAACTAGCCAATACGGTGCCCACATTACTTGAATCTGGTAAATTATCTACATCTCAAATTGAGCAGCTAATCTCTACAAATATTAATATTGTTGACTTAAATGCTATTGCTTGGCAACCAGAACAACTAAAACAGTTACAACAAGAAAAACCCTTATTGACCTATAATGATCAAGACCAACTTGAAATTAATGTTTTGTATCGACAAAAAGTAACAGGTCTAAATAATCAACCAATCAATAGTGTTATACAAATAGGTCCTATCGCGTTATCTTCTGTAAATAATTCAATCAAATCGATGCTTTTAATTGCCTCTTACTTATTACTCGCAGGCATTATCGCATTATGGACTTGGCCTCTTTGGCGTGATCTTCTTAAATTACAAAAAGCAACCAACGAATTTAGTCACGGCAATTTCACTGGTGAAATCACCGTTAGTCCACGTTCTGTGATCAGACCATTGATCAATTCTTTTAAATCAATGGCTAGTCAAATATTGCGACTTATCGATGAACAAAAACAAATGACCAACGCAGTGAGTCATGATTTACGTACACCGTTATCTCGACTGAAATTTTCTCTTGCTATGTTAGATCAAAGCCAAGAAAACATTCCTGAAATGAAGCAAGATGTCAACGAACTTGAAAAACTCATCGAAGAAATGTTGAGCTACAACCGCTTAGAAAGCGAACAGCACTTGTTAGCAGTTAATCAAGTAGATATTGCTCAATTGTTAAAAAATCAAATAGAAAAGTTAAAACGAAATATAGACAGTGTAGAGAATCATCAACAAAAACAGTTCGAACTAGTTGTCAACGATACACTGGTTTGGCCTTGTGATGGGCATCTTATTGAACGCACTACTCAAAACTTGATTACTAATGCTATTCGATACGGAAATACTCAAATTAAAATAATCGCTAACGCTAACGATGAACAATTACTCATTTCGATAGAAGATGACGGTCCAGGCATTAAAAAACAACACTATGATAGTGTTTTCAAAGCATTTACTCGTCTCGATGAGAGTCGAAATAAAAGTCAGGGTGGCTTTGGTTTAGGGTTAGCGATTGTTCAGCGCATCGCTCAATGGCATCAAGGGGAGTGTAAGCTAAGCCAATCGAGCTTAGGCGGAGCAAAATTTACACTAATAATCCCCAAGGCTGAAAAATATATAGCCCAAGAAAACTGATTAAAAATACAACTAACTAACTAACTAACGCATGGTAACCCCATAGTTTAACAGGGTTGAACGATAACTATCATCGAACTCTAATACTGTTCTTTTTACTCGCTATACTGACAAATTTAATCAAAAAATACTAAAACACTCGCTTTGTGGCATCAAGTGATTTTGCTTAATTCCACCGGCTCAACGACAATGGTGTCTATATTGGCCAAATGTTCTTTTAATAAGTAACTAATTTGTTTTACCCCATAAGAACGTTGTAATTTACAGTGCCAGGTAAAAATTGTCGAGTAGTGATAAGACTAAAATTTGAATCACCCTTGACCAGCAGTGTCTGTTTCCATCACCACGGTACATGCTTCGTTATTAATTTTGATAAGGACACTACATGGATAATGTAGTTTATTAGAGAATACAGGAGCATATTCTCCTGAATAACCATTCTCTTCAATCAATGCTTTACCTTTAAGCCGTTTAATTCTCGCTAAGTGATCAATTAATTAATATACTTGCTATTATACACAGCCGCTAATATTACTTAGCTATTCATCTTGCAAGCCATGCGCTATAAAGCGACCAAGCAATACCCCACATTACCAAGGCAATTAGCACATCAATAACACGTTTCACTTTAGGCTGGCTTAAGTATGATGATAATGTAGCCGCTCCTGTAGCCAAACATGAAAACCACACGACAGAGCCAAGTATAGCGCCAACAAGAAAAAATAATTTAGCATCACCTGTATATTGACCACCAACACTACCAATAATCATGACGGTATCAATATAAGCATGTGGATTTAAAAAGGTTACTGCTAAGCTAGTAAATAATACTAATTTTACCGACTTTTTTTGGGTTATAAGAGCATTATTGTGCTGTTGACTATAAGCTAACTTCATTGATAAAGCGCCATATACACCTAAAAATAGAATGCCTCCCCAGGTTAATACCGTGAATAAGCTATCACTACTTGCCAAAACTAAACTGCCGCCTAAAACACCAATTGAAATTAAAATAGCATCATACAGTATAAATAATGCTGCCGTCATTTTGTGGTGGTTTTTACTGATACCTTGAGTAAGTAACATAGAATTTTGCGTACCAATAGGCACGATCATGCTTAATGTTAAAGTAAAGCCTTTGGCTAATATTAAAAAACTCATGGCGTAGCCCTCTTTTATATGTGGTGTAATGTCATTCAAGCCTTATTCATCGTTACTTAGCAGTGATGAAATAAAATGGCTTGATAAATAATGATGGCTAGTGTGCAACAGTATTTAACATAAATTAAATTAATAATTCTTAACTGTTATTAGTTATACTTATAAAGAATTTACGAAAGGATAGTACAATATGGCTAATTTTGATTATAAATTATTATCTGCATTAGCAGAGGTTATTGAACTGCAGAGTTTTGAATTAGCGGCTAGTAAATTATTTATATCTCAGTCGGCAATTTCTCAACGTATTAAAAGTTTAGAAGAATATATTGGCCAACCTGTGCTTATTCGCAGCCAACCAATTGAGCTAACGGTTGCTGGTGAACAGCTAGTTAGTCATTTCAAAAAAGTAAAGCAGCTTGAGCATGAACTCACACCAGTATTGTCACCAGATAAACCTTTTAAGCCACTAAAGATTTCATTAGCCGTTAATGCCGATAGTATTGCGACATGGTTTATTCAGGCAATAACGCCCGTATTACAAAATCATCTTGTTGAATTAAATTTACTCATTGAACACGAAGAGCGTACCTTAGATAAATTAAGAACAGGTGAAGCCATTGGTGCTGTGAGCGTAATAGAAAAACCGCTTAAAGGTTATCGTTCTTTTCGACTCGGTAATATGGAGTATTGTCTAGTGGCCAATGAACAATTTAAAGAAAGATACTTTAAGCATGGCGTCAACCGAGAGTCATTAAAAATGGCGCCAGCCATTAGTTACGATCATAAAGATGACATGCATGTTCGCTTTATAGCAAAACACTTTAACTTGGCAGCCAGCGAATATTATTGTCATAGCGTACGCTCATCTGAGGCATTTGTTGAGCTAGCAAAGCAAGGGGTTGCCTATTGTTTATTGCCTAAATTACAAATAGCTCATGAATTAGCTAGTGGTGAGCTAATCAGTATCGCTCCTAACATTGAATTGATTGAAACACTTTATTGGCATAGCTGGATTTTAGTTAAAGGGGTTAATAGAAAAATATCACAACAAATAGTCACTTTAGGGCAGAAAAAATTATCAGGTTAGTACTTTTTCAGTGAAAATTTCAAAAAAGTCTTGAGTGTTAACAAGCATACTCGCTTATAAATCATCTTAAAAAATAACACAAGCTTGTTAACACAACTCAAAATACGCACAATGATTGCTCCCCCCTTTGAATCCAAAGAATATTGACTAAATTGTAGCGTCAATAGACAAACGCTGCTTTTTAGACATACCAAAAACATCAGGCTTAATGTGTTGTTGTGCAACAACCCGCTAATACATCACTATGGTCTATAGCACGGTGAAAAAGCTATCTATAGTCTTTACTTAACGTGAACCAGTTTTCAGGGGGATGTTGAACCGTGTCATCAACGCTGGTTGGTTTTGTTCAATATACGTAGTAGCTCAAACCTAAAAACGGCAAGCCCCCCTAAAAATTGGCTCACTGTAAGATCAGATTTGAGCGACTACATATAACATGTAACTCCTTGTTACACTCTCTTACTTTAACTTTCCATTCACATAGTTATCGACAATTTTAGCTAAAACAGCCAGAGGTACAGCCCCATTTTGTAAGACAACATCATGGAACTCTGCTAAGTTGAACTTATTACCTAAGCGACGTTTAGCATCTTCTCGAATCTCAAGAATTTTCATCATGCCAACTTTGTAAGAAGTAGCTTGGCCTGGCATAACAATATATCGTTCAATTTCAGCAACCACATCGCTTTTTGCCATACCTGTATTCTTCAACATATAATCAATGCTTTCTTCTCTGGTCCAACGTTTATGGTGAATACCCGTGTCGACTACTAACCTAACAGCACGGAAAAGCTCTGCTTGTAACCTACCAATATTATCAAACGGGTCATTTTGAAAGCCTAGCTCCCAAGCAACCTGTTCAGCATAAAGTGCCCACCCTTCAGTATAAGCGGTAAAAGGCGAAATTTTTCTAAACAAAGGCAAGCCTTCGGCTTCCATAGCAATAGCTATTTGAAAATGATGACCAGGAACACCTTCATGATATGCTAAAGTACGCATTGCATATTTAGGTGTGCTTTTTATATCGTATAAGTTAGCAAAAAACATCCCTGGCCGAGAGCCGTCAAGTGCTGGTCGCTCATAGTAAGCACCTGGCGCAGTTTTTTCTTTAAACTCTGGAATACGACGAACTTTCATTCCGGCTTTAGGGCGAATATTAAATGCATTATCAAGCCCTGCACTAATTTCATCTAAAATAGCCTGGTAATCATCAAGGATTTTTTGGCGACCTGCATCAGTATCTGGGTAATAAAATTTTTCTTGAGCTTTTAATGCTTCAATGGCTGGAGTAAAACCATCACTAATATCAAAGCCTTCTTTTGCCAAAATGCTTAATATATCACTTTGAAGACGCGTTACTTCACTTAACCCTGTATCGTGAATAAAATCAGCACTGTAATCTGTGGTGGTGAAAAACTTTAACGAACTAGCATACGCTTTATCACCTTCTGGATGCTTCCAAAAACCGTCATCTGTATTGGATTTTTTTCTTAGCTTTTGAAAATAATCAATAAATAATTTATACGCGGGGTGGACTGAAGAATACATTGCTTGTTCAACACCGGTTAAAATACGAGTTTGCTCCTTTTGACTAAAGACTGATTCATTATCAAGCTTTGCTGCTTTTTCGGCTTTATCCATTTTTTCTTTTAAAGAGACATAAAGAATATTGTCTTTAACAGGCTTAGTAACAAACTCACGCATTTCATCAAGCACTCTGTCAATAACAAAACTTGGTGGAATTATCCCTTTATTTTCTATTAGTTTCAGGCGCTCAAGGCTTTGCATAAATTTACGATTAACCTGTGATAAACGACTGATATAGTTGTCTGCATCTTCAATTGTATTCACTTGGTGCTGAGCATCCATAAAGCTGGGAAAACCGTTTTGAATACCAAACAATTGATTGACAGGATAACTATGATAGCGAAATTGCTTAGCTTCATTAGCAAAATCGAGTAGGTATAATGCTATTTCTTTTGACATACGATCTGACTGTTCAAGTTCGTCATCAGCATATTGTGCAATGCCCTGTCGGAAAATAGGCAGCATATCATAAAGTTCATTTGCTTTTTCTATGCTGGCATCATCTAAATTAGCATTATGGCCTTTAATACCTATACTTTCGAGAAAACCAAGTGAAGTAAGTGTTTCTGGGTTATCGAAAGCCATTTGAACCATAATACGGTCTACATAGGATTTAAATCGAATCGGTTTGTCGGCGTACCATTCATGACCAACAAATGCCCCACCACCAATAATGAGTAATAGGATCATCAATCCAAGCCATTTAAATATCTGTTTAACCATTACAATTCCTTAGTGTTTCTAATTTCATATATTAATTATGTCAATGTAAACTTAAATTTGAATAATTATTGTTTTTAGTTATTAATTACAATACGTTAAAAAACAATACGTTAAAAAGTTAATCAATGCAGGTTTTCCTGCAAAACAGATTACATCATCAACCACTTTACTTCTAACAATAATTTGTAAGTTTTTATTGAGTAACAATATTATATGATATCAATTACTTTTCATTAAAATTATTACTCTAACTGGCATTCGCTTTTTTTCAATGCTAATAGCTTTTCTGAACTCATTGCTTTGATATAAAAAGTATCAGCCTTCTTTACTAACTGTGATTGCCATGGAAACTCCGATATTCTTCCCATAAGTAACTATCCGTTAGCATCTTTTTGAACGGCTCTTTTAAGGGTTAAAAGTCTTTTGTGGCTAACTCAATTTCGTAACCATCATTAAGATATCTTCTAGAATAACTCAACATCTAGATAAGTATTGTTTAATAGTTGTTGTGACATACAAACAAATACTTTTGAATTATTAACCGATAGGTGAAGAGTTAGTGCAAGTGACTAAATGTAATTTTCTCGTACTTGTTAATAATTATTTTCAAATCTCTAGAGCTAGCCAGCCAACATCGGCTTCCATAAACTAAGTTGCATCATCTTTGTAGGGATCTTAATTATTTCTATTGGCATATTGTACGGTATGAAAAACTCATGGATAGCAAGTAAATGCGCTGATATTGATTCGTAGTCAAATACAATACGGTTGTGCATACTCAATGAGTAACCTTAGTTGTTAATTAATCCTGACCGCTAAAACCGTCATAGAGAGTCCTGTGACTCCTGCCTCTTCAAGAGATACATTGAGTGTATTTTTACACAAGATAAAACGCGAAATAACAAGGCTAAAACGCATATTAGCACCGGTTCTACTATTGCTTAGCCATTATATCCATTAAAATATGAACCGTTGCTTCCACACCAGTTTTAACAGATGGCTCGGCATTAATTTTAAACAACGGACTATGATGACTAGCCACTGCTGGACCGCCGGCTTTAGCTCGGTCAAAATCAGCTTGCGGTGTTCCCCCCACTGAAAAATAAACACTAGGAATATAAGGTTTGGTAGTAAAAAAGCCAAAATCTTCAGCCCCCATGCCTAAAACTGATGGTTGAATTAGCGCATTTTCACCCATTTTACTAACCAATACAGATTTCACGCGCCGAGCGAGAGCTTTATCATTAAACGTTGGAGGGAAAGAAAATTCACTCACTACTACCTCTGGCAATTTATCATCTGGCATGCCGGCTGTTTTAGCTGTACCAATAGCAATACGTTTAATTGATGATAATAACTGCTCGCGTACTTTTGGTGTTAAGCTACGAACGGTTAATTGTAAATAGGCTTTATCTGAAATAATATTGTGCTTAGTACCTGAATGAAACGAACCTACGGTAATAACCGCAGAATCTCGCGGCGCTATTTCTCTACTGACAATAGTTTGTAAGTTATTAACAATTTGTGCCCCTATCACAATAGGATCTTTACCCTGATGAGGATAAGCACCATGCGCTCCAATTCCATGAACCGTTATATCTACAGTATCAGCTCCTGCATAAGGAGAGCCTTCATTAACTGTAATTTTACCTTCAACAGCTCCTGAAGATACATGAAAAGCAAAAGCATAATCAGGTTTTGAGAAACGTTGCCATAAATTATCATCCATCATGGCCGAAGCACCCGGTCCTCTCTCTTCAGCGGGCTGCCCAATTAACATTAACGTGCCTGACCAGTCTTTTTTAACTGACGCCATATAACGTGCAGTACCGACTAAACTTGTCATGTGAACATCATGCCCACAGGCATGCATTACGCTAACCGTTTCACCATTCCAATCTTTCATCGTAGCTTTAGAAGCGCTCGATAAACCTGACATTTCTTCTATTGGCAAGCCGTCCATATCAGCACGCATCATCACCGTTGGCCCGTCACCATTTTTCATTATAGCAACGATACCAGTTCCACCAACCCCTTCAGTAACCTTAAAGCCTACTGCGCGTAACTCAATCGCTAAACGTTTTGCAGTTTTAAATTCCATTAATGAGAGTTCAGGGTTTTGGTGAAAATGCTTCCATAAAGAGCCTAAATGATTTTTATAATCTTGCTCAATATAATGAGTAAGACTCGTTGCCTGACTTATTGATATTGCAAAAACCATTGAACCCAATATTATACTTTTTAAAAATTTATGCATGTTATATCCCTTACCATTCAAAGTGGTGTTTTTTATACAATAACATTTATTAATGGTTAAATTTTAATGAGCATTCACTATCAATAAAAAGGCACTTGATTAAGCCATAATTGGCTATTGAAATTGAAAACAGCAATGTTATTGAAATCTTTAGACCCGTTAAAATGTTCACTTAGTGATAATTATTAGTATTGCACCATATCACCATAACGCTATTGAGAATAGCGATAATAACGACACCCCATGCGTTTTATAAGTGGATGTATAGAAGACGCCGTTAGCGATACCCAAATCACTTGTAGATATAGGTTTTAGCAGAAATTATAAGTAGAAATATAAGCAAGTAATGATTTTTTTGTTAACTCTCGTAAAACTTGGCCGAGGTAACTTGTGTTTGTTAGTGATGGGAGTGTGATTTTAGCCAGACCTATTGATAGCTCAATGACTGTTTGAGAAGAAACTAGCTCAACTTGCTGTGCTACCTTAGCACGTACAACGTTATTTGATGTTAAAGCTGATTTTTTAAAAAATATAATAACTTGAGCGATACTCATGTAATGATCAATGATAGTTAAGCCGTTTTTTTGTTGCTCTTTTATAGTAGTTTTCCATTGTGCTTGGCTACGTGTAATGCCCATAAGTAACTTGATAACGATTTGTTGTAGTAAACGCCTTTACCCTCGCTTACCCTTTAATTGAAGATGCATTGAATTTATAGTCATTGGTAAAAAAGAGGCGAGCGTATAAAAAACAAGATTAAAGGGACCAAACTTAAGTTTGATCACTTTAATTAAACCGTTATATTACCTTAAAACTGTTGTAATAATGCCAAACGACTTTGATCCACTAACTGCAAGTTTTTCACTAAATAAGGGGGCTTTAATCCAGATGATTTAATTATTTTTTTATCATAATGTAATAACAGTTTGTGATTGCCAGGAGGTAAAAAATAAGCAGAGCGACTCATCATAAACGGGACATGCCTACCTTGATTATTCATGCCATAAATCAAACCACTTAGCTCATAACGTCCTTCACTTGCCACCTCTAAATTCAAGTTCGCACCATTGGATTTATGCACTAACTTACCATGTAATTTTGCTGTTGGGGCACTAACAGCAAAAGCAACTTTTGCATTTCGCTTAACTTGAATGTTGTTAACTACCGTTGATGCCTCTATATACAGTTCATAAAGCTGACCACGTTTTGTTGAACTATCAACTTCTGGAAGCTGCACTTTAAAGTGTTTACCCTTCTTTGCAAAAGTAACAGGTACCATTTTACCCGAAGGCAATTTAATACTTGCTTTTTGTTTGGCTTTTAAAGCAAATTGGTTTTTTCCCTTAATTGCAGAGCTAAAATAAATATCTTGCCCTAAAAGGTAGCTTTGTTTTTTAATAGATAAGTTAAGCTTGTGACGAGCATTTTTTTCTTTAACATTGACTAAAAAACGCTGTCGCTCAGTGATATTTTGATCCACTTTTAAAATAAAGTTACCTGTTCCTAATCTACTATCAAGTTTCAGAGCACTACTATTTGGAAAAATATTTGCTGTAGCAAGTTGTTGCGCCGTTACCTTTTGGCTAAACGCAGAAGTAAGTTTTTTATTATTTTTAAACAACTGTACCGAATTTGGGTCTATTGTGTTTTGACTCACTAAGCCTTTATCTGTGCCAGATTTACCCGATAATCTAATAAGAGCTCCAGGCTCACTGATAGAAACCGCAATCCCTTTTTTTAATTGTGCGCCCGTCACTTCAAACCAATACTCATCGCTGACACTACTATAGCCTTTATTGGTAAAACGAGGTGTCGCTGTTTGTGCTAGTTTTTGGCTAAAATGAATCGCCTTTTTTTCAACCTCATCGTCAGTGTTAGCTAGTGTGACTAAATCATATTTTGATTTAAAAAAATTGATCGTTTGTAAAGATAGAGTGTTTTTAATAGGAAGCGCTCTTTCAACGGCTTTTGCATTAAGTTGAAAGGCTAGAATGAACAGTGCCAAAGCAGATAATATGTTAATTAATTTAATTCTTTTCATTTCACGCCCCTTAAATATCATTTCTAATAATTACATCTAAATTAAAACAATCACGACGACTTTGTTGGTGACTTAACGGTTCTTTTCCGTTGGTTCGTTGTTTATCAGTGAACCACTCTACCCCTGCGCCTCGTTGAGATGAGCAATTTAAAAAACCATCAGAGCATGAATCTAACCAGTTTTGGGTTGTTTCCAGTGCAACTTGATATTGATAGCCTGCACAATAACTATCTCCATCCCATATGGCTGAGTCGACATCAGAACCAATAACCGCTTTAAAATGTACGGGTAAACTAGGTCGCTGACTAGTGCCTAATAGCCAATATTGGTTGTAATATGCCATCCAACTTGTTTGCTGCTGACTTACTGCATCAGAGTCATAGCCTAACAACCAACCTAAGGCAGTTTCAAAAGAATTGCCTTGTTTTACCGCATCAGCTAAAGGAGTACCTAAACTTGATGGGGCTAACGCAATAACCTCACTTGTTTTATTAATAATGTCTGCGTACCGACTATCCCAAGTGGGATTTGACATAATCCAACGAACAACATTACCTCCATTAGAGTGCGTTAATAAAACCATACTGGTTATGTTTTTATTGTTGATAAAGCTTGTAAGTTGTTCAGCCAAGCAGCCAGACGCCCTACTGTCCCACATATACTGATCAAAATCACAATTTATCACAGTGTATATTGATGAATCAGGTAAACCTTGTCGTACTGAATTAACAAAATCGCCACTCCAGTAATCATGATATGCATCCGTTTGCTTGCCTGTGCCATGAATGAATGCAATACCTTCTACTGCTAACACCGGCCATGTAATAATAAGGTAGCAAACAAAGCTACCAATTAATTTTTTTAACATTATCATTTCCTTTTTTAATTATTATCTAAAAAAATCACTCCCAAACAGAGAGTTAACATTTTTTTAACATTAATATAGGAGTAAAATCAATAAAAATATGTTGCTTTTTCACCCAGAAAGCGCTCACTTTTAATACGCGCGTATCAAGTAAAAACTCTAATTTGATGCGAGAATAGTCCCTTACTGGTTTGAGATAACTAAATAAGTTAACGCTGTGTTTGATTCACTACAATAAATTTTTTTCATTATTTAGCTGTGTTTATATCAACGATATAAATTGAGAAGATTAGAAACAACTGAGTAGTGTATGCTTTTATGATTTATCTATATAAATCAGTTAACTTGTGAATTTCTCTGATCTTGTCTGATAGTCTTTCCCTTTGGTTTGGGTTAAACCAAATAGGATTAATACCTACAGCCAAAGCGGGCTTTATATCTTTTTCAATATTATCACCAACCATGGCTATATTTGCTGCTGGCACATTTAACGTGGATATAATTTTTTTTAGAAAGTCAGGAGAGCCTTTAGTTAGGCCTAAATTAGCTTTACAGAAATAGCCCGATATAAAGTCACTTAGCCCTACTCGCTCAAAAGCTAACTTAATTTCTAATACCGATGAATCAGCAGCGCCTGTAGCAATATAAACTGAGCATGATTTAGATAATGTTGCTAGTGTTTCTTTTGCACCCGACACCGCTTGAACTGTTTGCCAGTCACACATTTTACCCGTGACATTAGGGAAATCGACCATTAAGGTGTCTCCCCAATCAAAAAGATATACCTTTATCATAAATCTCCAAAACAAATTAACAGGTGTATCTGAATTTTTAGAATCTCAAGAGCGGCGTTTTTCAAGGCAGTTGCCGCCTAAATTGTTAAACTGCTTCTGAAAGTTACCACAATATAAATCGACTTAGCAAAATCATTAAATACTCAAGGATTTTTTTACCGCATCAAAAAGCATTTATAACCAACGTCTAACTTGTTGCTGATACATTAAATACTCCGCTCCAAATAGCTTCTTAAGCATTAGCTCTTCAGGGAGTATTTGATATTTACCGATGTAAGCAAAAAAAACAGGACAAAGCAAAAAAGTTAAGAGGTTTTCTAAGTGAAAAGCAAACGCAATAAGCGCGAGTAGCATAGCCAAGTACATGGGATTACGGGAAAAATGGTAAATACCAGTGTTAACCACCTTTGAAGATAATTCAGGCTTACTCGGATTTACGGTTGTTTTGTGTTTTCTAAAACTAAAAACCGCCAAGAACCCAATAATCGTAGCTAAAGCTGTGAACAACAACACTAAGCTAGCGGAGTGACTCATAACATAGTTAAAACTAGGAAGAGTGTGTTGAATGACTTTCATTAATAACATGACAATAATTACCTGAACCGCAGGGATAATTTTTAATTCCATAGTGTTTCCTTACATTAAGTTGCACCTGTTAATATTTAATATGGCTATAAAGGCAAAACGCAAGAGACTAGTTTACCAGCTTTATTGCGCAAGGATATTGTTTATATTTATTTCAAAACAACCAGCGTTTTACCTATAATTATCAATATATTATCGCGCCAAAACTGCTTTCAAGCCGCGATAATATAGTTATAAGAGAACGAATAATTTAGTTAATATTCATCTAAAAATTGATACTCCATTGATTTAGGGTACCAATATCTTGTTGGTAATTATCTACCACAAATAATTGCCATTGCCCCTGTGCTAAACCAGATGCTGCAATCGTATAGGTTTTGTTCACGTTATCTGCACCATCGTTACCAGACTTTGTTTTTAACTGGTATGTACTGCCGTCAGGTGCGGTTATCTGTAAACTGATGTCTCCACGATAAGTATGAGCGATATCGACAGTAATAGTTAGGTTACCAGCATTGCCAGAGCGTTGAACATCAAGATTGCTAGTGATTGATGAATTATCTGGAATAGCCATTGCCGTGTTATTGATAAAGCTACTTTGCTCAGCACCACCAGTAAATAATTGATTGTTATTTAAACTTCCTGATGTTTTTGCCCTCGGACTTTGCCAAGTAAAATCACTATATTTATTTCCTTTACCAGATAATTGCAGAGAATATCCAATTGGCGTATTAGAGGTTTCTGATACGCCAATATCAGTAGATGTTAGGCCACTTGCAGGGCCTTCAGTGGCAGTCATTTTTCCTTCATAGCTTAAAAACTGTCGTACTTGACTATTACGGTCAATTAATGCGATGCCATCAGCACTGCCGTTTTGTAAACCAGAAAAATTAACGTTAAGTGTACCAAAACCATTTGACTGATTTGGGATCACACCAGTTAAGTTTAATGTTTTATAAGCAGAGCCATTGCTACCGGTATAGGCAATTAGTTGCCAGCCACTAAGATTAACACCTGCAACACCTGCTAATTCAACTGATTCGTTGACATCACTACTATTATTGTCATAGTGAAGCTCGTTCATCCATATGTCATTATCACTGTCTGTTGGAGGAGTAACACCCAAACTACTGCAGTCATTTTCAAAGACACATACAACATATTCTGGGCGATCAACAAAAGGATTACGGTTACCTTGTTGAGTAAAAACCGCGTCATTATGTCTCATTTCATATGCGTCAACAGGGTCATTTTTATGCCATTGAAGCAACACTGATTTTAATCCCATATAGGCGGTCGTTACATTTTTACCTGTTTTTGAACTTGCAATTAAATTGCGATCATCTGTCAGGATTAAATCGGGTTCATTGGCACCTGTTACGCCATGAGTACCACCTTCATAGCGAACGGCTAAATACATGAGAGCTCTCGCGACATCACCTTGACGAGCATTCCAAGTTTGCCATGTTCCAGTATGACCTGAGCCTTTGGTCAAGTTATGCTCTCCAGCACCACCACCACGAGTATTGTTATATTCAGTGGTTTTTTCTATACACTCACTTGCACAGTTTGCATACGGCTTATTGCTTCGACTAGAGTTATAGTTACTGTTTGCAATGAAAAGGTGGTGAGCATCGGTGTAAGGATAATTACTAGACCCGTCTTTTGGAAACCCATATGACTTGGGCCAGCTATGCTCTCGATTATAGTTGCTATTACCACCACCAACTTTTGCATATGATGCGTTTTTATATATATCGATGACATTATTGCTGTTGTTTGGATCTTGGTCTGCAGCCTCGAGAATATCCCAAGTATCAGTTGCCGATGATGTATATGGAAAACGCTGATGATCATCTATTATTTCATGCAGGCTTTGTCTTACAGTACTGGCATTTGTAGTATTTACCGTATCATAGTAATTTTGAGGTTCACTGGCGTGTGCTAGGCTAATTGTTGCTGTAAGGCATATTGACAAGCCCAATGTGTATCGAGATATTTTGGTTAGTAGTTGATGTTTCATGATTTTACTCGCTTATTATTTTTATATTTATCACTTGAAAATTAGGTAAAAAAATAGGCATGAACTTTCATCCTGCCTTTTCCTTGAGCGCTAACTGTCTAAATGGTCAACAAAATATTAACAAGATTTTATTATAAATTCATTAAAATTAACCTTAAATTAACAAATAGTGATTTATATTTTCCATATTGATAGGTAATATTTAACACCTGTAATTTGTAAAATGGCGTTATTTTCTTCTCTTACAAAAAATTAACTTATTAACTGTCCGAACGATGCGAACGGGACATCATATAAATAGGTAATATTTAGAAAAGATTTAACAAATAATGTTTCGCTAAACAGTTATTTGTTGATATTTCATTCAATACAGAAATATCAGAAAAGTATATAGCATCTAATAATTCATCTGATTGTGAAGAGCTTATCCAGTTGAACAATACTAGAAATAATATTAAGCGTCGCACCAATTCAACACCTCCTTGTGAGCATTACTATTTGATTTAATTGAGTATAAGAATTAACAAGGACACTCGCTTATAAATCCCTATAAAACAAAACTATGCCATTAGCCAAAGAAACACTCAAAATATGCGCTGTGATTACTTATAATCCTTAAGCCCTTAGACTACTGACTAAACTTTAAAAAAAACAGCAAAAAGGCTACTTTTTAGACAAGCCAAAAAACATCAAACTTGATGTGATG
>JASMAS010000027.1 GCA_030754235.1 Litorilituus sp.
AAGAAAGGATGGTAGACCAGGGTAAAGAGTGTGGTTAGCATGGTTCACTACACCTATTTAGCACGAACATTGAACAGCGGATTATTATTTCAATAACAATGTTATATTTAGGTAATATTTCTGTTATTTTATTTACTACTAGGCACTACCCAAGTCAAATTAATTACGTTACTATGTCAATGCAACTTGGGGTTGCATTGACATAATAAAAATTTATGGAAAAATATCTTATGAAAAAATTAGTTTTATCTACACTTATGGCTACTACTCTAGCTGCATCAGCATTAATGCCAGTTGCCGCTCAAGCAAAAGGCAGCAAAACATTAAATCCATGGCAGGATTGCGGTATTGGCGCAATGGTTTTTCCTAATAATGGTGGCGCCGCAGCAATCTCAAATCTCATCTGGGATTTAGGTACTACAGCGGTATCAACAAACGTTTCTTCTCAAGAAAGTTGTGCTAGTGAAAAAGCTAAAACAGCAATGTTTATCAAAGCAACTATGCCATCATTAGAGCAAGATGTAGCTATTGGTGAAGGTGAATACGTTACAGCAATGTTAGCACTACGTGGTTGTGAAGTAGCAAGCCATGGTGAAATTATCAAAGCTGTTCGTCAAGACTTTGCCACACAAGATAATGATAGCGCAGAAACATTATACAATGTATTAGAAGAGCGTGTTAATTCAGGCTTTTCAAAATCATGTGCAAGCGCATAAATAAAGTTTTATAGCTTTTTTGAATGGGCCTTATAGGCCCATTTTTAATATATCTTTACTATTATTTATTGACCTCAAGTGAACTTCAATTTTTTCCTTTACATGCTAACAATTTTTTTTGTTAGTTCTATTTCTCATTCATCGATTGCTAATACATTGTCATTAGAAGAGTTCTCTCAAAGCGCACAATGGCAAAAACTTCTCACCTATAAAGTTAATGAAAAAAATCAACGTTATATCACCAACAAAGACTTTCTATTAAGTACACAGAGAGAACAGACACCTTTACATGAATTACAAGCGACCATCGCTGCTTTTTATAAGCCTATTACCGATGATAGCCAAATAAATCAACATGCACAGTGCCAATTTCCAGCCCGCCTTATACTGATAGCAAGACATGTTGATCTAAATAGATTCGGCGCTTTACCTAACACGGACTGTCAAACCTATAAACAATGGCGACAAGATATTAATGCCTCCTCTATCAGTGTTGTGTTTGCATCAGGTTACATGAGCAACCCTGCGTCCATGTATGGACATTTATTTTTAAAAATTAACAAACCTCATGAACAAAAGAACAATTTATTAAATGCCAGCCTTAATTATGGCGCTATTGTTCCTAATGATGAAAACCCAATTACGTACATTTTAAGGGGAATATTTGGTGGTTATGATGCAGGCTATTCGGATCAGCAATTTTATCGTCACCAACATAATTATGGTAATGTTGAATTAAGAGATTTATGGGAATATAAATTAGCGCTAACCTCTGAGGATGTTAATTTACTGGTTGCTCATATCTGGGAGTTACTAGGTAATAAGTTTGAATATTATTTTATTGATGAGAACTGTGCTTTTCATATAGCCAAATTAATTGAAGTAGTACTAGACAAACCACTAATATCTAATGACAGTTTATGGGTTATACCCAGCAGTGTTGCCAAAGGACTTAAAAAAGCAAGCTACCTTAATAAGCCATTATTAGCACAAGTTCGCTATATTCCTTCCAGTGAATCCATTTTGCATAATTACTATAAACAACTAACTTCACAGCAGCGAGGTACGGCAAAAGCATTAATTAATAATAATTTCAATTTTAAACATTCTGCCTATCAACAATTAACGATCACAGAAAAGCAAATTATTATTGAGGCACTACTTCAATACCTTAGCGTCATGAAGCAGAAACAACCAGATGATAAACTTAATATTAAAAACAAAAAAAAATTAATGAAGGAACGCTTTAAACTCCCTATAGGTAAGTCAATAACAACACAATTCTCAGTTAAAAAACCCGCTCCTCATCTGGGTATGAAACCGTCCAAATACAGTATGGGATTTGCTAGTGTTCACCAACAAAAACAATATTTTACCGCAGGTTTTAGAATGAACTACTTTGATGATTTATCTGTCGATATTGCTAAGCAAACATTCGCTAACCTAGAAATGGTTGATATTGAATTTATCCTTAATGACAAAGAAGCCCACCTTGCTAAAATCGATTTAGTTAATATTAATTCTTTATATTTACCCGCTATCCCATGGTCAAACACCCTTGAATCAGCTTGGGCTGTACGTGTTGGATATGAACAATTAAACAATAACTGCTTCGACTGTGGAGTTTTTTTTGCTGAAGGTGATATAGGAAAATCCACACTATTAAACAAGGATAGTTTGGTTTATGCCATGATGGGTGGAAAGCTTTTCTTTGGTAAAGAAGATGATATCAATGTTTCCGCTAAAATAGGTATGATCAGTTCACTTTCCAAACATCTAAAAATCAAAATTGAACTACAAAAAATCAGTGATATTAGTTTTTCTAATGCTAGTGAAAATCGATGGTATGGTGAGCTTAACTACCAATTTGCTCAGGACTGGGAACTAAGGTTGTTAGCGGAGAAGCAGCACTCGACATTTTTTGGCTTAAAAGTAAACTACTTTTGGGACTTTTAAGCAACAATAGTGAGGATAAATAGCAAAATGAAAGCCGTTTTTTTAGATAGCCAAACCTTTAGTTCTCATATTTCTTTTTCAACTATAAAAAAACAAGTCACCACACTTACTTGCTACTCAACAACTTTGTCAGAGCACATTATTGAACGCTGCGCAGAGGCTGAACTTATTATTACCAACAAGGTAGTTTTAACTGAGGATATACTTGTTCAATTACCAACATTAAAACTCATATGTATCTCGGCCACTGGTTATAACAACGTTGATATTAATGCCGCAGATAAGCTCAATATCGCCGTAACCAACGTTGCAGGTTATGCCGGTAACTCAGTTGCTCAATATGTCTTGGCACAAATGCTTGAGTACTATCAACAGATAAGCCATTACAATAGCATTACCGAGCAAGGCCATTGGCAACAAACTGAAACCTTTTGTTATCATGGTAATGCAATTACTGAGCTTGCAGGAAAAACTCTAGGCATTGTTGGTTATGGTAATTTAGGTCAATCTGTCGCTAAACTTGCCCAAGCTTTTGGTATGAAAATACTCATTAGTGAGCGCATCAATGCTGATAATATTCGTCAAGGACGGGTAAGCTTTGAAGAACTGATCAGCAAAGCTGACATTGTCAGCTTACACTGCCCACAAACAATCAATACAGAAAACTTAATAAATGCCAAAACGTTATCAAAAATGAAGGCAACCACAATGTTGATTAATACCGCTAGAGGCGCATTAATAAATAGCATTGACTTATTAACAGCGTTAAAAGAAAAACAACTTGCCTATGCTGTACTTGATGTCTTAGAGCAAGAGCCCCCGCCTGCTGATCATCCTTTATTAATAGCACGACAAGAAAAAGGCTTAGATAACCTGAAAATCACTGCCCATATCGCTTGGGCGAGCAGTGAGGCGCAACAAAGGTTAATCAACCTGCTCAGTGAGAATATTGCCGCGTTTAAACGTGGTGAAAACTTAAACCGCCTTTAACCCTTAGATTGCTCAGCGCTCAGTGCGAACGGAGGCTCTTAGCGTCACGAAGTTTAACCAACCATCCCAAGCATACCCCCGATTATCCTGAGTTTGTTAAAAGGACAAAAAACTAAAAATAACTATCTTTAATTTTTCCATAGTGAAAATAACCCCATTGCCCTACTCTTCGCAGCGGCGCAAACGGAAACTTAGGCAAAGGTTTTTGATATAATGGTAAATTGGGCACGGTTTTTCCGGCCACTTTTTCTGCTATACGCTTGCCTGCCTGAACAGAAAAAGAGACACCACTGCCACAATATCCCATCCCATAAAATACATTATTTTCATCATTTTGATAAATATGGGGAAAATCATCAAGTGCCATGCAAATCCAACCTGACCATGCATAATCAATGGCCAAATGACCAAGCGCAGGAAAACTGGTTTTGAGCACGCTCAGCAGTCTATTGGCGTAGTAAGGATCTTCAGCATTTTTACCCGTAATAGCTCCTCGCCCGCCAAATAAGAGGCGATTATCAGGTAGTTTTCGATAATAATATTTAAGTGCTCGGGTATCCATCACCACGTTGCTGGTTAAAAAATTACACGCTCCAATCTGCTCTGCTGAAAGTGGTTGTGTAACAATGATTTGCGAAAGTACCGGTAAGGTTCTATTGGTTACTAATGAATGAAATCCTTTGGGAGTGTAGCCATTGGTTGCTATGACCACTTTTTTTGCTTTTATCATGGCTTGTGGTGAACTCAATAAAACATCTTTACTCTGTTTTTGTTTTACAAAATCAATCGGGGTTGAAGTGTGAACTTTCGCGCCGGCTTGACGAGCCAGTTTTTGATAACCCCAAGCTAATTTTAATGGATTAAGTCCAAAACCATCTTGATAACGAATAGCGCCATAAGCATTCTCATCGGCCATAAAACCCTGTTGTAACTCTTGTCTCGTTAAAACCTGTACATCATAACCAAACATTTGCTGTTGCAACTTAGCTTGAGCTTGCAATGTTTTAAACATGCTTGGCTTATGAGCAACTTTAATATAACCAGCGGCTTGCTGATCGCAGTCTATCCCTTCTGCAATTAAGCTATTTACAGCATTAACACCGGCACACATTTCATCATATATACCTCTCATTACCGTTTCGCCCCACTGCTTTTGCATAGTGGTGTAGGTTTTGCGCCCAGAAGACTTTAAAATAAAGCCGGCATTTCTGCCGCTACAACCCCAAGCCGTTTGATTAGCCTCAAAAACATGCGCTTTTATTCCATGTTCTCTTGCTAAGTGTAATGCGCAAGAAAGTCCCGTGTAGCCTGCACCAACAATGGCAACATCAACCTCAGTATCTTGATCAAGCTGACCATCACATTCATTTTTCTCATCATTATTGTTGTAAGCAATATCGCTCCAATAGCTATTAGGGTATTGAAGGCCACAACCGGGGGATT
Organism: Litorilituus sp.; assembly: GCA_030754235.1. Lineage (GTDB taxonomy): Bacteria > Pseudomonadota > Gammaproteobacteria > Enterobacterales > Alteromonadaceae > Colwellia. Next base: position 5,106 of record JASMAS010000027.1, read on the forward strand.
TTTCTAGCATAGGATCGTACATTTTTTCTCTCAATAAGTTAAATTTCTTCGCTGCTTTGATAGACATTTTATACCTATCACTTTATTCTTGTTGTGTACTCATCTTACTTTATCTAGGAACTAAAGCATGAAAAAGCTTTACCTTATATTTTTTTCATTTATTGCCTTATTACTTGCTGGTTGTAATGGTCACAATGAAGAAAGTGCAGAAAACATCACTCAAATTGTTACCCATATTGAGTTTTCACTTTTTAATAGCCAAGGGGCAATACAGCAAAGCTTCGCTAAAAATGAAGTGATCACCCTACAAGCTAAAGTACTTGATGAAAATAATGCCATCATTACTAATAAAGCGGTTAGCTTTTCAGCCCCAATTGGATCCCTTGAGATTAACTCTAAGTTAACCAATAGTGAAGGCATAGCCATTGTTTATCTCACCAATGAAGCACTTTCATTGGGAGCAGGCACTGCCAATGCAACGGTGGGAGACGTTAATTCTAACAGTATAGATTACGAGTTTATTGACTCTGAAACACCTAACATATCGCCCAGTATAACAATGCTAATGCGCTTAAATGATATTGCGGTTAATCAATTTAAGGCTGGCCAAGAAGTGCAAATTACCAGCACATTAACAGACAATAACGGCCAAGGAATTGCAGGTAAAATTATCGCATTTACTGCTGATATTGGTACACTGAGCCCGGTAACCGTGTTAACCAACAGCGAAGGGGTTGCCCATGTCACGCTAAGCAGTGATAACGATATTGGTGCAGGTGTATTAACGGCAAGTTATGCTGTTAGTGAAGAGGCGAACATCAGTGGCACTTTTAATTATCAGGTGTTGTCAGCCGATGCGGTCATCGACAGTGATATTCGTTTAGGCTATTTTGATAACAGTAATACCTTTATTGAAGGAAAAATTGCTTTATCAATCGATGATAATAACATCAGCGCTGGTGGCACATTAGGCTTAAGTGTTGATGTAGTTGATGAAAATGGTGTACTCATTGTTACCCCTGTTTCTGTGACTTTCACCTCCAATTGTGTTGCAAATGGTAACGCCACCATCGATGAATCGGTATTAAGCATTAATGGTACAGCAAGCTCTACCTTTGAAGATATCGACTGTGCCGGCGCCTCAGGCACGAGTGATGTCATACTGGCTAGTGTTGATATTAATAATATGACCAATACGGCTAGTGAAACCATCGCTATAACGGGGGAGCAACTGGGTTCTCTTGAGTTTATTTCTGCCGAGCCGAGCTCAATTGTACTTAAAGGCACAGGTGGGCAAAACCGACAAGAAACATCAACCCTAACCTTTAAAGTGAAAAGTCAGTTAGGCAATACATTGGCTCAACAAGCCGTTAATTTTGCACTAAGCACCTCTGTTGGAGGCATTACCTTAAGCAGAGCATCTGGCTTAACCAATAGCCAAGGCTTAATCACTACTCAGGTTTCTGCCGGTTCAGTACCTACAGCTGTACGAGTTACCGCTTCTGCTAGCATGGATATTAACGGCGAAACAGTTATAGTACAAAGCCAGTCAGATTTACTATCCATTAACACAGGCTTGCCAGAGCAACGCTCAATGACTATATCTGCCAGTATATTAAACCCTGAGGCCGAGAATATTAACGGCGCAACATCTCAAATTACCGTCTGGTTATCTGATAATTTTCATAACCCTGCACCTGATGGCACCACTGTTAATTTTACTACCGAAGGTGGTAATATTGAGCCAAGTTGCTCAACAACCAATGGCAGTTGTTCGGTAACATGGACTAGTAGCGAGCCAAGAGTAGCCGATCACCGCATTACAATTTTAGCGACCGCTTTAGGGCATGAAACCTTTTTCGACACCAATGGTAATAACCTTTTTGATGATAATGACGGCACTGCCATTTTAGATAGCGGCAATAGTAGTAATTTAAATGTAGACTCAGGGTTTGGAAACTACCCAGCCCAAGCCAATGGATTTATTGATATGTCTGAAGCTTGGCGAGACGACAACGAAAACAGTGTTCACGATAATGGTGAAACCTTCATCGATTTTAATAACAATGGAGCGTTTAGTATTGCTGATGGAAAATTCAATGGTCCACAATGCCAAGGCGAAAACTGCGCTATTCAAGACGAACGTAGCATCCATGTAAGAAAAGCACTACGCATAGTGATGGCTAGCTCTGCGGCCGAGTATATTTTAACTAATAATGATGGCTCTGTTGAATATCAAAACTCATTAACAGGTAATAGTACAGATTTTGATGATATTCCAAATGGTGGTAGTCAAGCATTGACGCTTTATTTTGCCGACACGGGAACACCTAGTCAAACCATGCCACTTGGCACAACAGTAAACATAACTCTTAGTGCGGGTTTATTAGCGGGTACTACTGACTTCACTGTTGCTAATAATAACCAAGCAGGCTTTAGTCAAATGAAATTTTTTGTTATCCAAGAACCGGGGAATGATCCACAAACGGCCATACTTACTGTGACAATTACAGCACCAAGCGGCTTAATGACCAGCTTTAGTCGCAGCATAATTTTATTATAAAAAGATAATGACAGAGATTATCTACAAACCACTAACCCCAACTTACTTCAAGCAAGTGATTGAGCTTGCCAATCAAGTGCATGGCGACGGTTATGTTAATGACAACAGCATTACTGACTGGGTTGGGCGCGGAATAACTAAAGGTATCAATTGCAGCTTTGTCGCCCTTAAAGGTGATAAGTTGCTTGGCTTTCGCTGCACTTTTTCCGCTACTCGTTGGCTAATCGATCAATGGTGCAGCCCTGCTCTTTGGCCAATACCACCCGACAAGTGTTGTTACTTTAAATGTAATACGGTCGACAGGCGCTATCGTGGTATGGGGGTTGGCAAACAGTTATTACAACTCTCTATTGATGCGGTTAAAAAGCAAGGCGCACTAGGCGGCGTTGCTCATTTATGGCGACAAAGCCCTAACAATAGTGCCGTTGCCTATTTTACTCACTGTGGTGGCAAGCTCGTAAAAAATCATCCTGATAAATGGCATCAAGCAAGCAAGCAAGGTTATAGCTGTATTTTGTGTGGGTATGACTGTCACTGTGAGGCTGCCGAAATGATTATTCACTTTGACAAATAAATAATACCATTAATTACACTAGGGTCTGCTACGGTTACATTAGCGAGCTTAGAAAACACAAAATGACTTAAATATAGTTATTCTATATTTCATTAATGTTCAGTGATTATTAGTATACCCCCCTCTAACCTATTGAAATAATTACACTGTCACTTAACTGTCAGTGTAATGTCGTGGTAAAAATCTCGGCGCATGTCATGATTATTATCGAAAACAGCACAAGCTAGATAAATAAAGGGTAAACCAATGATAGTTAAAAAATTACGACTACAACAATGTTGGTCACAAGAGCAATTGTCTCAATTTAGTGGATTAAGTGTTCGCACTATTCAACGAATTGAACGTGGTCAACAAGCGAGTTTGGAAAGTTTAAAATCTCTTGCTGCTGTATTTGAAGTTCACTTAAATGACTTACAGGCGGAGCAAAATATGCAGACTCAACACGAGAAAAATAGCAAGAAAACCATTCACCTTGAACTCGAAGAACAAAAAGCCATGGAATATGTAGAAGGCATCAAGAGCTTCTATCAACATTTATTCACCTATATTGTAGTTATAAGTAGCCTTGTCACATTAAACTTTTTTATTACTCCCGGATATTTTTGGGTCATATGGTGCGCTAGTGGTTGGGGTATAGGGCTTACTGTACACGGGATTCAAGTATTTGAAGTGTTTTCATTGTTTAGCCCTCAATGGGAGAAAAAACAAATTGAAAAGCGGTTAGGTCGGGAATTATAAATGGTAAAAACTAAGGCTTATTAAATACAGTGTAGCTTGCTTAGGGGAATTCCCCCTAACCAAGCTACACTGTCATAAAAACTTTACTTAATGATATAATAACTATTATTTATGACTGTTGTTTTAGGCGGCGAAAACCTAAGCCCATAATACCTAAAGCAAAAAGAGCAAGCATTGATGGCTCTGGCACTTCCGCTTTTACTTGAGATGCAGTAAGCGCATTGTCCCATAATTTCACATCTGAAATAAAACCATCATAATACCTATTGTTACGAGCTCCGTTAAAAGAGCTTGCTTCAGAGCCGTCGCCAATCATACCAAAACGAGTTGCAGCTGTACCTAATGCACCTTGATAAGCGATTGTAGAATCAAGGTTTCCATCAATATAGATGTTTTTACCTTCTAAGGCGCTATAAGTTACAGCGACGTGATGCCAATTTCCATCATTTAAGCCATCAACACTGCTATACATATCATTTATTGAACCAGAACGGGTTGAAAAACCAATTTCCCCATCACCTGTAACAAACATATTGAAAAATTCAGAGCGATCAAAATCTAATAACGCCCAATTTGAACTCCAGCTTCCTGTTGCGGTTGTTTTAAACCATGCCGAAGCGCTGAGTTCTCCTAAACTACCGGCACCACTAAACGACTGGTTTAAGGCAATATAGTCATTACCATCAAAACTAGCACTTGTAGCATATCCGCTTCCTGAAGTATCTGAAACATACGTTGCTCCGAATGATGAGCCGTCATGGCTATTACCACTACTGTCATCCGCGTTACCATTAAGTTTCCACGAGCTTATCAAACCCGCAGTTGCTGTATATGATAAAACGCTAGCAGAAATAATAAAACCTGATAATACTATTTTCAACAATCTAAAATTCATTTTAATTCCTTACTCTATATTTTGTGTAATTATAGAACGACTATAAGCTCACCGTTTAAGCAAATAGAGTACCAACAATAAAAATCTTTATATTTCAACAGCATAAAAAGAAGTTAGTGTTATACCCCTTACTTTATGTAAAAAAAACTGACACTATCAACCAGATTTCTTTTAAAATATACACCAGTCAATAACTTGCTTATGTTTACTTTTAAGCCAAGTATTAGCTTTTGAAAAATGCTGACAGCCCCAAAACCCCCGATAAGCAGACAATGGTGAAGGATGTGGAGCATTAAGCACTAGGTGTTTGCTCTGATCAATATTTCGCCCTTTCTTTTGCGCATGCGCGCCCCAGAGCATAAAAACACAACCATGGTTATGCTGATTTAATGCCTCAATCACCCTATCGGTAAAAGTTTCCCACCCCAACTTTGCATGAGAGTGTGCTTGCCCTTGCTCAACGGTTAATACGGTATTAAGCAATAAAACGCCCTGCTGTGCCCAAGCAGTTAAGTCACCATGCTTCGGTGTAGTAAATTCGTTAATATCCGCAGTTAACTCCTTAAATATATTCATTAAAGAAGGTGGTACTTTTATCTCCTGCTGCACAGAAAAAGCCAAACCGTGTGCTTGGTGCTCACCATGATAGGGGTCTTGCCCCAAAATAACGACTTTAATATTAGGTAAATCTTCAAACTCAAAAGCGCGAAAAACATTTTTTTCTTCAGGGAAAATAGTGATGCCCTGTGCTCTTTGTTCACTAATTTGTACCTGTAACTGGCCATAGTACGCTTGCGATTGCTCTTGCTTGATTAACTGTTGCCAGTAAGGTTTTTTCATAATGCTATTGGTCTATAAACTATTTTATTTTAAATAACTTACTTTAAAAGGTATGTGCGTAATTGACTAAAGTCACTGCGCATTTCTTGTGAAAGGATAGGCTCACCGGCGCAATCAGCTAACTCTTTTGGTAACCCAATTGGTTGGCCTAGAATACTTTCAACCACGTCTTTAAACTTAGCTGGATGGGCTGTCCCTAAGAAAACACCCAATTCACCTTCTTTAGCACTATACTGTAATGCTTTATATGCAACAGCGGCATGAGGCTCACTGATATAACCCAGTTTACTTAACCCAATCATGGTTGATTGGGTTTGCTCTTCATCGATAGAAACAGAAGTGACACAATCAACTTCAACAATACCTGATTGAAGCATATGTTCAACACGCGGCCAATTATTAGGATTGCTCACATCCATTGCATTAGAAATAGTGGCAACAGTATTATTAGGTGACCATTCGCCTGTTTCTAAATAGCGGGGAACCGTATCATTTAAGTTAGTCGCAGCAATAAAGCGCTTAATCGGTAATCCCATCGCTTTGGCAAACAAACCTGCAGTTAAATTTCCAAAGTTACCTGAAGGTACTGAAAAAACGATATCACCTAAGTCTTTTTTAGCACGAGATAACTGTGCTACTGCCTCAAAATAATAACAAATTTGCGCTAATAAACGACTAATGTTTATTGAGTTAGCCGAGTTCAAACCAACGGTGGTTGCTAGCTCTTTATCATTAAATGAATTTTTTACTAATGCTTGGCAATCATCAAAGTCTCCCTCCACACAAAGGGTTTCAATGTTCCCACCTAAGGTAGTAAACATTTTTTCTTGCAGTAAGGAAATTTTACCTTTCGGGTACATGATCACGACACGGATATTATCAATACCATGAAAGGCATGAGCCACGGCAGCACCTGTATCACCTGATGTTGCCGTTAGAATAGTTAAGGGCTTTTGTTGACCTGTTGTTTTGGCATCTTTGGCAACAAATGCTTGTAAACATTTCGCCATAAAACGTGCGCCAAAATCTTTAAATGCCAATGTTGGCCCGTGAAATAATTCTAAAATAGCACGTTCATTACTAATAGGTTGTAGAACTGCTGGGAAATTAAAGGCATCAGTAACAATTGCGGTTAATTCAAACTCGGTTAAATCCTCTTCCACAAAAGGGTGTAATATCTTTACACTGCGCTCAACGAGCGGTAGTGCTAACAACTCCTCAATGTTATCAAACTTAGGCATAGACTTAGGGAAAAACAGCCCTTGATTTTTACCTAACCCTTGCTTTACCGCTTGAGCATAAGATACTTGCTCTTCATTCTCTTTTAAATTATAAAATTTCACTTTATTGTCCTAATAAATAAGTTTGATAAATTCATATTTCGTTGTCGGTATGTAAAATTTCATACCGATATAATATCTTTAGATCTCAACTGAACCCGCTTCATCAACTTGGCAAACATGGACAAAACCAAGCGCTGTTTGAAGGTAATTATCTTTTAACCACTGAGCAAATTTTTGCGCTTGCTGTTTACTATCACACACACAAAATAGTGTAGGACCAGACCCTGAAATACCAACAGCATGCGCACCTTTTGCTATTAAATACTCACGTGCTTGTTGATATTTAGGTAATAATTCTTTTCGATAAGGCTCTGCTACTACGTCGGTTAATACCGAAAAAGCTTGTGCTTTATCTTGGCGATGGCATGCATCAACAAAGGTTGCTAAATTTTGACCATAGCTTATCACATCAGCACGACTATAACTTGTTGGCAATATTTCACGAGCCGCTTTTGTTGGCACTTCAATACCGGGGTATGCCATCACGTAATAGCAATCATTAAAACTGGGTAATTCGCGATTGATCACTTCATTATCTGGCACCATCAACTGTAAACCGCCTAAGTAACACGGGGCAACATTGTCATAATGTAAACTGCCACTGATCTGCGCTTCCATTTCACCGGTCATTTTCAATAAGATTTTTTCGTCAAAACTAAAACGATGGTACTTGGCATAATAAGCATTTAAACTAGCCAATGCAGCAACAACTGAGCATGCACTAGAGCCTAGGCCACTACCAACGGGCATTTTTTTATCTAGCGTCATTTGTACATTCACTACCGTTTGATTTTGTGTAGCAAGTGCTTGATTAAATAACTGTAAACATGACCAAACAATATTATCTTCTTTAGCTTTTGGGAGCTTATCAGCAAATTTTCCGGCAACGACTAAGCTGTCCTCTTGAGCACTTTGAACAGAAACAACATCACCAAGTAGTGTGCCATCTATAGGTTTAACCGCTAAACCTAACACATCAAACCCCACACTAACGTTACCGATTGATGCTGGTGCAAAAACAGAGACTTTTTTGATAGAAGAAGCTGACATTAGTGTTGCTGCTCCCATGCCAAGGTTCTTAAAATATCACCAAAAACACCCGCAGCGGTAACTGCAGCACCGGCACCATAACCACGTAAAACAAAAGGTAATGGTTGATAATAACGACTATGAATAGCCAAAGCATTTTCTCCATCTTTAATGCTATAAAGTGGGTGACTTGCAGCCACTGCCTCAATAGACACTTGACACTTACCATCAACAATATTACCAATATAACGCAACACTTTTCCTTGTGCTTTTGCTGCTGCACTACGATCACTAACTTGAGCATCGAGTTTAGATAAGTTATCCATAAACTGGTTAACATCGCCGCTGTCATCAAAGTCTTTTGGTAAAACTGACTCAATACTCATATCAGATAACTCTAGTTGCATGCCTGATTCACGTGCCATAATCAGCAATTTACGCGCTACATCCATGCCACTTAAGTCATCACGAGGGTCTGGTTCAGTAAAGCCATTTTCCTTGGCTATTGCTGTTGCTTCTGATAATGACATACCCTCATCAAGCTTGCCAAAAATATAGGATAAAGAGCCCGATAAAATCCCTTCAAAGCGCTGCAATTGATCACCTGCTTTAATTAACCCTTGCAGAGTATCAATCACCGGCAAACCGGCGCCTACTGTTGTTTCATAAAGAAAACGTCTATTTGTTTTCTGTGCTGTATCACGTAATTTTTGGTAGTACTCCCATGAATCTGTATTCGCTTTTTTGTTAGGAGTAACAACATGAAAGCCTTCAGCCAAATAATCAACATAACTCATGGCTAATTCTGCATTTGATGTTGAATCAACAAGTACAGGGTTGATTAGATGATTATCACGAACAAAAGCTTTAATATTATCAACATTGACCGCTTGCGCCTGATCATTGGCGATACCATTTTGCAAAATATCTTGCCAATTGCCTAAGTCGATACCCTCTTTCTCAAAGACCATGCCTTTAGAGCTAGCTACACCATAAACCTTTAGCGAAATATTTTGCTCTTTTAAGCTAGCTTGCTGACGTGATATTTGTGTAATAAGTTCACTACCGACCACACCACATCCTACTAAGAACACGTCAATGGTAGGTTTTTTTGAGAAGAAATTTTGATGGCTCACTTTCATGGCATCAGTGCACTTACGCTCTTCTATCACGACTGAAATACTGCGCTCGGAAGAGTCTTGCGCTATAGCGACAACATTAACACGTGCTTGAGCAAGCGAACTGAAGAATTTAGCTGCTACACCACGTTGATGATGCATACCATCCCCCACCAGTGAAACAATGGATAATTCACCTTTTAAGGCTATTGGCTCAAGCAAACCATTAAGTAACTCTAATTCAAACTCATCTTTCAAACTTTGCTCTGCACGCAAAGCATCACATGAATAGATACAAAAACTGATACAATATTCACTGGATGATTGACTGATGAGCACTAATGAAATCTTTTCTCGGCTCATGGTAGCAAAAACACGGCTTGCCATACCTACCATGCCTTTCATGCCAGGACCTGACACATTAACCATAGTTAAATCATCTAAATTTGATATTGCTTTAACCCGTTTTTGTTGCTCATTTTCATTTGAAATTAATGTGCCCTGCGCCGATGGGTTACTCGTATTTTTGATTAAACAAGGAATATGATATTGAGCTATGGGTCCAATAGTTTTCGGGTGTAAAACACTCGCACCAAAATAAGATAACTCCATCGCTTCTTGATAAGACAAGTTATCAAGTAGATTAGCTTCTTTAATCAAGCGTGGATCGGCGTTATAGACCCCGTCAACATCAGTCCAAATTTCACAACATTGAGCTTGCATACATACCGCTAATACCGCAGCGGAATAATCTGAACCATTACGGCCTAGGGTAGTTATGTGACCGTCTTTACCGTGTTTATCGACACTCATTCCGATAAAGCCTGGCATCAGTGAAATAGGATTAAGTTTGTCGTAATGTTTGGAAAATTTTTCTTTTGACAGCACCAAGTCAGCAACCGCATTTAATGCTGACTCATTGGTATAAAGGAATTTTTCGGGCGACAACAAAGAGACTTGTAATCCTGCTGACTGTAACACAGAATCTAATATAGCAACGCTTAAGCGTTCGCCAGTACTGATAACACGGGCACGAATATGATCAGGGCAATAGGTTAACATAGTAGCACCTTGCATAAAGCGCTCTAGCTGATGCTCATAATTGGTAAGTGCCTGCTCACAGTGATGATTATTAAAATCTGGTAAACTTGCGGATAAATCATCAATAATCGAGGTAATGGCACGCTTAAAGTGACCTAAATCTGTAGAGAGTTTAGCTTCATCGCTAATATTTTCAGCCATGGCAACTAAATGATTGGTTACGCCCTGTGGCGCTGACACTACCACGGCAACAGTTGACGACCGGCTTTTATCTTTGATGATGTCAGCAACTTGACGAAACCGCTCAGCTGAAGCTAATGATGAGCCACCAAATTTAAGTACACGCATTATTTTTTCCTTTATTAAAAACAAAAAACCCGCAACCTTTTCAGGTCACGGGCTTCGATAAAATGAGTATTTTTTACACGTTAGCCAGCGACCGCCATCCCAATTCGGGTGGTGGTGGTAATAATGATAATGTGGCTGGTAGTCTTATTCATAGCAGTAAAATGCCTTATTTATACCCTAGTGTCAACCCTCAATGGCACAGTTGAAGCAGAATAAAAAGTTATAGGGTATGAATAATTATACGATAGAGCGCATATACTAGAGCTAACTCAAGCATTTTGCTTCTTTACTAAGCTATTAACTGCCAAATAACAAATAAATAAAGATTATGGATAGCGATGCAGATGCCAGATAAATAAAAGCAGTTCCTATACTACGAGTATTGAATTTCATCACTTTTCCCTTGCCTATATGTCAATTAATTGTGCTTTATAATTCTAGGTATTCACAAAGTTTGTAGCATGCCATTTTCATGCCACTGTGTTTTATTTGTACAAAACCTACCTAAATTAGTCAACTTAGCGTGACATTAGCAAGCTTAGAACAAACAAAATGACTTAAACACAGTTAGTCTATATTTCATTAATATTGAACGCTTATTAGTTCGCTGATGAACTCCCAAAGAGCAATTTTAAAAAGTTTACATGTTTCATTATTTATTTTGACAAGGACGTTACATGGATATAGCTTATTAGAGAATGCAGGAGCACGTTCTCCTGAATAACTATTCTTTTCAATCAATGCCTTACCTTTAAACTTTTTTATTCTTGCTAAGTGATCACTACTGGGTATTAAGGAAGTCGCCATACAAGCTGTGACTGATGTTCTTTTAGCCATGATTTGGCTTGATGATATTGGGGAAAATGAATACTAACGAGTTGCCAGAAGTCTTTTGAATGGTTTAAAAAGCGCAAGTGGCATAATTCATGGACAACAATATAGTCAATAACGTTTTCTGGTAACATCATCATTAAGTAATTAAAGCTCAATTCACCTTTGCTGTTGCAGCTTCCCCATCTAGCACTATATTGACGTATTTTAATGGCTTTGGGTTTAAGTTGAGTGAGCTGACTCAAGTTAGTCACTTTGGGCAAAAGCATAGTGTGTGCTTGTTGTTTAAAAAAAATCTCTAACTGCTTTTTTACGGCAACAAGATGAAGTTCATTATCATTAGTGTGTTCTTTATAGCGCTTGGTTAACACCACGGTTAACTGTGATATATCGTCGGTAACAGTCGTCAAAAAAGTCTCTGCTCTTTCGGCGTAATTGATATTTAAACACACCTTATGACCTAAAAAAAACAGTGTATCTCCTTGTTTAAAAGAAAAACATTGTAGGGCAGTATGCGATTGCTCTGCAATTTTAGCGTGTAACCAAGCTGACTTAGTATATATTAAATCATTAATGATTTGCTTATGAACAAAATGCGGCGCCCTAACCAATACTTGCCCTTGCTTTACTTGTAGGGCAATTGTTTTACGGCGATTACTGCGAATAAGCTGATAATCGAGCATAAGCGTTAATACAATATTAAATGTTGAACCTAGCTAGCTTCACTAAGTGTTGGTTCTTCTGCTGTATTTTTAGCTGCTCTTTTTGCTGCAGGTTTCACTTTTTTTGCAGGCTTTTTAGCGAGTAAAGCAATTAACACTTCTTCACGGTGCTGCGCTAAATAAATACTTAATTCTTCATTAATCGCATCACTTAACTCTAGAGGTGCATTCGCAAAGACTTCAGCTAAATTATCAGCCATGTCCAACATTTTGTCATATTCATCTGCTGATTTCTTATCCATAAATGTTTTTGCCTCCACCCCGTGTCTAATGACGACAAATCTACTTTCAACTGCCATTATTTTTCCTTAGTCATATTAAAAGAAAAAGTTAAATTACTATCTACTCTGGCGACTAGCATACCATGCCCGCACTAAAACTGTACATAACAACAGTAAATATTATATTAAATAAAAAATACTGGTGATTATTGGCAATTTTATCCTACGTTAAAATACCAAGCATAGGTAGTGCTAGCATTACCATGAATATACACTATGTTAGCTATATTGAAAAAAAACCAAGGGAACCCAAAGATAAGTTACTGAACAATTGCACTCGTGTAACCAAAATTAAGGAAAGAGTAACCCAGTTTGCTTTATATATTCAAACAGTAAAGAACCGTTAATCACCAAATATTTTTTCAAACCATGAACGCTTATCTACTTTCTCTTTCAGACAGTTTTTTTGTACTGTTATGCCTAATGAAATAGCGGGATAATTAATAGTGTTATCACATAGATTGGTAACTGCGTTACCCGTTTTCTTCTCAAATAATATTTGGGATATGCCTTGAGGGATTATGCGCTTTGAAGAGGTTACGCCTTGATTTTTCATAAAGTCAGCAAACAATACCAATGCTCCGCTACTTCCTGTTAATCCGGTTGTCGCGTTATCATCTTTACCCAACCAAGTGGTCACGAGATGCTTATTGTCATAACCAATAAACCAACTATCGCGCAAGTCGTTACTTGTACCTGTTTTACCCGCCACATCGGTATTTTTTAATCGCCAAGAAAGCGATCTTGCTGTACCTGTTTTAGTCACTTTTTTTAGTGCATAGTCTACTAAGTAAGCACCATTTAGCGACAAAATTTGAGCTGGCTCTTGTTCAAACTCCCACAAAGTAGTGCCTTGGTTGGAGATGATTTTATTAATAGCATGTACTATTAATGATTGACCTTGGTTAGCGAGTGGTAAATACATTTGATTCACCTGCCATGGTGACATATCAATAGCCCCCAACAACATTGAAGGTCTGGTGGTTATATCTTGGTTGTAGCCAAGTGAATGCATAGCATTAGCAACATTATCTAACCCTAGTTTCATTCCTAAATTAACCGTGGGAATGTTAAGCGAATACACTAAACCATCAATAAGGGGAACTTGACCTCGATATTTACCATCATAATTTTTAGGTTGCCACTTTTGTCCACGCTCACTACTTAAAGTGATTGGCTTATCATCAAGTACCGTTGCCAAATTATATTGCTCATAACGCTCTAACGCCGCTAAATAGATAACAGGCTTGATAAGTGAGCCAATGGGGCGATTAACATGTAAGGCTCGGTTAAACCCAGCATAACCGCTATGTTTATCACCCACTAGAGCACGTACTTCACTGGTATTGATATCAGTCACTATCATGGCCGCTTGTAAATCTTTTTGTTGAGACTGTTTTTCAAGTCTAGTTAACTGTCGAGCAACGGCTTGCTCCACTAACTGTTGGCTATAATGAGAAAAACCAGTAAAAACCCTAATACCCGATTTTTGTTCTCTTTCAGAGAGTACCTTATTCAACTCATGTTTTACTAATTGTAAATAGGAAGGATATTGCTTACTTTTAAAGCGTCGTTGTTTTCTAATACTTAACGGCGCGCTAACTGCTTGTTCAAATTCATGCACGGATAAAAAGTGTTGTTCAAACATTAAACGTAATATTAAATCACGGCGGTTTTTAGCTCGGTTAGGGTGTCGCCAGGGATCATAATAGCTAGGACCTTTAATTTGAGCGACTAACAAAGCGATTTGTGCACCATTGAGTTGCTCTAGCGTTTTACCAAAATAGAATTTTGCCGCCAAGCCAAAACCATAGATACCATTAGCATAATGTTGCCCAAGATAAACCTCATTAATATAAGCTTCCAGTAGCTGATCTTTGCTATATCTCGCTTCAATAATTAACGCCATAATGGCTTCTTTGATTTTACGAGTGAATGTTCTTTCGCGTGTTAAAAACATATTTTTTATTAATTGCTGAGTGAGCGTGCTACCGCCTTGTACTGTTCGACCTGCACGAATATTGCTATAAAAGGCACGCAAAATACTCATCGGTGAAACACCTTGGTGATGATAAAAATTGCGATCTTCAATTAATAACAGGGTGTCGAGTAATAATGTTGGCAATTTCTCAAGCGACATTAAGATGCGATCTTCTTTATTATCAGGTACTAACCTCGCTAATAAGGTAGGCTCAAGTTTAATATCCGAAACGGGTTGTTCCGCAGCCAAAAGCTGAGTCACTTTATTGTTATCAACCGTGATCGTTAATTTAACCGCCGCATTCATGCCACCGCTTTGTGGATCAGGAAATATAAATGCTCGGCGATAGATAACCAAGCGCTGAGATGATTGAGAAAACTGACCAGGAGATCCAACTTTGGTGACTTTTATATAATTATTTAACGCTAATGATGAGCTAAGCGTCTTAATATCGAGAACGTCGCCAAGAGAAAGTGTTTCAATTTGCCCATAAATTTGTGCAGGAATTTGCCAGCGTTGACCTTCAAACGTTTTTTGTACTTTTGCATCAAGATAAAGAGTAAAAAGAGCCAAAACAAAAACCAGTGCCAATAAAAGTTTAGCTGTGGTCATAAAAAACCATTTAAACCAAGTGTTTTTTCTCTTTTGCTTAGCAGGGCGAGGGGGTGTTTTTTGGGGTGACATCTAGGACATTGCCTTATTTTTTATCTGTATTTTTATCTGTTATGTAGCGTTTAGTTTTATTAGTTGCTTTTGCATTAGCAGGATCATCAGGCCAATAGT
>JASMAS010000028.1 GCA_030754235.1 Litorilituus sp.
CCACTACTCGCCGCGATTAAAACGCTTTTATCTCGAACAAAATTTAACCGCCAAAGATCAACAGACCCTATTTAAAACCGTGGTGAAGGAAGTGGGATAAAGCGTGTGATTTGTGTTTCTTACTTATTATTAAGTGCACCACATTCAATAACACTAAGTGCTTAAGCTCTCCAAGATAAGATTAATTGCTTCATAATGTTATCCATTAACAATTCGATTTTTTATAAAATTTGCTTTTGGTTGTCTAATTCAAAGAGAAATAAAAGCTCACTCCTCCCACGCCTCAAATTAAAAAAGCGGCGATTTTCACAAACTGCGCATCCGAAGCCTCTTGGCATATAAATACATCACAATTTTTATGCCTTTATTTCCTTTATACCGCTCTGTTATTACCTTCCTCAAATCAGTTCACAAGGCTCCATAAATACCCGCAACAACGTCATTAATGACTGCCATAGCTAGTTCTGTTTTGTTAACCTCAACAGACTTATTTTTTATTCTTAAGTCTACCTATACACTTAGGTTATGGTTATCTTATTTATTTGAAATAGATTTTTTATATCTGTAGGTTAATTTCTTTAACTGATAATGTGTTTATATCACTCTCAGTTTTTTAATCAAATACCAATGTTAAGTGCAATGTATATAGTGACTTAAATGTTTAAAGATTGAGCTTAAATCAAGTATTAAGTATGAGTTTTTTCAGTAGGGTAACAACAAATGGTAAAACAAAAACGTCTCACAGTTAAAAAATTAGCTATAAGTGCAATTTTATTGATAAATGCGGGTCAATTGTATGCTGCAACAAAGGGGCATATTGATAATAGCGCAGCAATTATTAGATATGACACCATACATCATCCTGTTATTGGCAAAGATGGTATGGTTTCAAGCCAACGTATGATCGCAAGTGAAATTGGTGCTCGGATATTAGCACAAGGCGGAAATGCGATTGATGCAGCGGTTGCAACAGGTATAGCTTTAGCTGTTGTATTACCCAGAGCTGGCAACTTAGGGGGTGGCGGCTTTATGCTTGCGTATATTGCTGAAGAAAATAAAACCATAGCAATCGACTATCGTGAGATGGCGCCTCAAAAAGCACATAGAGATATGTTTTTAGATACAGAAGGTAATGTAGATAATCGTAAAGCACGTTTTAGTCATTTATCATCGGGTGTACCAGGCACTGTTGCAGGTTTATCATATGCCTTAGAAAAATATGGCACTATGAGTTGGAAGCAAGTGATCACACCAGCTATTCAGCTAGCTGAGAAAGGTATTTTGGTTTCATATGATTTATCAGAAAACCTGAAAAGTCGTAAAGCTTGGCTTACTTCAAACAAAGCAACAGCCGAGGCTTATTTTAAAGCTGGTGGAGAAAGTTACCAGCCTGGAGAAACCTTAGTTCAATCAGACCTTGCTTGGACTTTGAAACGCCTTGCTGACAAAGGTCCATCTGAATTTTACCAAGGAGAAATTGCTAAGCGTATTGTCAATGATATGGCTAAAAATGGCGGTTTGATCACACTTAATGACATGGCTAACTACAAAGTGGCCCAAAGAGAAGCGATAACAACGACTTATAATGGTTATCAAGTTGTTTCCATGCCACCAACGAGTTCAGGTGGCGTACACATTGCACAAATGCTTAATATTTTGGAACATTTTCCTTTGAAAGAAATGGGATATGGCAGTGCAGATGCAACCCATTTACTTTCAGAAGTGATGAAACTTGCTTATGCAGATAGGAGTGAATATTTAGGGGATCCAGAACACTTTAATGTACCAATTAAAGCCATTACGAGTAAGTTATATGCCAAAGAATTAGCAAATAAAATATCACTATCAAAAGCAAAACCTTCTAGTGAAATCAAACCTGGAAACCCAGCCCCTTATGAAAGTCCTGATACAACACATTTTTCTGTAATGGATAAATATGGCAATGCAGTATCAAATACCTACACTCTAAATTTTTCATATGGCTCAGGCATAGTTATCCCCAAAACGGGTATATTAATGAATAATGAAATGGATGATTTTTCATCTAAACCTGGTGTGCCTAATGGATTTGGTTTAATTGGTGGCGAAGCTAATTCAATTCAACCATATAAACGTCCACTTAGTTCCATGACACCCACTATGATTTTTAAAGATGATAAACCTTATGTGATTACCGGAAGTCCAGGTGGTAGTCGAATTATTACCACGGTTTTACAAGTGTTAATAAATGTAATGGATCATGATATGAATATAGCAGAGGCAGTTCATGCGCCTAGAGTTCATCATCAATGGTTACCCGATCGACTCGAGCTTGAAGCTGGATTTAGTCCTGATACTTTAAAACTATTAGAAGCTAAAGGACAAAATATTAAACCAGGTAAAACCATGGGCAGTGTTCAATCTATAATGTTTAATAATGGTTTGTTTTATGGGGTATCAGATCCGCGTCGACCTGATGCTGGCACAGTTGCTGTTAAACTATAAATTTTTTACCTCATAATCGTTAAAGTGAAATCAGATGGGAATTTACTGAAATATATTCCCCTCTTGCTCGAGAATGATAAAATCTACTTTTATCTGTATGAGTTAAACAAGAAGCTTCTTTAGCTTAATGACCGAAAAGTTATTCTAGAAAATAAATGCTAGTCTTTTTGTCTGGCATTTATATTTACTTCCCTATTTCTCCTGCTCTCTTAATTCTTTTACTTTTCCCTTCCCTCCATCTTCTTGTTGTTTTTTAATCGCTCGCTTCTCTGAAACTACCATAGTAATAGCCTTTTCAACAAATGGATCAGGTGAAAACATTTGCACTAAAACAGCAAAAGCGATGGCTATACCTCGACGCTTTTTAGCAAACTTCATAAGAACAACTGCAATGACTGACAAACCAGCAAAGACAAACCACGGCGCTAACGCCAAATAAAAATTATGAGTTAATAAATCATGCATATAAATCACACTAAGACTAATTCCACTTATTGAGTGAAATATATTATAAAAACAAGCTCTATCGAAAGTGATTGAGCCTACAAGCTTTAACTAACAAAGCGTTTATAAGGTGATGGTTTATCTGCTATTTGATTGACAGGAAGAGAAAGTAAGTACCTTTTTTCACTTCCAATTGAAATAAAGGCAATTTTTTGAATGATATAATGTTGTTGAGTCGTAGTACTGAGTAATTTTTCTAATGAGTTTTCATAAAAAAAATCAAGCTGAGTTAAACAAAGTAAGTACAAAGCCTCTTTATATATACTCTTCTTTCTTATCTGAGTACTTGGACTTTCTTTTCTCCGCTTTACTAAGTAAAAAGAAGTATTATCTTGATAATGCTTGCCATGTTCAACTTGCTGAGTATCGTTATTAATTACAGAAGAGAGAGATACTGCTAAAGCAGAGTTTGCTGATAAAACAGCACTTAGCATTAGAATTAATTTAACAATAAATTGCTGCAACTCCCCTCCTTTAGTTATTAACAATAAGCATGATTATATTTTGATATGGGTGCAATGATTAAATTTTCAAGAAATCTACTCATAACGCAGTGCATCAATAGGATCAAGGTTTGCTGCTTTTGCTGCTGGAATTATGCCAAATAACAAACCAACACCAGCACTAAAACCAAATGACAAAGCAACCGCCCACATAGGAACTTCAGCTGAAGGCAAATCAATAATATTACTTACCAATGCGCCAGCACCATAACCTATTAATAAACCTATTAAGCCACCAAGTAAACATAAGAACACAGCCTCAATAAGAAACTGTAAGAGAATATCTACACGCGTTGCTCCTAGTGCTTTTTGAATGCCTATTTCACGAGTACGTTCCGTTACAGAGACCAACATAATATTCATAATACCAATGCCGCCAACAAGTAATGAAATACCGACGACACCACTGAGCACCATTGTGGTATTTGAAGTAATACTATTTACGGTATCCAACATTTGCTCTGCTGTACTTATTTTAAAGTCATCACTCATATCTTTTGATAAGTTATGATTACGGCGTAATAAGTTCTTTATATGCTGTTTAATACTTTCAAGTTGGCTAGCATCATCAACTTGTAACGAAATACTAATATCAGGCTCTTCCGCCCCGCCCATTAATGCTCGTGTGGTTGTATAAGGTAAAAGAATAAAATCATCTTGGTCAAAACCAAAAAGCTTACCGCGCTTTTCTAACACGCCAATAACTTTAAACCATTCACCGCCGATCATAATATATTGGCCAACCGCAGAGCCTTTAATTTCTAACTTATCTAAAATAGAGTCACCTAATACTGCAACACGGCGACGTGACTTATCATCACTTAGATTAAAAAAACGCCCTTCTTCAGGAAAGATACCATAAAGCGCTTGATAGCTAGAGCCTGTACCAATTACACGAGTTGCTGTCGATTCACCCTTATATTGCACTACACCATTAGGGCCAGTAGCGGCAACCGTTGGTGTAATATGATTGATACCCGAAACCTTATACTCAATTTCTAGGAAATCACGATAACTTAGTTTAGCAATTTTACCCTGTAATCGATCTTTTAACGGAGTGAAGGCATTCACATTTACAACATTAGTGCCCATATCATCAAACTGTGAGGTAATACTGCTACTTAAACCTTGAACTACAGAGACCACAGCAATAACTGAAGCCACACCAATAATAATACCGAGTGTGGTTAAAAAGCTTCGAAAACCATGAGCACGAACTGAATGTGCCGCTGCTCTGATACTCTCAACAATTTTAAAAAAGAAGCTAGACATGTTTTTCCTCCTTCTCAGCTTGTTGCTCAATATAGTTTTCTTCTATTTCATGATTGACGGAATCGGCAACTAAACATCCATCGGTTAAACGTATAACACGGTGACAACGTTCAGCAATATCTTGCTCATGAGTAACAATAATCAATGTTTGTCCGTCGTTATGAAGTTCATCAAATAACGCCATTATTTCCATGGTTGTACCAGAGTCTAAATTTCCTGTTGGCTCATCAGCCAATAAAATAGCAGGCTCAGTAACTAAAGCACGTGCGATAGCAACACGCTGACGTTGACCGCCCGACATTTGATTCGGTAAATGATCAATACGCTCTTTTAGCCCAACACGAATTAATGCTTGTTCAGCTTTTATTCTTCGCTCTTTTATTGGTATACCACGGTAAATGAGCGGCTGCATCACGTTTTGCAAAGCACTCGCACGAGGTAATAAATTAAAACTTTGAAAGATAAAACCAATCTCTAAATTTCGTATACCTGCAAGCGTAGTCTCATCAAGCTGAGCAACATCCTTACTCTTCAGCTTATACGAGCCATTAGTTGGATAATCTAAACATCCCAATATATTCATTAGTGTCGACTTACCCGATCCCGACTGCCCGGTGATAGCAAGATAGTCATTGTGAGCAATATCAAGATCAAAGTTATTTAAAGCATAAAATTCTTGGTTTCCCATTTTATAAAGCTTGCTAAGATGTCTTAACTCAATAATGGGCTTGGCAATATTTTCTCTCATTAATGCATCAGACATCATTTATGCCTCTTTATTGAGCACTTTCACTGACTGAGCATCTTTTAACTTTCCTAATGCTCTAGCAGGCCCCGTGATCACTTTATCACCCACTTTTATGCCTGACGTAATTTCTTGCAAACGATCATTTGAAATACCTAATTCAACATTTCGTTTTACCGCTTTACCATCAGCCAAGACAAAAACATGATCAAAATTTCCTTTCGGTAAATCATTATTATTTTCTGATTCATCTTCATTTTTAAGCTTTGCCTGTTTTGCAAAAATAACACTCTCACTTGGAACCGCTATCGTCTTATCCTTACTTTCAGTAAATATTTCAGCTCTACAGCTCATACCAGGGCGAACAGCAATGGTATTAGAGTCAGCAAGCAAGATTTTCACTTTAAAGCTGAGCCCTTGTCGGCCTTGTGCTCGCTTTGCTGTAGTTGCAATACTTTGCACTTCACCTTGCAGAGCGTCATCAGGAAACGCTACTGCAAAGATATCAGCTTGTTGCCCAATACGAATATTGGCAATATCAGCTTCATCTACCTGCACCTCAATTAAAATTGAAGATGGATCGGCTAAAGTAATCAAATTTGAGCCTGAAATGTTAGTTGAACCACTAATTGCTGTTTCACCTTCCTTAATGTCAACCGAGGTGGCAATACCGTTTATAGGTGAACGAAATACAGTTTTATCTAATCGCTCTTGAGCTTTATCAAGACTTGCCTGTGCTTGTAATAAAGACTCTTGGCGAGAGCGTAAGTCTATTTCTGCCAAAGCATATTGATTATCAACTAACTCATACGCATCACGATCAAGGATCTTACGTTCATATAAGTTATGTTTTCGTAACCATTGAGACTTTATGTTTTCTATTTTCTTTTTCTGACGTTCGATAGCAATAGTTTGAATGCGTACAAAAGCCGCTTGTTGCTCGACACCTGCACGGAAAGTACGAGGTTCAAGGCGCATTAATACTTGCCCCTTTCTAACCTCATCACCTTCTTCTATGAGCATTTCACTGACCTGACCAATTACCTCAGAGCGCAACTGAACTTGTTCTTTATAAACCAGCGTGCCTGAAGCTAAAATTGAACG
>JASMAS010000029.1 GCA_030754235.1 Litorilituus sp.
TCCTGAAGGTGTTGAAATGGTAATGCCTGGCGACAACTTGAAGTTTGTTGTTGAGCTAATCAACCCAGTAGCGATGGACGAAGGTTTACGCTTCGCGATTCGTGAAGGTGGTCGTACTGTAGGTGCAGGTGTTGTATCTAAAATAATTGATTAATTTGACATTATTCTTGTATTAACATCGTTGCAGATACTCATTGATTAGCGTCAACTCCGTGTCATTAGCATGTTAATTCATCGAATAATGAACAAATTAACATCCTTGTCTCTCTAGTAATAGATGGATAAAAGGTCGTTTCCTGAGTAAGTTAGGAGCGACCTTTTTTGTTTTACTTTTTAAATTCGCACGTCGACATTTTGCCTCATAAGCTTAACGCTAAGAGAAAACGATTTCGATACCCTGAGGCTACTTAAATGTTTAAGGGCACACTCAAAATTTCGACACAAGGAAATACTTATGTCTTGGCAACCAACGCTTACCTGGCAAAATGCACAAAAGCGCGCTCAAATAATACAACAAATACGTATTTTCTTTGCTGATAGAAATGTAACTGAAGTCGAAACTCCTGCTTTATCTTTAGGGACGGTAACCGATGTTCATTTAGATGCACTAAATTGTCGATATCACTTTTTAGCTGATTCCAATGATAACCAAGCAACAGATTTATATTTACAAACGTCACCTGAGTTTCATATGAAGCGTCTTATCGCTTGTGGCTATGGTTGTATCTATCAAATGGCGAAGGCATTTCGTCATGAAGAGTTTGGACGATATCATAATCCTGAATTTACCATGCTTGAATGGTATCGTATTGGCTTTGATCATTTTGCGTTAATGGACGAGGTAGCACAGTTACTTACCGAAATATTGGGCTGTTTAAAGCCAGAACAAATAACCTATCAACAAACCTTTATCAACTATGTTGGAATTGACCCGTTAGTTGCTGATCGAGACACTTTATTAGCTGTTATTGCCCAGCATAATAAAACCAGTGACTGGTTACTTGCCGCGTTAAATAATGATACTTTATTACAATTTATATTTAGCGAAATTATTGAACCAAAAATTGGAAAGTTTTCCCCTTGTTTTGTCTATAATTTTCCCAGTTCTCAAGCATCGTTAGCTAAAATTTGTCCTGATGATGATCGGGTTGCACAGCGCTTTGAGTGCTATTTTAAAGGTATAGAGTTAGTCAACGGTTTTAATGAATTAACTGATACAGAGAAGCAAACTCAACGTTTTTATGAAGATAATCAAAAAAGAACTAAGTTGGGTTTGCACGTAAAACCCATAGACCAAAAATTTATTGCCGCCTTAAAGCATGGTCTTCCACAATGCTCGGGTGTGGCTCTGGGTGTTGATCGATTGATTATGTTGGCATTACAAGCACCACATATAGAACAAGTGATTAGTTTTCCTATTGAGCGCAGTTAATGTTTGTTAAAGCTAGACTAGTTTACTAATGTTATAATATCTCAATTATGCTATTATCATCCTAATTAAGTTGCTCGATTGCGACTTTGCTTTTAACTTACCCGTACTGTAGAAAATTATGTTAGATAGAATAGGAATTACCGCAACATCCTTATGTGCACTTCATTGCATATTGCTGCCTATTTTGCTGCCTATTCTCCCTTTGCTTGGTTTAAGTTTTTTAGCGGATCATACTTTGGAACATGTTTTTCTGTTAATGACAGCTTTTCTTGGCACAGTAGCACTTTTTTCTGGCTTTAAACGTTACCATAAACGCCTTTATCCCTTTTATTTACTGTATTTAGGGGTTGCTATTTATTGGATTAAACATGACTTCTCAGAAGCCATGGAGATTTATTTTATTATCGGTGGTGCAGGCTTAATCGTTGCGGCTCACTTTATTAACATTAGGTTATGTAATCGTTGTAAGCAATGTGATGGTAAAAGCTGCGCTTCCGATTGATTTTTAGGTGCTATTATTTAGTTTGCTTATTTAATCTCCAACTCTTTTAGCTTTCTTGTCAGGGTGTTTCTTCCCCAGCCTAGCTTTTTAGCTGCATCTTGTTTATGACCTTGTGTGAAAAGTAAGGCCCGCTCTAACATTATTTTTTCAAATTCAGGCATGGCTGTGTCTAAAATAGCATTAACTCCTTGTGCTAATTGTTGATCCATCCAATCACTTAAGGCTGCTTGCCAAGACGATGCTTGGGGTGATATTTGGGTTGTTTTCTCGGTTAATTCGCTAGGTAAATCTTCCAGTAAAATTTCTTGCCCGCTTGCCATTACTGTTAAGAAACGACAGATGTTTTCTAACTGACGAACATTACCAGGCCAATGGCATTGCTGTAAAAATGTTGCCGCTTTTTTGTTTAAGGTTTTTGATTCAACACTGAGCTCATTAGCTGCTTGCTTAAGAAAGTGCTCACTGAGTTTAATTATATCTTCTTTTCTTTCTCGAAGGCTAGGTAAGTGAATGCGAATAACATTTAGACGATGAAATAAGTCTTCCCTAAATTCGCCATTATTTACTCTACCTTCAAGGTCTTGGTGAGTTGCGGCGATAATACGTACATCAACCTGCACAGGGGAATGCCCACCAACACGATAAAATTGCCCGTCGGAGAGGACCCGTAGCAAACGTGTTTGAATTTCTAAGGGCATATCACCAATTTCGTCAAGAAATAATGTGCCGCCATGGGCTTGTTCAAAGCGACCTTGTCGGACGGAATTTGCGCCGGTAAATGCCCCTTTTTCATGGCCAAACAATTCAGACTCAATAAGATCTTTTGGAATAGCAGCCATGTTTAGTGGAATAAATGGCGACTGTGAACGCGGACTGTGGGAGTGAAGCGCATGGGCAACTAACTCTTTGCCAGTGCCTGATTCACCGTTAATCAACACACTAATGCTTGAACGAGATAACCGCCCGATCGCTCTAAATACTTCCTGCATTGCCGGCGCTTCACCAATTAACCCTGCTGTTAACGGTGCACTTTCTTTTTGCTGATTTTTCGCATTCTGTTCTCGTGCATGGGTCAAAGCACGTTTAGTTAATGTAACGGCTTCATCCATATCAAAAGGTTTGGGCAAATATTCAAATGCCCCGCCTTTATATGCATTCACGGCACTATCTAAATCAGAATGTGCGGTCATGATAATGACAGGAATATTGGGGTGTGCTTTACTAATAGAGTTAAGTAGCGACATACCGTCTATATCGGGCATTCTAATATCAGAAATAATCACTTCTGGCTGATCGTGATCTAATGCAATTAATACATTTTTGGCGCTTTCAAATGAGGCGCTAGTCATATTGGCGTTGGCAAATGCCTTTTCTAGCACCCAGCGTATCGAACTATCGTCATCAACTATCCAAACTTGTTCCGTAATCATGATTATTCTCTTCGGTTTTAAGGTGTTTATTCTTGGTTAAGTGGTAGCAATATAATAAATTCTGTATGTCCAGGTCGACTGTGACAAGATAATTTACCATGGTGCTGATTAATTAAAGTTTGGGATATGGATAACCCAAGTCCAGTACCGTTGGAGCGACCAGAAACCATTGGATAAAAAAGAGTATCTTGAATATTAACTGGAATTCCAGGTCCATCATCAATGATACTTATCTGAGCTGCTAATTTGACTTGTTGACCATTGATGGTTTTATTACTGGCAATTCGTGTTTTTAGCGTAATGGTATTTTTTTCTTCAATGGCTTGAATAGCATTGTTCATGATATTTAATACGGCTTGCTGAACTTTTTCCTGATCACACTCAATATTTGGAATAGATGGGTCATAATCTCTTTGTAACTCAATATTCTTTTCGCTGGAATAACTCACTAGCTGAGAAACTTTTTCGAGTACCGAATGAATGTTATGGCTTTGAATTTGAGGTAATTGATTTGGCCCGAGTAGGCGGTCAACTAAATTGGTCAGTCTATCTGCCTGCTCAATTATCATGGCTGTGTATTCTTGTTGATCTGGTGAGAGCTCTTTGTTAAGTAGTTGTGCCGCGCCTCTTAACCCTCCTAGTGGATTTTTAATTTCATGGGCTAAGCCTTTTATTAAATCACGCGCCGCAATCCACTGCTGCTGTTGAAACACCTCTAAACTGATCTGTTTTTGTTGGTCAATTTGTTTGAACTCGAGTATGACATGGGGAACCCTATCAAACTCGACAGACGAAGCGGTTATTTCTGCGGTAAATCGGTGAGCCTCACTACATTCGATAACTATATCACTACCGGTAAACTCTTGACCTGTTGCGAGTAGTTGTAACAACCTTTTTTTGGTGATTGAGGTATTGGCAAATATTAACTCAAAAGAGCAGCCATATAACTTATACATGCTTTTGATTAATAAGGCTTCTGCAGCAGGGTTGGCATAACAAATTTTTAAGCTTTCATCGATAATTAACACAGCTGTCACAAGTTGGTTAGCCAATGTTTGTTGATAAGCAAGTTTTAACTCTTGAATCTTTTGTCTATTGTGCAGCATAAAGCTTCATACCTGTATTCTCTTTGCACTCAATTGGTGCAATTAAATTTAGTATATTAAATTTGATTTTTATTTGCAGCTAAAATGCCATGTATTGGTGCTATTTTGTTTAATTAACAGAGGCACGATGCATATAAAAAGTAACTGACTTAGATAATGCAATTACCTTGCCTTTTTCATTAAGGAGTTGCATTTTTATTTGGTGTTCACCTCGGTGGACATTTTTTAGAGAAAACATGGTGTGGGGTTGGGGAGGTAAGTAGGGCTTATCGTCTAGTATAAGTTGAACGGTAAAGCCGGCCTTAAAGGTAGGTTGGATGCTTCCACTAATATATATTGAGCCAGTGTTATCACGAATAGTGGCGTTGTTTTTTGGATGATTAACAATCACTTGATAACCTTGCACTATTTCTTCTATTTTTATATTTAACACTTGTGTGTCAATTTTAGTTGGTGAGTGAATGACATTACTTGCTTTAGTTTTTACTGTTTTTGCACCGAGTCTAGGCGTATCTGAAAAAACAAGTTCACCTTTATTATTACGCCATACATATGTTTCAGCCGGACTACTGTTAACAGGAGCGGCTATCGATAGGGCTAAAAACGCTAACAAAAATAATCTAATCATAGTGGCTACAGTATATCTTGACTGTTCTAATATAGCTAAACACAAACACATATGAACTTAGCTAATTATAATGTAGGCAAAAAACATGAGCTATGCTTATTAATTGAAATTTATTTTGAGGTAAAAAAAAGCCCACGTAGCGTGGGCTTTTTTAAATGAAGATAAGAGAAAGGTCTTATACGCTGTAGTACATATCAAATTCTACTGGGTGCGTGGTAGAGTTTAATAACTCAATCTCTTGGCGTTTAAGATCAATGTAGGCAGCTATCATATCATTATCCATAACACCGCCAGCAGTTAAAAACTCAGTATCTGCTTCTAATGAATCAAGAGCTTCTTCTAGAGATGAAGCTACTTGTGGGATTGCTGCTGCTTCTTCTGCTGGTAAGTCGTATAAATCCTTATCCATAGCATCGCCAGGGTGGATCTTATTTTTGATACCGTCAAGGCCAGCCATTAACATTGCTGAAAACGCTAAGTATGGGTTCGCTGTTGGATCAGGGAAACGTACTTCAATACGCATTGCTTTTGGGGTTGGTACCATAGGAATGCGGATAGAAGCAGAACGGTTGCGTGCAGAGTAGGCAAGCATAACAGGTGCTTCAAAACCAGGAACAAGACGTTTGTATGAGTTGGTTGATGCATTAGTGAAAGCATTCAATGCTTTAGCATGTTTGATGATACCACCAATATAATAAAGTGCTGTTTCAGATAAACCGCCATACTTATCACCAGAGAATAAGTTAACGCCACCTTTTGCTAAAGATTGATGAACATGCATACCAGTACCGTTATCACCAACTAATGGTTTAGGCATGAAAGTAGCCGTTTTACCGTATGCGTGAGCGACATTATGAACAACATACTTATAAATTTGCACTTCATCGGCTTTTAATACCATGGTATTAAAACGACAAGCAATTTCATTTTGACCAGCCGTTGCTACTTCATGGTGATGAGCTTCAACAACTAAGCCCATATCTTCCATAACTAAACACATCGCAGAACGTAAATCTTGTGATGAGTCAACTGGAGAGGTTGGGAAATAACCACCTTTAACACCAGGACGATGACCCATGTTGCCTTCTTCGTACTCTGTACCTGAGTTCCATGAAGCTTCTTTATCATCAATCTTATAGAAAGAACCACTCATATCAGTATGAAAACGTACATCATCAAAAACGAAGAACTCTGGTTCTGGACCAATCAGTA
The DNA here is from genome assembly GCA_030754235.1 of Litorilituus sp. Classification (GTDB taxonomy): domain Bacteria; phylum Pseudomonadota; class Gammaproteobacteria; order Enterobacterales; family Alteromonadaceae; genus Colwellia. The sequence goes on from JASMAS010000029.1 coordinate 6,311, forward strand.
CCGTATCAGCAATACCTGTGCTACGCATATATTCTTCAGCGCGCTTTGCAACAGAGCGTGGATCACGACTGTAACCTTGTCTTGTTGAAGGCTCTAAAATATCACAACGTATATTTAAGGTAACCGCTTCACTGAAAGGGTCTAATACCGCTGAATCAGCGTCAGGCATCATTACCATGTCAGATTCATTAATACCTTTCCAGCCTTGGATTGAAGAGCCGTCGAACATTTTACCATCTTCGAAAAAATCTTCATCAACCTGATGATGAGGAATGGAAACGTGTTGTTCTTTACCTTTTGAGTCAGTAAAACGAAGGTCAACAAATTTGACATCGTGCTCTTTAATTAAATCGAATACTGCTTGTGACATTTTGTCTCTCCAGTGGGGTTAGGTTTAAATTTTTTGGGATACACTCATTGTTACCGCAAACTTAAGCGAAAATAATGCCAACAATAAAAACCATTATAAACAATGGTTTAGTGCGCAACGCTAAAGCAGTGTGCACTATTTTGGTGCTTATTGTGTTCTTTTTGGTGCATCCAGAGCTTTAAGGTGATAATTACTATAGCTTATTTTACCTGTGTTGCCAGCAGTCATTTTTTTAATTTTAGCTTTGTTGTTATTGATCAAAATTTAGTAAACCTTGCCCGTGTTGTGGTCCCGCGATAATTGATATCTTTTTAAACAAATTCCCTGTATAATGCGCGCCCAATTATAGCCCTATTCATTTATTAAACTGGTTTATAGTAAATAGATGATAGTAACAGCGAGTAACGCCTGTGTTAGATAAATTACGTAACGTCGCAATTATTGCCCACGTTGACCACGGAAAAACCACCCTAGTTGATAAACTACTTGAACAATCTGGAACTTTGGATTCACGCAGTGATCATGATGAACGAGTCATGGATTCAAATGATATTGAGAAAGAGCGTGGCATTACTATTTTAGCGAAAAATACTGCTGTTAATTGGAACGATTACCGTATCAATATTGTTGACACACCAGGCCATGCTGATTTTGGTGGTGAGGTTGAACGTGTAATGTCGATGGTTGATTCTGTATTACTTATTGTTGATGCACAAGAAGGCCCAATGCCACAAACACGTTTTGTGACACAAAAAGCATTTGCACAAGGGTTAAAACCTATCTTAGTTATCAACAAAATAGATAAGCCAGGTTCACGTCCTGATTGGGTGATGGATCAGGTTTTTGAATTATTCGATAATTTAGGTGCTACTGACGAACAGTTAGACTTTAAAGTTGTGTATGCATCAGCCATTAATGGTTGGGCAACGTTAGCAGAAGGTGAAGAAGGCACAGATATGATGCCTTTATTTGATACTATAGTCAATGAAGTGCCTGCACCAGATGCCGATCCTAATGGTTCATTCCAAATGCAAATATCACAGCTAGATTATAGCTCGTATTTGGGAGTCATTGGTGTTGGCCGTATTACGCGCGGTAGTGTTAAGCCTAATCAACAAGTAACAGTTCAATGTGCTGCAGGTAATATACACAATGGTAAAGTAGGTAAAGTATTTGGTTATTTAGGGCTTGAACGTCATGAAACAGAAGAAGCCAGAGCCGGTGATATTATTGCCATTACTGGCTTAGGTGAATTAAAAATTTCAGATACTATTTGTTGCCCATCAGAAGTTGAAGCTTTACCTGCGTTATCTGTGGATGAACCAACGGTGACGATGACTTTTCAAGTAAACACTTCACCATTTTGTGGTAAAGAAGGTAAGTATGTTACTTCACGTAATATTAAAGATCGCCTAGAAAAAGAGTTGGTTCACAATGTTGCTTTACGTGTTGAGCAATTAGATGATCCTGATAAATTTAAAGTGTCAGGTCGTGGTGAACTTCATTTAGGTATTTTGATTGAAAACATGCGTCGCGAAGGTTTTGAGTTAGCAGTTTCTCGACCAGAAGTTATTGAGCGTGTAATTGAAGGTGTATTACACGAACCATATGAAACAGTGACCATTGATGTTGAAGAGCAGCATCAAGGCGCCATCATGGAGAAAATGGGGTTACGCAAGGCTGAGTTAACTGATATGGCGCCAGATGGAACTGGTCGTATCCGTATGGATTTCATTATGCCAAGCCGTGGCTTAATTGGTTTCCAAACAGAATTTATGACCTTAACGTCTGGTTCAGGTTTAATTTACCATACCTTTTATGAATATGGCCCTCATAAAGGTGGCGATATTGGCCAACGCTTAAATGGTGTAATGATTGCCAATGCAACAGGTAAAGCATTAACAAATGCTTTATTTAACTTGCAGTCTCGCGGTCGTATGATGATCGGTCATGGTGTAGAGATATACGAAGGTCAAATTATTGGTATTCATAGCCGTGATAACGACTTAACGGTTAATGCACTTAAAGGCAAGCAGTTAACTAATGTTCGTTCATCAGGGACTGATGAAGCGCAAGTATTAACGCCACCAATTTTAATGACCTTAGAACAAGCATTAGAATTTATTGATAACGATGAACTGGTAGAAGTAACGCCTGAGAATATTCGTATTCGTAAGAAATCCTTAAAAGAAAGTGATCGTAAGCGTGAAAGTCGCGCAACTAAATAAGCATTGCTTGTAAAAAAGGCCGTTTGGTGTTTTCATCAAGCGGTTTTTTTTTGCTTTTTATGAGAGAGGATCACAGCAGGTGATTTAAATTATTATGAAAGTCGGTGGTATTAATATTTTGTTACCAGATTATTATGCAAAAATAAAATTTGTAACTACACTCGATATTCAATGATTAAAAAGCAAGTGAGCAATCAATGAAGGCACTTGGCATGAGAAAATTTAGTTCACGCAATTTTAATCAGTCATTTTTGCGCAAAAGGAGTTGCATATGTCACCAGCACAATTAAAAAAATTACAAGCACTAAGTCTTATATTTAGTGAAGGTAAAGCCAGCCCTAAACAAATTCAAGAATTATCTGATCTGCTAGCACACATTAATAAAATGCGTGCAGAGCTGGCTTTTAAAACAGAGAACGTGCTCGGTAGCCTGAATAATTAGGGGGGCCCTTAATTGCCTTTATAAGTGGCGGCATCCAAAATTGACCATAAATGGCATACGCCTGCAATAATGGCGGGTAAAATTAACCACCAAAGTGCGTAGCCACCGACACAAATAATGGCAAAAATAATCGCAGCTACAAGTCTACCTTGAACGAGCTGTCCCAAGCCGGGGAAAAAAATATTGCATATAGCGGCGATTACATTACCTGAAGAGCCTGAACCTGACATAATATACCTTCAATTTATGTTTAAACTAGCATCATGCTAGTAAATTGTTGGTAGCTATCATAATATAATTCTAGCAACATAAAAATTATCAAATTGTTAATAAATATGAGTCACCTCCAAAATATTTTAAAAAGCACAACGTACTCTTTAGCTTTACGACATACTTTATCATTTTTACATTACTTACGTAGCCGCTTAACCCAAGAGCAATTAAATGTTGTTGCGGGCTATTTGTCTTATGTCAGTTTGATGTCTTTGGTGCCGCTTATGGTCGTGGCACTCTCTGTTGCAACGGCCTTTCCAATCTTTGCTGATATTCATCAAAGTGTTGAGCAGTTTGTTTATAATAATTTTGTCCCAACAGCCAGTGGCGTAGTGCAACAATATTTAAGTTCTTTTGTTGCTAATGCCTCTAAAATGTCGGCTGTGGCATTGTCATTTTTATTTCTTGTGGCTTTGCTGCTTATTTCGGCCATTGATAAAACCTTAAATAAAATATGGAAAACTACTAAAAAGCGCCGCATTATTACTTCTTTTTCAATGTATTGGATGATCCTAACATTAGGGCCTATTTTGGTAGGGGGGAGTATTGCCATTACTTCTTATATTGTGTCTTTGGTCTCTTTAGGTGTGGAAGACAGCTATGGTTTATCTAATCTATTTTTTAGGCTTTTACCTTTATTGTCTTCTATGGCTGCTTTTGTGTTGCTTTATATGTTGGTACCTAATAAAGCTGTTCCCTTTAAATTTGCACTAACGGGAGCTTTTGTTGCCGCGATATTTTTCGAACTGGCAAAGAAAAGCTTCGCTTTATATCTCACTGCTTTTCCTTCATATCAAGCGATATATGGCGCTTTAGCAATTATCCCTATTTTATTTTTGTGGGTTTATCTTTCATGGATAATTGTTTTAACGGGCGCAATAATCACAGTGTCTTTACAAGAATATCAGCTCGAAAATGCAGGGCTTGAAGAAAATGTTAATGAGAAGGATAAACAATGATAGCGTTACTTCAACGCGTATGCTCTGCCAGTGTCACGGTTGAAAAACAAGTCATAGGTGAAATAGAGCAAGGGTTATTAGTTTTTTTGGCTGTACAACCGGATGACACCGAAGCAAAAGCGAAGCGGCTCGCACAACGAGTAGCCGGCTATCGAGTATTTAACGATGAAAATGGTAAAATGAATTTAAATGTTAAACAAGTTTGTGGAGATATTTTAGTGATCTCACAATTTACTTTAGCCGCAGACACCTCAAGTGGTATGAGACCTAGTTTTACCTCTGCAGCTAAACCAACGTTCAGTGATGCTCTTTATCAGTACTTTTGCCAGCAATTACGTGAGCAAGGCTTTACTGTACCGACAGGTGAATTTGCCGCAGAGATGAAAGTGCAATTGCTCAATGATGGTCCTGTCACCTTTACCTTAACTATTTAGTTCGTAGTTAATCATTATCCTGCTTTACTTCATTGGCGTATTGCCAGAATGTACGCCATTTAATAAATAATCGTGATGGCAGAAAGCTATTTTTTCCTCTTTTTAAGTGTTTTGTTATCCGCCAGTGTTTAGGGATTAAATGAATGATGATATTGAGGTAGTTAGGAATATGGAAGTAATATATATTATGTGCAGTTGATAATTGTTGCAAAATAGCAAGGCACACATTAATTTCTTCATCGCTAGCATCAGGTAAATTAATCGATAAACAGCTGTTATTGTCAATATTGTCAATTAAGGACTGTAACTGTTTAGCCGTATGAGATGCTCCTTGCTCAGCAGATTGATAAATATCGCATATCAACCAATCTACACTGTCTTTATTCAATTGAGTCAGCCAAGTGTCACTGTGAAGGTTAACAATGCTGGTCGGGATATTTTTTGGATTAAAATAGTGATGAAAACTATCAATAACTGTGTGGTTTTGCTCAATGCTTAATAGTTCGATTACAGGCGATAAATGGTTAAGAAAGCGTTGTGTGTTGCCACCACCTAAACCAAGCTCAACGACCTTGTTAGGACGAAAAAATAATAGGGGTAACATCATGACTGTTTGATGGGGAAGAGTTAGCAGCCATGGTTTGCGTTTGTGCATAACACTTTGAATCACAGCTTCTTTTTTTTCATCAGTAAATGCTAACCAGCGATAATGTTCATTTTCGCTGACAGATATTGCTTCTTTATCTTGTTTTAAATACAGTAGCTTGCCTTGTGCTATATGTTTACAAAGTTGCATAATTCTCTAGTGTTATGATTCAAGTTTACCGCCTCATATCATAGCAAACTATTACATTTTTTATTATCTTTGGTTTATGCGCTCCAAAGACTGGTTGCTTAGCATTACCTTAATAAGGATAGACAATGAATACCTTGCGATCACCTGTAAATTCTGAAGAATTTGAAAAATACTTTCAATTACGTTGGCAAGTATTAAGAAAGCCTTGGCAACAAGTACAAGGAAGCGAGCAAGACGAGTTGGAATTGCAAGCATTACATCGCATGATAATTGATGATAATCAACAAGTACTTGCTGTTGGTCGGTTAGAAAAAAGCGATCACCAGCAAGGACAAATTAGATATATGGCTGTTTGTGAAACGGTACAAGGGCAAGGTTTTGGTCAGCAAATTATTAAAGAGTTAGAAAAACAAGCCAGTCAGTTAGGCTTTACTCAATTACTATTGAATGCCCGTGAGAATGCGCTAAATTTTTATCAAAAACTGGGTTATCAAAAGCAAGGTTATTCCCATACTTTATTTGATGACATTAAACACTATAAAATGACTAAAACTATTAATATGCACCGAAGCCATGATCAGCTTGCTGCACAGAATTTACAAAATGTTTGGCATCAAACCATTCCATTGAGTAAAGCAATGAACATTCAGATTAGCTATTTTGATGGTGAGCAGCTAATGACCCATTGTGATAGTGAATTTAATAAAAATCTTCATAACACCATGTTTGCCGGTAGTATTTATACTTTAGCGACACTCACAGGTTGGGGCTGGATATATCTTACATTGCAAAGCCTACCACCAAGTATTGACGGTAATATTGTCTTAGCAGAAGGTAATATTCGTTATCACAAGCCGATAAAAGGCTTAACTTATGCTAAGGTGGTTGCAGAAAATGTCTCAGGAGAGCTTGAGGATTTAGCTCTGGGTAAAAGTGCCCATGTTGAATTGGTTGCTCAGGTTTATTGCGGTGAAAACACCGCGGCTACATTTAAAGGGCGATATGTTGTTTTACCCAAAAATAAAGGCAGATGCGAAAAATGACAAAACACTATTTATTGATAACCCTCCTGTTGATAAGCGTTTATACCCAGGCCCAAGAACATCAGGAAACAAAAGCAATTCATCATATACTCGACCAATATCATCGAGCGGCAGCACAAGCTGATGGAGAAAAATACTTTCATTTAATCACCGATGAAGCCATTTTACTTGGCACAGACAAGAGTGAACGCTGGACCAAAAAGCAGTTTAAAAAATTTGCTCTGCCTTTTTTTGAACAAGGCAAAGGTTGGTCTTATACTTCAAAGCAACGACATATTACTGTGATGTCATCAGGGACTGTCGCCTTTTTTGATGAGGTTTTAGAAAATAACAAATACGGTATATGTCGAGGTAGCGGTGTATTAATTCTTACACCGCAAGGCTGGCGAATTAATCAATACAATTTGTCTATCTTACTACCAAACGGTATTGCAGATAAGGTTGTGAAAAAAATTAAAGAGTTTGAACAATAATAGTGAAAATTTTGTTGAGCAATGACATTCAAGGTAGTGTGGGTATAGTGGGTTGTGGCTGGTTAGGTAAAGCATTGGCAAAAAAATTACAGCAAAGGCACATCCCCGTGTTAGCAACCAGTAGTCAAGTTTGCAATGTTGACTTGTTGAATGCGCAAGGCATTAAAGCGCAACAATTAATGTTACCAGCAGACGAGAAGCAGCTTGCCGCGCACGAGGTGTTTTCTCAACACCAGCTTATTATTGCCATTACGCCAAAATTTAAAAAAGGCCGAGCTGATTATCCTGAGAAAATAGCCCAATTACTCACTGCTGCCAAGCTACAAGGTAAAGTAAAGCGTATCATACTGATTAGCAGTACCGGTATTTATCAAGGGTTATCAGGGCTTGTGAATGAACAAAGCTCGCTACAATTAACCATAGATAAAGTTAGTTTGCTTGATGAGGCGGAGCAAGCTGTGTTGGCCTATCATCACCAAGCTTGTGTATTAAGGTTGGCAGGGTTAGTGGGTCCAGAACGACATCCTGGAAATTTTTTATTAGCAAAGAAGGTGTTACACGACGCTGAAAATAAAGTGAATTTGATTCATCAAGCCGATGCGGTTGGCTTAATTCTGTCACTCCTGGCTCAGCAAAGAGTGCAAGGTATTGTCAATGGTGTTAGTGATACTCATGTGAGCAAAAAAGACTACTATCAGCGTGCCGCTAAAGCAGTAAACTTACCCTTGCCTGTTTTTGCATGCTCTTCAACCATGACAAAGGGGCGTATTGTCAGTGGTAATAAAGCGAAGCAGTTATTAAATTACTCATTTGTTTACCCAGACTTACTTGCTTGGTTATAATACTCACTATTCTCCATGGTGGCTCATACTCTTGAATTTTTTCTCAACATTATTTCTGACTAAACACAAAGTTAAGTTACTTTTTATTTTGCTTTGGTTGCATATTTCAATACTCGATTTATTCTATCTAACCTATCGAGGGCCAGTGTTTTTATGGGAAGAGAATAGTCAATTACAAACTTTTTTTGTGCATTTTGCTATCACACTCATAACGATTGCTTGTTACTTCATGATTGAAAAGTTTTCTGCAAAATGGACTATGAAGAAGTAAAGCTATGCGCGTTTTATTAGCACCGATGGAAGGTGTATTAGATCACCTTATGCGTGATCTGTTAACAAAAATAGGGGGCTATGATCTCTGTGTGACAGAATTTGTGCGCGTGGTTGATCAGCTTATTTCAGATCGTGCGTTTCTTCGTTCTTGCCCTGAATTAACAAGTGCCAATGCTTATGGTTGTACGACGCAGTCAGGCACACCTGTACGAGTACAGTTATTAGGACAAAATCCATCATGCATGGCTGACAATGCTGCAAAAGTGATTGAATTAGGTTCACACGGTATTGATATTAACTTTGGTTGCCCAGCTAAAACTGTCAATAGAAGTCGAGGTGGGGCCGTCTTGCTAAAAGATCCCGATAATCTTTATCAAATTGTCAGCGCGGTTAAAAAAGCGGTTCCTCAAGATACTATCGTCAGCGCTAAAATCCGTTTGGGTTACGAAGATAAAAGTCTTGCCATTGAAAATGCACAAGCCATTGAAGCGGCAGGTGCGAATGAACTTACTGTACATGCAAGGACTAAATTAGAAGGTTACAAGCCTCCTGCTCACTGGCAGTGGATTGCTAAAATAACACAACACCTGACTATTCCTGTCATTGCCAATGGAGATATTTTTACCTTAGCAGATGCACAACAATGTCAAAAAGTCTCTCACTGTCAAGATATCATGATTGGGCGTGGTGCTTTGATGCTGCCAAATTTAGCCCGTGTAATCAAGCAGTCTTCTCAAGATAAAATCCATGCTATGCCATGGCACGAAGTGCAATCATTGTTGCTTAATTATACCGAATGTGAAACTTATGGTGATAAAAGTAAATATTATCCCAATAGAATTAAACAGTGGTTGAAATATTTAAAGCTTCAATATGCAGAAGCTGAATCACTTTTTCAAGAGGTTCGTACCTTGAAAACAGCTGAAAGTATTATTAATAAGCTCCAAAATAGCACGGTCTATTAAAGACACAGTAAGCCATCTTCTTATCATGTTAAGACCAAATATTCCAAGCAAGAAGCTATATCCGTATCGGTTGGTGTTATATCAAGTGCTTTGTTTTTCAACTTCAACTTTGAAACGAAAACCCTCGTTGTAAAGATTGCGTTCCTAGTCTTTTCTTAAGTGAAAAATATACAAAAAAGAAGAAAAACGCCCTTAATGTCCAACCGATGGTGTTAAAGAGACAAGTCGCCGCATTTTACTCACCTTTTATCACATTTGTATTTATCCTTGGATTATCTAGACAATAGAGATCTGGCTTAATCGATTACCTGAAAAGTCATTAACTTTAACGCACAATAAAATAGACCTTAGGATAAACCTATGACACTTTCGACATGGCTTAGGCGTTTTTACTTAGCGCTAACTGCACTGTTTGCGCTGATATCACTAAATGGCTACACAGCTGTTGGTGATTTACATGCCTTGAGTGAAAATAAGACCATAGCACACACTTCACGGCATTATCATGCACCAGATCCAACCACGTCAGGTTGGCAATTGGTTTTTCAGGATGAGTTTGAACAGTCAGCACTCGATCTGAGAAAGTGGAATGCAGAAGTCGACTGTTGGGGAGGCGGAAATCATGAATTACAGTGTTATACCGACCGACCTGAGAACGCATTTATAAAAGAGGGGATCTTGCACATGGTCGCCAAAGAAGAACGTTTTAGTGGCCCTAAGTTTGCAGAGATTCACCCTGAATATAATAGAGATGATAAATCAAAAACCAATCCTTTCACCTCAGCAAGATTGCAAACCAAACAGAAAATGTCTATTCGCTATGGCCGTGTAGATGTGCGTGCTAAGGTTTCAGCAGGGCAAGGAATGTGGTCTGCTATATGGATGTTACCCACAGATAATGTGTATGGAAGCTGGCCGACTAGTGGTGAAATAGATATTATGGAGTCGCTTAATCCTGGGATTACTGCCAATGAGGTTCATGGTACTTTGCACTATGGTTTGCCTTGGCCCCAATGGGAAAATAAAGTTCAAGCCTTCCATATGGATACAAGCCCTGCTGATAATTTTCATGTTTACTCCATTGAATGGGAAAAAGATGAAATACGATGGTATGTTGACGGAATCCATTATCAAACTCAAAGCGCAGCTGGTTGGTATAATTATATTTGGCGAGGTCAGGAGCAGGGCTTTCAAGTTGCCAACCCGGAGGCACCTTTTGATCAAGAGTTTTATTTAATAATGAATGTTGCTGTGGGAGGAAACTGGCCAGGAGAGCCTGATCGAAATTGGCCAGATGATCGAAAAATGTTAGTTGACTATGTGCGCGTTTACCAATGTCAAAACCCACAAACAAAGACAGTGCAGCTTGATGGGAAAGGCTGTGCAACTGTTAACCCTGCTGTGTCATTAAATAGCGATTTAGGTCGGCCAGCCACTCGTCAATTTACTCTCTTTGCTGATGGGGTTGAAACACTGGATTTTGATGTTAAGGGGGGAAAGATTACTCATACCCTAAAAGCGATATTAGCGAACCCTGACGATAGCTTGGTGACGCAGCAAAAGATAATGCTGTTGGGTAAACATGGTAAGGTGTGGGATATTCAGTTCACTGGTAATGGTCAAGCTTCTCTAGCCTCACATGTAAAATCAAGCATTGAGGGATATGAAAAAGGACTCATATTTGAAGGGGGAAGAAGTTGGTCAAACAATGGTGAAATTGAGTTTGATTTACGGGTAAGAAACGCCTCCTCAGATAGCCAGTTGACGCTCGGCATGATCAGTGACCAAGGTGGTAAAGGACAGGCCTTAATTAAGTTACCTAAAACAGGTGAATGGCAACATGTGGTTGTAAAAGTGGCTGACATCTTGGCGTCGAAAAGCAAAGAACAGGGTGGTGTTGATTTAGCTAATGTATTGTCACCCTTTGTATTGAACTATTCAGGCACAAATGCATACATTCAAATAGACAATATTAAGGTAGAATGTGCCTACAATTCTGAACCAGAGACTTGGCAACTTGATCAGTCCTGTGGCTTATCCCCACGCAAGACTCCTGCTAAAACTATTTATGGAAAGATTAATCAACAAGATTGGATTGCTTGGGATTGTTGTTCTGGAGCTGAATTTTCTTCAGTAAAAGATGAAGTATTGGCTAACAAAGTGCTGGAATTTACATTCACTCAAGCGCCAACGGCATCGGGATATATCTCGCCTCGACCACTAGATATGACGCCTTATGCAGGTGGAACCCTAGAGTTTGATTTCAAACAAATCAACCCTCCTCCAGAAGGTTCACAGTGGTATGTTAAATTGGAAGCAGATATCACGGCTGCGCAAGTGTTGTTAAGTGACGGCGGCCCAAGGCCAACAAATAAATGGCAGCACTATACGTTTGAGCTTTCAGGGGGCTTGTCAGAGGCTGATTTGCAGAATATAAAAAGGTTATTAGTATTTCCTGACTGGGGTAAAGCGGAAGGCGCTGTCATGCGTATTAACAATGTGCGTTTTGTACCAGCAAAGAAATCATAGCACTTGTTCAAGTGAAAAAAATAAGGGGGCGTTAATGCCCCCTTTAAGATATACATTATTGTTAAATTAAAAACTGGGTAATAATTGCTCTGGCATAAACTGATTCAAATCACCGTCGCTAATAATTGCAGACGCTTCTACAATGTCAGGAGCAAAGTATCTGTCTTTATCATAGAAGCTAACGGTTTCACGTAGCATAACTTTGGCTTGTTCAATAATGGGGGAGCCTTTTAATGGCGCTCTAAAATCTAACCCTTGAGCAGCTGCTAAATATTCAACCGCTAAAACTCCATTAGTATTTTCAGCCATATCTGCTAAACGGCGACCAGCAAAAGCTGCCATAGACACATGATCTTCTTGGTTTGCTGAGGTGGGTAAACTATCAACCGAGGCAGGATGTGCTAAGGTTTTATTTTCAGAAGCCAAGGCTGCGGAAGTAACCTGTGCGATCATAAAACCAGAATTCACGCCACCATTGTTGACTAAAAAAGGGGGTAATTTACTTAAGCTAGCATCAATTAATAACGCCATTCTGCGTTCAGATAAAGAGCCTATTTCAGCAATAGCTAATGCTAAGTTATCGGCAGCCATTGCTACAGGCTCAGCGTGGAAGTTACCCGCTGAGATAAAGTCTCCTTCATTAGCAAAGACTAACGGGTTATCCGTAACACCATTTGCTTCAACATGGAGCACTTCTGCGGCTTGACGAATTTGTGTTAAACAAGCGCCCATTACTTGTGGTTGGCAGCGAAGTGAGTAGGGGTCTTGTACTTTTTCACAATCGACATGGGATTGGGCAATTTCTGAGTCTTCGGTCAAGATATGACGATAAGCACTGGCGGCATCAATTTGACCTTGCTGACCACGAACAAAATGTACGCGATGATCAAAGGGAGCACGGCTCCCTTTCGCGGCTTCTACCGTGATAGCGCCAATTGTTGTACTGGCGGCAAAAAGATCTTCAGCTAAAAATAGTCCTTCTAAGGCAAAAGCAGTTGAAGCTTGTGTACCGTTAAGCAGTGCTAAACCTTCTTTTGCCGCTAGCGTGATAGGCTTAAGTCCTGCAATTTTCAAACCTTCAGCGGCAGGAAGAAGCTTATCTTGATAAGACATTTCACCTTCACCAAGTAAAGGTAATACCATGTGTGATAGCGGGGCTAAATCACCTGATGCACCTACAGAGCCTTTTTTGGGGACACAAGGATAAACTTGCGCGTTAAGTAAGCTAATAAGCGCTTCAATTACTGTTAAACGAATGCCCGAAAAGCCGCGTGATAATGAGTTGATTTTTAAGACCATCATTAAGCGAACAGTCGCATCTTCCATGTATTCGCCAAAACCGGCTGAATGTGAAAGTACAATAGAGCGTTGTAATAATTCTAACTCATCGGTTTTAATGCGGGTGTTGGCCAATAAACCAAAACCGGTGTTAATACCGTAAACGACTTTGTCATCTTTTATGACCTGTTGTACTGCTTCAGCGCTGTTATTGATGTCATCAAAAGCACGTTCATCTAGGCTGTATTTTATACCGTCATAACGGTTAACTGCCCGTAATTGGGCTAAGGTTAATTGCCCTGGAATAATGTTTAATTTATCGATAATAGACATGATTAAGCTCCTTTTTTCCCGTTAGCGCCGTTGATCATTGGCAAGTCTAAACCTTGTTCTTTGGCGCAATTAATTGCGATGTCATAACCTGCATCGGCATGGCGCATAACACCTGTTGCAGGGTCATTCCACAATACTCTGCCAAGACGTGTTGCCGCTTCGTCACTACCATCCGCCACAATAACCACCCCGGCATGTTGACTAAAGCCCATGCCAACACCGCCACCGTGATGTAGACTAACCCACGTTGCGCCACCGGAAGTTGATAATAAGGCGTTTAATAATGGCCAGTCAGAAACTGCATCGGAGCCATCTAGCATGCTTTCGGTTTCACGATTTGGTGAAGCCACTGAGCCAGAGTCTAAATGATCTCGGCCAATAACCACAGGTGCTGATAGTTCACCATTTTTTACCATTTCATTAAAGGCTAATGCCAAACGTGCTCTGTCTTTTAAGCCAACCCAGCAAATACGTGATGGTAAACCTTGAAAGGCGATGCGCTCTTTAGCCATCGTTAACCAATTATGAAGGTGTGGATTATCAGGAATTAACTCTTTTACTTTGGCATCGGTTTTATAAATATCTTCTGGATCACCTGATAGTGCTACCCAGCGGAATGGACCAATACCTTCACAGAACAGTGGACGCACATAAGCAGGGACAAAGCCTGGGAAGTCAAAGGCATTGTTAACCCCTTCTTCTAAGGCCATTTGGCGAATGTTATTACCATAATCAGTGGTAGCCGAGCCAGCAGCTTGTAAATCAAGCATCGCTTGCACTTGAATAGCCATTGATTGTTTAGCGGCTTTCACTACGCCAGTCTCATCTTTTTTGCGCATTTGGGCTGCATATTCCATGGTCCAGCCTTTAGGTAGGTAACCATTGAGTGGATCATGAGCAGAGGTTTGATCAGTCACTACATCTGGGGTAATACCACGTTTAACTAATTCAGGAAATACATCGGCAGCATTACCTAGTAAACCAACCGAAACGGCTTCACCTTTGGCTGTGGCCTCATTAATAATTGCTAGCGCTTCATCAAGATCAGTCGCTTTTTTATCAACGTAGCGGGTTTGTAGTCTAAAATCGATACGTGATTCATCACATTCAACTACAAGCGCTGAAAATCCTGCCATAGTTGCTGCTAACGGTTGGGCGCCACCCATGCCACCTAAGCCGCCCGTTAATACCCATTTACCTTGTGCTTTACTGCCAAAGTGTTGTTTTGCCATGGCAACAAAGGTTTCATAGGTACCTTGTACTATGCCTTGAGAGCCAATGTAGATCCATGAACCCGCCGTCATTTGGCCATACATCATTAAACCTTTTTTATCTAACTCATTAAAATGTTCCCAGTTACCCCAATTAGGTACTAGGTTTGAGTTAGCAATAAGTACACGTGGAGCATCGCTATGGGTTTTAAAAACCCCAACAGGTTTTCCTGATTGTACCATCAAGGTTTCATCATTTTCGAGGCGATCTAAAACCTCAATAATTTTATCGTAACACTGCCAATCACGAGCAGCTCGGCCAATACCACCATAGACAACTAATGATTGTGGGTGCTCGGCTACTTCTGGATCTAGGTTATTCATTAGCATGCGCTTAGCAGCTTCTGTTAGCCAACTTTTTGCTGTGATTTTACTGCCACGATCGGCACGGATCACCCTTGAAGTATCAAGGCGTGGCTCTTTATTTACTGATCTATTTGTTGTATCGACTGTCATGGGGTTTCCTCATTAAATCTAATAAGCAATATGTTTTACTGCCTTGTTCGAATTTAAGTGTTAAATAACTATAGTTGCTAGTGTGTGCTAGCTTTTTTATTAATTGTATGATTAAAAAACTAAATGGTTTCCTAAGCGGTATTTGCTGCCCGCAGCGGTTAATATGGCTAAGCTAACGATACCTTTTGTTGACCATGTACGACGTTTTACTTGTAAACATGGTTCGGTATTACTGATGGTTAAAAATTGACACGCATCATCATTTGCTAGTACGGCTTCTATCTCGTGGGTTGCCTCGGTCAATGGTGCCACATCTGATAAATACTCATGGGGAGTGATATCAGTAAAGTCTTGCAGTAAATATTCAGGCACTAAGGCTGCGTTAACATAGCGCTGTTCTAATTGAATAGGTTGATCATTTTCAAAATGCAACACTTGGGAAAAGAAAACTTGCTCATTTGCTTTTAAATTTAATAAAATAGCCACTTCTTCAGACACGGTAATTGACTTAAGCATTAATTGTTTGGCGTGATGTTTATGGCCTCGCTCATGAATTTCATCACTGATATTACGTATTTCTAATAACGAAGACTGTGACTTAAAAGTAGCGACAAAAGTACCAGAGCCTTGGGCACGCACTAAAATACCTTGTTCGGTTAACTCCTGAAGGGCGCGACGGGCTGTCATCCGACTAACATCAAACTGTTGTGTTAATTCGTTCTCAGAAGGAACTTTATAATGTTGTGGCCATTGACCTGATTCAATTTTATGGCAAATATGTTGTTTAATAACAGTGTATTTGGCAGTTTTTTCATTAATGTTAACCGTGGTCACGCTCATCGTATAGCCATAAAGAGTTTAAGAAGTATAGTTGTATATACAATCTCATAATTCGTGACTCAATGCAATAGTTGTATATACAACTATTGCCAAATATTGCTTTGTCAGCTAAAGTTATGCCTTAAACATAACTTATCGATTCAATTATGACTAAGTCTGTTAGGACCTAGCATTATGGTATCTGTGGAAAATACAATGCAAGCAAATACTCAACAATGGCAAACACTTTGGCTGAATATTCATTTAGCAACCATGACCAATGGTGGTGAAAATTATGGTGAGATTCGCGATGCCGCACTGGCTATTAGTGAAGGGAAAATTGCTTGGTTTGGGAAACAAAGTGAATTACCTGAGTATGATAGCAGTAAGGTTGAGGTGATTGATGGTCAAGGAAAATGGTTAACCCCAGGTCTTATCGATTGTCACACTCATCTTGTTTATGGCGGAAATCGCGCAAATGAGTTTGAAATGCGGTTACAAGGTAAAAGCTATCAAGAAATTGCTGAAGCAGGCGGTGGTATTGTTTCTACAGTTAAAGCGACTAGGTTGGCTAGTAAAGCGGAGTTACTTGCCAGTGCGTTGCCAAGACTAACGGCACTTCACCAACAAGGAGTGACGACTGTGGAGATCAAATCAGGCTATGGATTAGATATTGAAAATGAAATAAAAATGCTGGAAGTGGCCGGAGAGTTGGCCAAGCAGTTACCTGTTACGGTTAAACGCACTTTTCTAGGCGCTCATGCGCTTCCTGTTGAATACAAAGATGATGCTAATGCATATATTAAGCTTGTTTGTGATGAAATGATCCCCACTATTGCCAAGCAAAAATTAGCCGATACTGTGGATGTTTTTTGTGAGAATATTGGCTTTGATTTAACGCAAACTGAAAAGGTTTTTATTGCAGCGAAGCAACATGGTTTCGCGATTAAAGCCCACGCGGAACAATTGTCTGATTTAGGTGGCAGTGAGTTAGCCGCTAAATATAAAGCACTATCAAGTGATCATGTTGAGTTTTTATCGGAAGCTGGCGTAAAAGCGATGAGTGCGGCCAATATGACCGCAGTATTATTGCCCGGTGCTTTTTATTTCTTACGGGAAACACAATTGCCACCGATTGAATTATTGCGTAAGCATAAGGTAGCTATGGCTATTGCTACCGATGCCAACCCTGGCTCTTCACCCATTTGCTCGCTGTTATTAATGCTGAATATGGCTTGTACTATATTTAGGTTAACACCAAGTGAAGCTTTAGCTGGCGTAACCTCTCAAGCCGCAAAGGCATTAGGTATATCTAAGCAAAAAGGCCAACTGGCCATCGGGTTAGATGCAGATATTGCGGTGTGGAATATTACGCAACCAGCCGAACTATGTTATCAATTTGGTGTTAACCCATTGAGTGCATTAATTAAAAAAGGGAAACTAGTTATTTCTAAATAATATCGAGGTCATATTAATACTAAGTTTGCTCGTGAGTTTGATTAATAATTTGAATTAATAGATAAGTGAGCAAGATGGCTTTTGGCTTTAGTTGGAAAATTGGAAAAAATACCATCAACCCCTAGTGCTTTCATGGTTTCAATATCTTCTAACTCATCTACGGTGTAAACATAGACTTGTAATCCTCGTTGGTGAGCATCTTTGACAAAATCCCGGCTGATAAAGTCGACATGTAAATGTACAGAGTAAGCATTTACTTGCTGGGCAAACCTTGCATAATCAAGCGGGTAGCAGGCGGTGAGAGCGCCAATGGCTAACTCAGGTCTGTATTGATAAATCTCATTCAATAGATGGTGGTTGAACGATGAAATTAAAATTTGATCAGCATGTAGATCAGTATGATTAATCGCCGTGTCAATATCATTAAACAGTAGTTCAATATTTCTAATACCCTTTAACTCAATATTAATAGTGCATCGACCGTTAATTAAATTGAGCACTTCATCTAATGTTGGAACGGTTTCACCGTTACCTGCGTCTAAACTACGGATATGTTGATAGTTGTAATGATATATTTGTCCTTCACCAGATGTGGTTCTGTGCAGCCATCTATCGTGAATAACAAATAGCTTTTCGTCTACTTCATGAATATCAATTTCAATACCGTCAACTTCAGCTTTTAGTGCAGCGTTAATTGCACTTAGAGTGTTTTCTGGTTCAATGCCGCTAGCACCACGATGAGCGAAAATAAGCATAGTTAATTGACCTATTGGGTACATTTATTTTAGATTTGAGTATAATGGTATTTATCTAAAATGCACTTATCTATATTTTATGTCTGATACTCCTATTAATGCCAAACGACTCAATAAATTTATCAGTGACTCGGGTTTTTGTTCGCGTCGTGGCGCTGACAAATTAATTGAAGAAAACCGCGTCACTATTAACGGTAAAGTTCCAGAGTTAGGTACCAAGGTGCTATCAGACGATGTGGTTAAGGTAGACGGCAAAATGATCGCTAAAATTCGCCAAGATGGTGCTGACAGAGTCTATATTGCGTACAACAAGCCGATTGGCATCACCTGTACAACAGAAAAGCATGTCAGTGGCAATATTATTGATGCTATTGGTCATAAAGCGCGTATTTTCCCTATTGGACGATTAGATAAACCCTCGGAAGGCTTAATATTTCTGACCAGTGATGGTGACATTGTTAATAAAATTTTGCGCGCTGAAAATGCGCATGATAAAGAGTACATAGTGACGGTTGATAAACCTATTAGTGAGCGTTTTATTGAGCGCATGTCGCGCGGCGTCCCTATTTTAGGTACCATTACCAAGCCTTGTACGGTAATGGTGAAAAGTCGTTTTGTTTTTACCATTATTCTCACCCAAGGTTTAAACAGGCAAATTCGTCGCATGTGTGAGTTTTTGGGATATGACGTAAAAAAACTCAAACGTTCACGCATTATGAATGTTGAACTTGGCGCGTTAAAGCCGGGTCAGTGGCGAGACTTAACCAAAATTGAAATGGCAGAAATCAACCAAGCCGTGGTAGGATCAAGTAAAGTAGCCAAAGAAAATACCGTTAGCCACAAAAAGGCAAAGCAAGAAAAAGATGTTTTTCAGATAACAACAGTAAAGAAAAAACACGATAGAAAAACACTGTCTATTAATAAAAAAAAATAAAGGACTATTAAATGCGTAACTACATTCTTCTTATCATCTTCATGGTGAGTCAATCACACAGCCTTGCTTATGCTCAACCAATACCCGTAGAAGCCTATGGCAAATTACCTAATAAAAGCATGGTGGTTATCTCGCCTAATGCCGATCGCATGGCCTATCGGGATGTTGCTGAAGGTAAAGATTATATGTTGGTGATAGATATAAAGGCAAATGCTCTTATTGCTGCCATTGATACCTCAATGGTCAAGCCAGATTACTCTTATTTTATTGATAATGAACGTTTGATCTTTGTTGTTTCACAAAATAAACGTTTATGGGGCTATCGGGGGCGGCATGAGATTAGTACCGCTTTCGTATACAATATTTCATCCAAAAAAATGCATCAACTATTGACGCCAGGATACGGTATTTATTCAGGTCAATCACAATTAGGTAGAGTCGTTGGTCTTTCTGCGGATAAAAAATATGCCTATATGCCTGCTTATAAAAGTACTAACAAATACAATTTATATAAAGTTAATTTAACCAAGAAAAGAAAGCCCAAGCTATATAGAAGTGGTACCTCAGATACCATAGATTTCTTTCTAGATGAAGACGGTAAAGTGTTGGCCCGTGAACGCTATAATGAAAAATATAATATACACCGTGTTGATGCGCTAATTGATGGTGATTGGCAAGAAATTTTTCGAGAAGAAACGCCCTATCGTACCAAAGGGTTTAATGGTATAACGCCGGATAAAAAAAGCTTGGTGATGCTTAGTCAAGATAAAGCTCATGGACGCTGGGCGTATTACACTATGTCGCTGGCGGACGGTAAAATTTCACCGCCACTATTTTCTCATGAACATAAAGATGTTGAGCATGTGCTTACAGATGTTAATCGCGTTGTACATGGTGTGCAATATTCTGGCTTTGTGCCAACCTATGAGTTTTTTAATGAAAAGCTGAATGCGCGAATGCGCGGTTTAAAAAAAGTCTTACCAAATAACACCTTTACAGTAATGAATTACACGCCAGACTGGAATAGTATGGTGTTTTATTTAGACGGTGAACAAAGCTCGGGTGATTATATACTATATCAACAAGGCACTTTAAGAATGTTAGCTTCAACGCGCCCTGACATTCCAGGCCAAGCGGTTCATCCTGTTAAAGAGTATAGTTTTAAAGCCAGAGACGGTCTGACTATTCCTACTCTGATCACTACACCTTTAGGCCAAGAGCCTAAAAATCTTCCAGCTATCATGTTACCTCATGGAGGCCCAGAGTCCTATGACAAGCTTGGTTTTGATTGGATGACTCAATACTTTGCCAGCCAAGGGTATTTGGTTATTCAACCACAATTTAGAGGCTCTAAGGGTTTTGGCTCAAAACATTTGCTAAGTGGGCGGGGAGAGTGGGGACGTAAAATGCAACATGACCTGACCGATGCAGTCAACCATCTCGCCGATCAAGGCATGATAGATAAAAATAAAGTTTGTATTGTTGGCGCCAGTTATGGCGGTTATGCCGCCTTAGCGGGAGCAACTTTTACGCCCGATTTATATAAGTGCGCAGTGGCGATCAATGGTGTCTATGATATTAAACAAATGTTATATACCGAAAAACGCGATTACGGTAAAGATCACTGGGTACTCTCTTACTGGCAAGATGTGATTGCCAAAGGGGATGTCAACGAAGATCATTTAGCGCAAATTTCGCCGATAAACCATGCTAAAAACGTAACATCTCCTGTGCTGTTGATTCATGGTGAATATGATCAAGTTGTGCCATTGAAGCAGTCAGAAGATATGCTTGATGAGTTAGAAGATGCTCAAAAAAATGTCACCTTTATTGAGTTAGAGCAAGGTGATCATGATTTAAGTAAGGCTAAAAACCGCATGAAAGCGCTTAAAGCGATTGATAAATTTATTAAGCAATACATTTAACAAAAAGACAGACTTTATAACGACAACTGTGAAATAAGGACTGTTAACTCAGCAATCCCCACTTATTATATACGTGTAATAAGTGGTTATTTTTAAGGTTAATTTTAAATTAACCGTTATACTCAGGAGTACTAATAATAACAAGATAGTGACCCATGCAATACTCAACTCCGCTACAAAATTTGTTAACTCATACAGCCAACCATCCTAATAAAATCTTTTTACATCAACCGGTTAATAAAAGGTGGCAAGAGTTTACTTGGCAAGAAGTAAACTCGCAAGCACGTTGCATTGCCGCGGCGCTTAAAGCACAAGGATATCAACAAGGCAGTCATATAGGTATTCTCTCAAAAAATTGTGCTCAGTGGGTTATTGCCGATTTAGCCATCATGATGGCGGGTATGATCTCCGTACCTATTTACCCTACAGCGAATCGAAGAACCATTAGCTACGTGATTAAACATGCCAATTTAAAAGCTATTTTCGTGGGTAAGTTAGATGAATTAACCGAAGCTGAAGCGGCAATTGATGAAACATTGCTTAGCATTGCATTTCCTTATCCTACCCTTTCAGCACAAACAACATTTGAGTCTTGGCTTAGTGAATATTCACCTTTAACTGATATTCACCAAGCAGGTTTGGATGATATCGCGACCATTGTTTACACCTCAGGCTCAACAGGAGTGCCAAAAGGGGTGGTCTTAACCCATAAAAATTGGGCAGCGGCAGCTAAATGCACCGTAGAAAAATTTAAAATCTCTGGTGATGATCGCATACTTTCTTATTTACCTTTAGCGCATATTGTTGAGCGCAGTGGTGAAGCCATTGCACTTTATAGTGGCGAAGCAATGTTCTTTGTTGAATCTTTGGATACGTTTGTTGAAAATTTACAATATGCCAAACCAAGCCTTTTTATCTCTGTACCTCGATTATGGACAATATTTCAAACTAATATTTTATCTAAACTATCGCAAAAAAAATTAAATTTTCTCTTACCGATCCCCCTCATTGGCAACGTAATTGCTAAAAAAATTCGTACCAGTTTAGGAGTGCAATGTGCAAGAGCATTTGGTTCTGGTACTGCCCCTATTCCGAGCTCTTTGCTTGATTGGTATGCAAAAATTGGCATGCCAATTAGTGAAGGTTGGGGAATGACAGAAACAGCTGGTTTATCTTGTGTAAACATGCCTTTTTCTAACAATAATTTAGGCACTATTGGTCATCCTGTTGACTGCGTTGAGATGAAAATATCACCAGTAGGAGAAATTCTTATTCGTGGTGACGCGGTATTTAGTGGTTATTACTTGAATTCAGAGGCAACTGACGAGTCATTTATTGATGGTTGGTTTAGAACGGGTGATTGTGCAGAGATCACTCAAGATGGTGTCTATAAGATTACAGGGCGAATAAAAGATAAATTTAAAACCAGTAAAGGTAAATATGTTACCCCAGTGCCGATAGAAAGTGCACTCAGTGCTAATACCGATATTGGTCAAGTATGCTTGATAGGTTCGGGGCTTACACAGCCCGTAGCACTTGTCGTATTAAATGAAACCATCAAACGAAAAGAGAGTGGAGTAGAAAATAATTTAGCGCAGACACTACAAGAGGTTAACGCAACATTAGAAAGCCATGAAAAGTTAGAGCATATTGTTATTTGCAAAGAAGCATGGTCAGTTGAGAATGATTTAGTGACGCCAACAATGAAAATTAAGCGTAATCTTATTGAAAATAAATATAATGAATTAGTTGGCAAAAACCTTAACGGTAATGTGATTTGGGAAGAGGACATTTACTAATGTACTCGTATTTAGATTAAGTATTGCTCGCTAGCACCGGAAAAAAAGCCTTGAATTTGCAGATAATTTAGACATAAAACCGTTATATGGAAAAAGACTGTTGGCTTTTTTTCGGTGTGGCTTATTCTATGTCATTATAGTTAGTCTAATCACATTAATGGAGTCAACAAATTGTCTAGGCAAAAATTATTACTTTTATTTATCCTTATGTTATTTTTACCCAGCGTTAATGCGAAGCAAAAGCTTGATATAGGGGATGTTCCACCTAATTTTCTTGGTAAAGACAAAGAAGGTGTGGCGGTAAAGCTAGAGGATAATAAAGGTAAAATTGTTATTATTTCTTTTTGGGCATCATGGTGCTCACCTTGCCTTAAAGAACTTCCGCTCTTGGAAGGAATTCAACAACAAATAGGTGTCGATAAGGTCAAAGTGGTTGCTATCAATTATAAAGAAAGCCGAAAACAATACCGGCATATCAAGAAAAAACTATCCAATTTAGCATTAACGTTAACCCACGATAAGCGAGGAAACTTAGGTAATAAGTTTGGGGTTGGTGGTATACCTCATTTATTTATAGTAGGAAAAAACGGCAAGCTTATTTATCAAAATGTTGGCTATGGTGATACCTCTATGGACAGTATAGTAAAGGTTTTGAATAAAGAGCTTTCAAGCTAACAAGGTGAGTTGAAGTTGAATTCTTCCTCATAAAATCAGAGCTCGCCTAAGTGGGCGAGCTCTTTCATTTTTGTCACAACACTCAGTAAACTATGAAGTCAATTTCAGTGATAACTCATCTAACACGTTAACCTCTTCAATGGTTGAAGGAACCTCTAACTGTTCCCCATCAATCATCTGCCTTAGTGTTTTGCGGAGTATTTTACCGGAGCGAGTTTTAGGTAAGCGTTCGACAATCACTAGCTTTTTTAGTGAGGCAATAGCGCCAATTTCACTTCGAACTTTGCTCTTCAATGCATCAGTTAATTCTTGAACCGTATCGGTAATACCGTTTTTAATCACGACCAAACCAAGCGGCACTTGTCCTTTAAGGCTATCTTGAATACCAATAACAGCACACTCAGCTACTGCGTTGTGGCCTGAAAGTACCTCTTCCATTTCACCCGTTGATAAGCGATGTCCTGCAACATTAATGACATCATCAGTTCTTCCCATAATATAGAGGTAGCCAGTATCATCAATATAACCGCCATCACCAGTAACATAATAACCAGGGTGGGTACTTAAATAGCTTGATGTAAAGCGTTCATTATCTTGCCATACGGTCATTAAACAACCCGGAGGCATAGGCAATTTAATGGCTACTGTTCCTTGCTTGTTAGCGGGCAGTGCTTTGCCATAGGTATCTAATATTTCAACTTTAAAGCCGGAAACAGGGAAGCCCGTTGAGCCTGCTTTTGTTTCAATATTATTGTCTTCACCTAAAGGTGTTGTGGCTATTGCCCAGCCTGTTTCTGTTTGCCACCAGTGGTCAATAACGGGTAGTTGAGTTTTTTCTTTTAACCAGTAATAAGTGGCAGGATCTAAACGCTCACCGGCTAGATATAGGCGTTGTAGGTTTGATAAATCATAGTTTTGCAGCAATGCCCCATTAGGATCTTCTTTTGCGATAGCCCTAAAAGCGGTAGGAGCAGAGAATAGTGCTTTAACCTGATATTCTTCACATACGCGCCAAAAAGCGCCCGCATCAGGTGTTTTAATAGGTTTTCCTTCATAGAGTATAGTACTACAACCGGCCATCAGGGGGCCATAAACAATATAAGAGTGACCAACTACCCAGCCTACATCTGAGGCTGCCCAGAAAGTCTCACCGGCTTTCATGCCATACACATGCTTCATAGAATACAGCATTGCAACAGCGTGACCACCATTATCACGCACCACACCTTTAGGCTTACCTGTTGTGCCAGAGGTATAAAGAATATAGAGAGGATCGGTGCTTTTTACTGCTACAGGAGCAATAGGTTTGGCTTTTTGATGCAATGTTTGCCAATCATAGTCACGACCCTCTATCAAAGATGCTGTGATTTGCTCACGTTGATAAATAATGCAACTCGATGGCTTATACTCAGCTTTTTCAATGGCTTTATCTAGTAATGGTTTGTAAGGGATAACCTTTTCTATCTCTATACCACAGCTAGCGCTGATAACAACTTTTGGCTCGGCATCATCAATGCGCACGGCCAGCTCGTTGGCAGCAAAACCACCAAATACAACTGAATGTATCGCCCCGATGCGAGCACAAGCCAACATAGCAATTGCGGCTTGTGGGATCATCGGCATATAAATCAGTACGCGATCACCTTGGCTAACACCTTGTTTTTGTATGACGTGCGCAAATTTAGCGACTTGTTTGGTGAGTTGATTGTAGGTAAATTGTTGTTTTTGTTGTGTGATAGGAGAATCATAAATCAGCGCGATTTGCTCACCACGACCTTGTTCAATATGATAATCAAGGGCTAAATAGCTAGTGTTTAGTTCGCCATCAGTAAACCAATCTGTCCATCCTAACTGGTTTGTCGACAATATGCTTTGAGGAGGAGTAAACCAAGCAACGCTTTCAGCTTGCTCTTTCCAGTAGTTTTTGTTGTTTTTAAACGCTTGCTGCTGTTTATCTATAAAGCCCATCTTGACATCTCTTTTATAGCCACATAATGAGATTAGTATAGAATGTCGACATGTTTTCGCTATTAGACTTTAGCCTAGCGCATGAAAATAAGACGGTTTACTATGATGTTCGTTTTGAGTGATTAATGACTATTCAATAAGTTTGCGGGTGAAAACTGATCGGTTAGTATGCGGGTATTTTCAGGCCAATCTTGATTGTTTTTTGTGTAGGTAATCTTTGAGAAAACTTGCTTAATGTCGACATTGTAGGGTTTTAGTTTGCTTTGAAGGTGATTAATTTGTGTAGAATTGATGCGATTGAAGTTGGTGTTACGCTTTGTGGCTAAAATAATGCGGTTACTATTTTTTTGATGCATCACTTGATAAAAATCGCCAAAGACTGCTTTATAAGTAGCAGACTCATGGGCATAGAGTTGGCTTAATGAGAACGTATTAGCTGTGAGAATGCCATTATCGCTGAGCAGTTGTTTGGTTTCTTGTAGGAATTCTTTAGTCAACAAATGCTCAGGAATATAATCGCCATTAAAAGCATCCAGTATTATCCAGTCGTAGGATTGTTTTTTTAGCAAAGCTCTTTTGATAAAAATTCGCCCATCTTGGTTAAGTGTTCTTATGTTGTTGTTTTCAACAAAACTAAAATAGCGGCGCGCAACCTTAATTACTGCTTCATCTATTTCTATATTATCTATTTTAGCCTTAGGAAATAATTGCGTTAATGCATTGGACATAGTACCGCCACCTAGACCAACAATCAGTACGCGCTTAGGCTCAGGATTGAACAATAAGCCAGACATTAATAGTTTAGTGTAGTTAAAAACTAAAGTTTGAGGCTGGCTTTTAAAGTAACAGCTTTGTTGAGTTTTACTGCTTCTGACATTGAACTTTAAACAGCGTAAATCACCTTCGTCTTCGACTAAAATATTTCGATAGAGAGATTTTTCATTATGAACAACTTGGGCATATCCGGTGGTTGACATGAATACTGATATTGCACATATCATTATTAATAGCGCATAACTACTTACTGATTTATGCATGACTAGCCGCTATTTTATTGCGTAGTTTACTTTTGCTTAATAACACAGCAAAAACACCTAAACAGGCAAGCAAAGAGCAGAAACTGTAAATAATTTGGTTAATGTTAAACCATAAGACTAAATAGAATGAAGTCATAATCGTGCCTAAGGCACTGCCTAAGGTGGAAACAAAATAGAGCTTTCCTGCTACTTGGCCACTTTCATGTGAGCTTTTGACTAATAAGCGCACAGCGTAAGGAGAAAGCATGCCTAAAAAGATGGTAGGGATAAAAAATAATGCCATAGAGGCGGCTAATGAGCCGTAACGGGCATCTTCAATAGCGAGAAATATTATTTCCATTAACCACGGGCTCATGTTGGCAATGGGTAATAACATTAAGGCGGCAACAATAAATATAACGCCGAAGTGCTGTAATGATGCAGAGCGAGTAGATAGTTTGCCCCCCAGTAAATAGCCTAACGACAAACTTAACATAAAGACAGTAATGATACTGCCCCAAATATGTACTGAGCTGCCAAAAAAAGGAGCAAGAATTCTACCTGCCAATAATTCAACACCCATAATACAAAAACCGCTACTCAAGGCGAGCAGGTAAATAAAATAGTTTTGCAAATTATACTCTTTGGCGCTTTTTGTCATAGAAGAATGATTTATACAAGTTGAGTGAAATCAGAGTAAGCTATTTTATCGACATTTGATAGTGCACGGCATCAAAATCACCAATAGGGTCTTTGTGGGTATACTGTTTAACAAAACTCATGCCCATTTTTTTCATCACAGATATGGAAGCTAGGTTGTCTACTACGGCTAATGCCGATACATATTCGACATTTTTTTGATTCGTTATGGCTTCTTTAATCGCAAGAGCAGCTTCGGTTGCGTAGCCTTTACCCCACGTTTTTTTGAAAAATCGCCAGCCTAGTTCTAAGTCAACAAAATTTGGTTTATCAGTGAAAAAGTTCATGGGGCGAACAAGTATCCAACCCAAGTAGTGTTGAGTACTCTTGTCACATACTTGCCAAATTCCCCAGCCTTTTGTTTCCTCTCTATAGGCTTGCATACGAGGAATAAGAATATGATTAATATCTTCCATGCTACTTGGCTTGCCGCCATTAATAAAGTGCATTACTTCGGGGTCTTGATCCAGCTCCCAAAGTAATTGATTATCTTCTGGGCTCATTAAGCGAAAAGATAGTCTTTTTGAGTCTTCTACTTTCACAGGCTGTCCTTATTTCTTTTCAAGTAGCGGTTTTAAAAAGTGCGCTGTATGCGATGTGTCATGCTGCGCCACTTGCTCAGGCGTGCCTGTAACTAATATCTCGCCACCCCCGGAGCCACCTTCTGGGCCTAGGTCAATAATCCAGTCGGCAGTTTTTATCACATCTAAGTTGTGCTCAATGACCACTATAGTATTGCCATGATCGCGCAGACGATGAATAACATGCAGTAATTGCTTGATATCGTGAAAATGCAAACCTGTGGTGGGCTCATCTAAGATATATAGGGTTTTACCTGTATCACGTTTAGATAATTCTTTAGACAGCTTTACCCGTTGCGCTTCACCACCTGAAAGGGTAGTCGCAGATTGTCCAAGCTTGATATAACTTAAGCCAACATCCATTAAGGTTTGTAATTTACGTTTTACTGCGGGGATGGCATTAAAAAAGTCAAAAGCATCTTCGATAGTCATATCTAACACTTGGTGAATATTTTTACCTTTGTATAATACTTCTAAGGTTTCACGGTTATATCGATGACTTTTACAGACATCACATGGCACATAGACGTCAGGTAAAAAGTGCATTTCTACTTTGATCACGCCATCGCCTTGACAGGCTTCACATCGACCGCCTTTAACATTAAAACTAAAGCGACCTGGTTTATACCCGCGCGATCGAGATTCTTGGGTAGCGGCAAAAATATCACGAATAGCTGTAAATATTCCCGTATAAGTCGCTGGGTTTGAACGAGGCGTGCGACCGATGGGGCTTTGATCAATATCGATAACTTTATCAAGGTGCTCTAAGCCATTGATGCTCTGATAAGGAGCCGGCTCTTGGGTGGTTGCGCCATTAAGCTCAATATGAGCCAATTTATACAAGGTATCGTTAATTAATGTTGATTTGCCTGAGCCGGAAACACCGGTAATACAAGTCATTAAGCCATTAGGAATTACTAAGTCAACATCTTTTAAGTTATTGCCACTTGCCCCTATTAGTTCAACAACGCTCTTCTTATTAAAAGGGTGACGTTTTTTAGGGGTTTCAATTTCTTCAACGCCACAGAGGTATTTTCCGGTAAGTGAGTCTTCACATGCTAAGATATCATCTACTTTACCTTGGGCGATAATTTCACCACCATGTACGCCTGCACCTGGGCCAATATCAATAACAAAATCAGCGGCACGAATAGCATCTTCGTCATGTTCAACCACAATGACGGTATTACCCAAGTCACGTAAATGAATCAGGGTGCTGAGTAAACGTTCATTGTCACGTTGATGTAAACCGATAGATGGCTCATCAAGTACATACATCACACCCACTAAACCAGCACCAATTTGGCTGGCTAAGCGAATACGTTGTGCTTCACCACCAGAAAGTGTGTCGGCACTACGTGAGAGATTTAAATAATTTAAGCCAACATTGACTAAAAAGCCTAAACGGTCATTAATTTCTTTGAGAATTTTTTCTGCTATTTGGCCGCGTTGTCCGGTTAAGTTTAATCCTTGAAAAAAGGCGAGGGCATCGGCAATGGCAAATTCTGCGATAGTAGGTAATGGAGTATTGTCGATAAAGACATTGCGCGCTTCAAGACGTAAACGGCTTCCATTACAATCAGGGCAATGCTGGCTATTTAAGTACTTAGATAACTCTTCACGCACCGCGTTTGATTCAGTTTCTTTATAGCGACGTTGCATGTTATTTAAAATACCTTCAAAGGGATGTTTTCGTATAACTACATCACCTCTGTCGTTCATGTATTTAAATTCTATTTCTTGTTTTCCACTGCCTTTAAGGATAACTTGCTGTGCTTCTTTACTCAGGCTGTTAAAAGGCTTGTTTACCTCAAAACCATAATGTTCTGCTAGTGCTTGTAGCATTTGAAAATAGTAAAAATTGCGTTTATCCCAACCACGCACTGCACCACCTGCAAGACTTAATTCATCATTGGCAATAACACGCTTTTCATCAAAAAACTGTTGAATACCTAAACCATCACAAGTTTTACAAGCACCTGCCGGGTTATTGAATGAAAAAAGTCTTGGCTCTAACTCTTGCATACTATAGCCGCAATGGGGGCAGGCAAAATTAGCAGAAAAAAGCAATTCCTCGCGATCTGGCTCGTCCATAAAAGCAACTTTGGCCGTGCCAGCAGTCAAACCCAATGCAGTTTCAAAAGATTCTGCTAAGCGCAGCTGAACATCATCTCGCACTTTTAAGCGATCAACCACCACTTCTATTGTGTGTTTTTTGTGAAGCTCTAGGGTTGGTGGATCAGATAAATCGCAGACATCACCATCAATACGAGCGCGAATAAAACCCTGTGCAGCTAGGTTATCCAATAACTTTACGTGCTCCCCCTTACGGTTCTGTAAAACAGGGGCAAGCAGCATCACTTTGCTACCCTCTTCAAGCTCTAATACTTTATCAACCATTTGCGAAATGGTTTGTGCGGCTAACGGACTGCTGTGAGTTGGGCAGCGGGGCTCACCAACACGAGCATATAATAAGCGCAAATAATCGTATATTTCTGTGATAGTGCCCACGGTTGAACGTGGATTATGAGAAGTTGATTTTTGCTCGATTGATATGGCTGGCGATAACCCTTCAATGTGGTCAACATCCGGCTTTTCCATTAAAGATAAAAACTGACGAGCATAGGCTGAAAGCGACTCTACGTAGCGACGCTGGCCTTCAGCATACAAAGTATCAAAAGCGAGAGAAGATTTTCCTGAGCCAGATAAGCCAGTGATCACCACGAGTTTGTCGCGGGGAATCTCTAACGAGATGTTTTTCAGGTTATGGGTACGAGCCCCTCTTACTTCAATACTTTTCATTTCTTTTTTACCAAGCTACAAAATCACAGCCGAGTATTATGTCATAATACATCGTGATATTCAGTGTTATCAGTGCTTTTATTTTATTCATTTTGACAAAAGAATAACCTTTATCTTCAATCCATACCTTGCCTTTATAGCTTTTAACTCTCAGAAAGTGAACAATAAATTTATGTACTTGATATAGGTGTAAATAGGCAGTCTAGGGCCAAAATAATTGCGTGGGCATTAAGCCAATTTTTAATAGATTAATTGCCACAGTATTAGTGATGTGACGAACGGTATTTAATTGATACTAATGAGTTATTTATACACTTATTTTTTTGTTATTCATTGCATGCTAAACTAGTGTGGTATTTATTTCCTTAAAGCTTGAGTGAAAAGTTCCATGAGTGTTTCAGGTTTAAACCGTATAGAAAAAAAAGCGGCATTTTCGCTTGCCAGTGTTTTTGGTGTGCGTATGTTAGGGCTTTTTATGATTTTGCCCGTATTTGCTATTTATGGTGAACAACTTACAGGTTATAGCCCGCTTTGGCTTGGTATTGCTATTGGTGCTTATGGTTTAACACAAGCATTATTGCAAATTCCTATGGGCATGTTATCTGACAAATTTGGACGAAAACCTGTGATATTAGCAGGCTTGTCCATTTTTTTGCTCGGTAGTGTGATTGCTGCGCTTTCTACCAGTATTTACGGCGTGGTTTTAGGGCGTTCACTACAGGGGATGGGCGCTATAGCCAGCGCAATTTTAGCTCTTGCGGCAGATATCACGCGTGAAGAGCAACGTCCCAAAGTGATGGCGACCATTGGCATGTTTATCGGTTTGTCATTTACTTTTGCCATGATTTTAGGGCCTATTGTGGCTGATGCCTTTGGCTTAAGTGGGCTTTTTTGGTTTACGGCTTTGTTAACCATTGTGGCGATGTTAATGATCCAGTTTATGGTGCCTTATTCGGTAAACAAAGCACCGCGCGGCGACAATGTTGCGCTACCTGAGCAAATAAGTAAGCTGATTCGACACTCTCAGTTGGCACGGTTAAACTGGGGTGTGTTTATTTTACATATGGCATTAACAGCTTGTTTTGTTACTTTACCTAAGCAATTTGTAGCGAGTGGTTTACGCCTTGAAAACCATTGGCAAATATACTTACCTACTCTGTTAGGTTCTTTCTTTTTAATGGTACCTTTTATGATTGTTGCCATAAAAAAGCAAAAAGAAAAACCCATGTTTAGCGCCGCGGTTGCTTTGTTAACAGGCGCATTGTTTTTACTCTGGATTTTACCAAGCTCTTTTGGAAGTTTGGTATTTACTATTGTATTGTTTTTTACTGCTTTTAATTATTTAGAAGCAACCATGCCGTCTATTTTATCGCGTATTGCTCCTGCAGGTGTAAAAGGGACTGTTATGGGCATCTATTCTAGTAGTCAATTTTTAGGCGCTTTTGTTGGTGGTCTTTTAGGTGGAGCTATTGCTAGCAAGTATGGTGAGCAAGCTATCTTTTTAGCGATGGCGTTAATCTGCCTTATGTGGCTATACTTAACCTTTAGTATGCAAAAACTGAAAAAGTCAAAGAGTTTCAGTTTTACCACGACGATAGATTGCGAAGAAAAAGCCGATGAAGTGGTTGAGGTATTAATTAATATGCCAGGAGTTATTGAAGCAACCTTAGTTAATGATGAGGGTGGAGATAACTTATTAGAAAAAAATGTTGCCATTGCTTACTTGAAAGTTGATGAGAAAACTGTGGATCTTCAGGCTGTTAAATCTTTATTACAAAGTTAATACGCGAGGTTTATATTCAATGTTTCCATTAAAAACTATTTCGAGGCTAAAACTATTGGCTATTGTCGCCAGAATCAATTTTTTTAAATCGCTAACGATAGCTGAGCGAGAACACTTACTTGATACGGCAATTTGTTACAAGTGCCATAAAGATCAATTTGTACAAAATGAAGAGGATCTTAATCGCAATTTTTATATCGTTTTATCTGGAAAAATTGCCATTACTAAAAAAGAAAGTGATAAAATAGTAGGCTATGTGTCAGTAGGTGAGTTTATTGGCGAAAGTAGCTTTATTAATAAATGTAGAAAAAGTGCCTCGGCAAAAGCGGTCGAAGATTCAATTATTTTATGTATAGACCAAGATGCTTTGCGTGATTTACCTGCTAAATTTCGAGATAAGTGTAAAGACGCCATTATTGAAGGTATGGCAAGTAGAATTGTTTATTTAACCAACCAAATTCAAGAGCTTTCTTAGCTTTCATCACCCGCCTTTGAAGTGTAAATGCTGTTCATGCATGAGTGGATTAAAAATAGGCACTTTACCTTAAACTAGCCCCATCTTCTTGTAAAACCTCTCTTGTTGGTGATGCGATTGTACCATTATTACCAGGAATACTTACCGACAGCTTAGGTATTCAACTTGCATTCATTTACCTTTATTTTGTTATCTTTATATCGTTTTTTATGGGATTAAAGACTCTAGATTTTGAGGAGTAATATGTACCTTATAAGGCGAATAAAAGGTCGGATTTCCTAGCTAAATTTACTCAGGTTTAAGGGGGATGTGCAAACGAATAATGACTAGCATGGAGTCGAGCTTTTCTTTTAGAAGGGTTTTGACCACTTCATCGTTTTTATCAGTCTATCTCACCGCTTTTGTATTGAGTTATTTGTATATCCATATAGTGTCTTTTATTGACCAAACTAAATGTTACTGACGCAATTAAGCATAAAAATAGTCAATGTAATAGCATTCATTAAGTTAATAACGGAATAAAGATGGACCAACATATAGAGACCAGTAATAGTGATAAAATTTCTTTTATTCAAAAGTTCATTTATGGCTTAGGGGCATTTGTTAATAATTTATTAGGTGCAGCAATTGGCACTATGACTATCGTGCTAAATTTGGGTTTAGGCATGAATCCTGCCTTAGTTGGGCTGTTAGGTTCTTTACCTCGCCTAATCGATGCTTTTACCGACCCGCTAATGGGCTATATTTCTGATCATACTAAATCTAAGTGGGGTAGACGTCGCCCGTATATATTCCTTGGCGCCATTCTTGCGGCTATTTCTTTTGCTTTATTGTGGCAACTACCTAGAGATCAGAGTGAAGATTTTTACTTTTGGTTCTTTTTAATGGGTTCTATGTTCTTTTATTTGGCCTATACCATGTTTGCAACGCCTTGGGTTGCTTTGGGCTATGAGCTAACACCGGATTACCATGAACGAACTCGCATCATGGCCGTTCAAAATTTTATGGGGCAATTTGCTTGGTTAGTTGCACCTTGGTTTTTACTCTTCATGCAAAATGAAACGCTTTTCAACGATATGATAGAAGGCGCAGGGTGGTTGGCAATTATCATCGCTATATTTACCGTTTGTATCGGTATTTTACCGGCGCTTTTCCTGGTTGAGCGTCATATGCCAGTGCCTTCGTCACAACAAGACTCTATAAGCAAAACAAAGTCCTCAAAAAAAACCAGCATAGCTGCGTCAATGTTAGATTTTTTCAAAGGCTTTTTAATTACCATTAAATTTAAACCTTTTCTGAGTTTATGCGGAGCAACCTTCTTAGTTTTTAATGGTTTTATGATGGTTTCTGCGTTTCAAAGCTATGTCATTATTTATTATGTCTTTGGGGGCGATCAAGCGTTAGGGGCTGAATATGTTGGTTGGGCTGGTACAGTCTCATTTGTTGCCACATCCGTTGCTATTTTTATCGTTACTAAGCTATCGTCAATGTTTGGCAAGCGCAAAGCCTTCTTTATTACTATCGCTATCTCTATTTTCGGCTATGCCTTGAAATGGGTTTGTTTTACGCCAGAAAATCCACTGTTAGTGCTTGTTCCTCCGATGTTTTTTGCCTTTGGTTTAGGCGGATTATTCACCTTGATGGGTTCGATGGTTGCCGATGTTTGTGACCTAGATGAACTTGAAACAGGGGAGCGACGTGAAGGCATGTTTGGCTCAATCTATTGGTGGGTAGTTAAACTGGGCTTAGCACTTGCCCTCGCTGCGGGTGGCTTATTGCTTAATGCGACAGGCTTTGATGTGGCACTAGAAGGAGCCCAGTCAGCCGAGACCTTATTCTATATGCGTTTAGTCGATGTACTTGTACCTGTACTGTGTTCAGTGATGGCGATTATATTGGTTGCTACTTACCCGATTACAGAACAAATGGCGCTTGAGGTACGTGAGAAACTTGAACAACGACGTGGAAAAATGGTTGTAGATGACGATGATACTAGTCCTGAGAATAATGCTGAAACCGTGCTTGATTAACACTTTTCACTAAATTCAATAGAGTTTCATAATCGATGGAAGGTCTTGATATAGACCTTCCTTTTTTTTGCCTGTATTTTAGCCTTCTGATGATTATTAAAGCCTTTTTACACTGAGACAACCCGCTTGTTCTGAACGCGAAGGGAATAGTTGAAGGGGTCACAAAACGCTTCATTGGTGAGGTCAAGTTCAAGTTCAAGTGAAAAATATCACAAGGACTCAGTAGAGGTAGCAAGGAATTTAGGCATAAAAAAGCGCTTCCTAACAGGAAGCGCCTTTTGATTTTAAGGCTAATAAACTAGGTTATTTAAAGCTATAACGAACACCTAAGGTGTATCTTGAACCATATTGACGAGCAAAAAGGAATTTCTCTTCATAACGGCCATAAGCTTGTTCAGTTTCATTATTTAAGTTCAAACCTTCAAAGAATACTGTAAAGTTTTCATCAATGTCGTAGTTTACACTCATATCGACTTGACCAAACTCTTTAGCAAACTGAGGTGGAGCATCAGAGGAGCCTTGACCTTGACCTACACCAATAAGGTAAGAATCACGCCATGCATAGGTAACTTTCACTGACAAGCCATCTTTTTCATAGAATACTTGCAAGTTAGCCGAGTCACTTAACCCTGTTAACGGTGTTTGTGGTTCTAAGTCTGCAACACTGTCTACTTTGGTTATATCTTCAACATCAAACTCAACATCACCATCAACAAAGGTGGCATTTGCACCAATACCAAAACCAGTTTCACCAAAAAGGTGTTGGACAGCAAGTTCAAAGCCATCAACCATTTTGTCATCTTGTGCGTTAAATGGGCGAGTTATATCCCATTGCATCAATGGATCATCAGCTGCAGGCTCAATATAGCCTTGTGCGTTTAAAGTAGCCCCATTGACTTGCATTTGTGCAAAAATTTCATCATTAGTTGGATTGCCGCCTAAATCTGCTACCGCTTGATTCCAACGTGGTCCTTGGTAGATATCTCGCATATCCTCAATTGGTGTGGTAATCGTTTGGCTACTAATGAAATTTTTAACATCTTTTCTAAAGTAACCCACTGCAGCATAACTGCCTTCTGCATAGTAATATTCTAAAGAAAGATCTAGGTTAGTTGACTCATACGGTAGTAAATTGGTGTTACCCTCACCACCAACGCGATTTTCAACTCGCGTACTTGCACCTAATGCTCTACCACCTGCTAAGTTGCCTAATGGTGCACGAGCAATTGTTTTACCCCAAGATGCACGAGCAATCAGATCATCAGTAATATCCACTTTAATATCGATCATAGGCAAAAACACATCATGTTTACCTTCAAGTGACAATACTGTATTTTCACCTGCTACATATTGCGTGTGCCACTCACTACCACCTTTCCACCACACTTCAGTTGGAATCGGTTGTAGTACATTGCTGGTTACATCTGTTTCTTCATACCTAAAACCAAGATTAACTTGTACAGGGAGATCGGCAACTTCAAATTCCCATAACGAAGTAGCATAGATACTTGTGGTATCTTCATCTACTGACGCTTGAGAGTATGCGCCTTGATCTAAATGCTGACGATAAGCTGTGATATCAAAATAATCATCACCCAACACGTCGCTATTTAAAAAGGCAAGCGAACGAGCTACGGCTTCATCAAAGTCAAAACTATAGTAATAACCTGCAGCCATAGGGTTATCACCACTTGAAAACTCATCCAAAAAGCCATCTGTAGTATTGTAATCAAACATACTGTCAGGGAATGCCGCTGAATAATTTGGATTGAATAAGAATCCACCAATTAAGCCACTCCAAGCATTTGAACCACCCATTGTTTGTTCTGTACGAGCAACACCAGCTTTAACTGTCATTAATGGTGAATCATAAGGACTTTCCCAAGTACCATCAATTTGTAATTGATTAATTTCTGATTTACCAGGGCTATGAATAAACTGGCTAAAATGGGAATCCATTTCTCCTGGTGTCAGTGTAGTAGTACCATTTTTCCAAAAGATAGTACCTTGAGGAATATCACCGGTTCTATAGTCATAATGTTTAGTGACTAACTGATCAGAACCAAACACAAGTGAACCAGCAGCATTCATGCCTTTATCTTTACCATTGTCAATTTGACTTTCTGAATCGTGATAATCCACGGATAAAAACAAGTCATCTGTTGCTTGCCATTCTATATTAAAACCTAATGATTTTTCATTTACTTCAGTGGTATTACGACTGACAGTATAAGAGCCGTCATTACCCGATAAATCAGCATACATTACTGTACCATTTTCATCTAACTCATAGGCGTTAATATTCCCACCGTAATCATGCCATTGACCCCAACCAACAGAGTTAGTGCCTGTGGTTGCTCCACCCATGGTATAATCTAACGTCATAATAATATCATCGCTAGGTGCATACTGAAATGTCACATTGGCATTAGTTCGTTCGCGTTCAACATCAGCAATACCGTAATTCATATCACGAGGGAAGAAAGCACCAGCAGCAGCATTAGCATCACGATTATCAATAACTTTATCAGCGTCTAATGATGGAAGTTTATCATCGGGCTGATACTGCCAACCTTGAATATTAGCGCCTTGTTGCTGGAAATCACGCTGTTGGTGAGAGAACGAAAATGCAACGCCAAAGGTATCATCTGCGAAGGTGTTGCTGTATAAGCCTGATAATTCAGGGGTAACATCATCGCCTGCTTTATTTGAAGAATCATAAATGCCTTTTGCAGAGAGAGACATTTTTTCACCCGGACTAGAAAATGGCTTCGCAGTGACAATATTTACTGTTGCACCTAAACCACCACTCGGATTTTCTGCTCGGGCTGTTTTATAAATTTCAAGCGCACTCACGCCGTCAGAAGATAAGTTTTCTAAACTATATGAGCGAGTATTACCCGTTCCCGGCATTTGTCGACCATTTAATGTTATCAAGTTAAATTCAGGGCCAAAACCACGCACGGTAATTTGGCTACCTTCACCATTACTACGGCTAACCGAGACCCCTGTAATACGCTGTAAAGATTCGGCTAAGTTGGTGTCTGGAAACTTCCCCATTTCTTCGGATGAAATGGCATCGACAACGCCAGACATATTTCGTTTAATATTCATTGAGCGTACTAAACTACCGCGAATACCTCTTACTTCAATGATTTCAACCTCAGCTTCTTTTTCTGCGGCTGCTTCAGCAAGCACTTGCTGACTAAAGCCTGAGGTAATAATTGCTGATATACATACAGCTAAATGTTTTTTTGAAAATTTTAAATGTTTCATATTAACCCTACTTAGTTAAAATTAGTTTTGAATGA
Source organism: Litorilituus sp. (assembly GCA_030754235.1). Taxonomy (GTDB): domain Bacteria; phylum Pseudomonadota; class Gammaproteobacteria; order Enterobacterales; family Alteromonadaceae; genus Colwellia. Next base: position 44,306 of record JASMAS010000029.1, read on the forward strand.
CGGCTGCTGGCAGCCGCACATTTTTTTATTACGTGTTACGGTGCTGTTACCTTGATATTATCAAGACGATAAACCGCACCATCACCCGCTCCCCAAGCAGGGAAAACCATCAAAACATCTATCGCGCTAATGTCTAAACCAGCATCAAATAGCTCTTGTAAAGAAAATGTATAAGTTTGCCATTGTCCAACCACTGGAGAAGCACCTTCTTGACTAGCGGTTAAGGCTAACTCAACAGCTGTATCACCATTGTCAGACTCAATTTTGAACATCCATGCAGCACTAGCATCATTAGGTGCATTAACAACCTTCATATCGAATTGAACGACACCATTACTCAATAAGCTTGAGGCATCTTCACTGACACC
>JASMAS010000030.1 GCA_030754235.1 Litorilituus sp.
GCTCTTCAAGATGTTGTGTATTCAAGTCACGGAAAATATAATGTTAAATTAAATGGAAAGCTAAATGTTCCTGGCGATTTTAATTCTGCATATGGATTAATTTCACATCCCGATTTTAATTTCTCCCAGGCGCAAAGTGGATTTGATATAAACGGTGATGGGCGTAGTGATTTAGTACTTTATAGGTCTTCAAAAGCATGTGTGATTACGAATGACCCTAGGGACTGTACAGATTACCAAACAGATGGCAATTGGAAAGTTTACCTGTCTAACGGCCGTAAATTAGAATTTAGTCAAACTTTATTCAGTAGCAAAAACAGCCTTAGCCATATGAAATTTGCCGATTTTAATGGTGACGGCTTAAGTGATTTGCTTTATGCGGGAACAAACAACAAGTGGTATATCAAGTTAAGTAACGGAAAGTCCTTTTTGCCCTCCATATCGACAGGAATAACCCAAAGTGACCCCAATAAAGTAAAAGTTCTAGACTATGATTTAGATAATCAAGCCGATATTGCTTATTTCAGCTCAGGGTGGAAATCTAAATACTTAACCGCGTATAGAACAGTTACTTCTGGCGATACCATTTTATCTTCGAGCGACTATACCGAGGATACAGAAAATAATAACCCGCAACTTGCAGATTTAAATGGTGATGGACAACTAGAGTTTTTATTAAATAAAAATAAAAACTGGTTTGTTTTTCAACGAGATTTCACAACGGGGACAGCGCCTGATGTGATAACTGATTATATCTCTGGTCATGGGCTTAGCACAAAAATTCATTATAAGTCAGGCAAAAATGAAGAGGTATACTCTCGCGGTCAAGAAGTTAGCTTTCCGGTACTGAATATAACACCAAATGGACAATTGGTTTCACAAGTTGACAGTGATGATGGTTTAGACGGTATTCTTTCGGTTAAATATCGATATGCAGGGTTACGAGCTCATACTCAAGGTCATGGTATGTTAGGTTATTCGAGCATGTCCACCATTGACGAAAATAATGATGATGGCTTGTCTTTTATTACTACCACTTACTACAATCAGGGATTTGATAACGATAATGTATCAGGCGATGTTATTGATGTGGGTGAACTAGACGATTGGCGATATATTGGTATGCCACTAAATACAACAACTAAAGCCAGTGATGGTACTTCTACTACGTTATTAAAAACAGCAATAAACCATGTATTTACTCATAAAAAATCAACCCCTGCAAGTAACTCAGGCTCTCTTGTTGATCCTCATTTGGCCTACATAAGTCGCTCAATTGACACCAGTTATACGCTGAATACCGCATGGAATGTATTAGATGGTAATTTAAGCTCAGTAGCGCTACAAACAACCACAAATGACTTCGATTATGATCATTATGGCAATGTAACCCGTTCAGTTTTTAGCATTAACGACAACTTAAGTGCTGAATTTTTTACTACCACAACTGAGAATTATTACCAAGCCAATGATGCCGGAACATATTGTGCTAGTAACGTGAGCCAAGGGTCTTTCGCTGATTACGAAAAATATGGCCGATTAACGTGTACTATTGTCACCAAGTCAAGAACAGGTGTAAGTGATGTTGTTAAAAAGTCAGCTTTTGGCTATAACAGTAATGGTATTTTAGTTGATGAAGAAACGTCACCTGGCACTGATTTGGCATTATTAAAATCTAAAACGTTTAACGCGCACGGGCATATCAAAACCAACACTATTTCAGCTAAAAACTACAATCCTGAAAATGGTACATATCAACAGGCTACTGATAAAGTGACAACGTACTCATACCATGGTATCGATGCTAGGTTCCCCTCAAAAGTAAGTAATAGCGAAGGTCACAGTAAATATTTTACCTACAACTCCTTATATGCGCAGAAGAAAACGGAAGCCGTTAACGGTGTGAAAAATACCTTTTTCTATGATGATTTTGGTCGTCCTATTGGTTCAAAGTCAGGCATAACCAATCAATATACGAATATTAATTATCTACTTTGTACAAACAATGCAATATGTGACGTGCCCATCGCTCAGCTTGGCGTAAATATTTTATATGCCGTTCAAAAACTTGCCAATGGCTCCCCTGAAACGGTAGAGTATTTCGATATTATGGGGCGAAAAGTCGCAAGTAGAAAAGAAAGTTTTACTTCAGGAACCTATATTTACACAGGGACACAATACGATGCCAAAGGTCATGTTGTACGGACTTATTCACCGTCAAATTTTGCTCCTATTAAGGACTATGGAAGCCAGTTTTTCTATGATGTTTTAGATCGCCCAGTCAGGGAAATAAGTACCTTTGATAATGTCAACATGGAAAATGGTGTTAACTCAAGCACCACTTTTATCAGCTATACTAACCGAAAAACATCTTCAATTAATGCGTTATCGCAAACAAAAGTTGAGCACAAAAATGCCGTTGGTGAAGTAGTATCTATTGATGATTTTAGCGCAAATGATGCTATTACCTACCAATACTATGCTGATGGTAAGCTACATAAAACCACGGATATCCATAACAATACAGTGGTGCTTTCTTATGATATAGCAGGCAATAAAACCCAAACCATTGACCCAGATATGGGCACTTGGCACTACCAATATAATGGTTTTGGTCAGCTTGTATGGCAAAAAGATGCTGAATCACAACAATCATGGCACTTTTTTGATGCGCTTGGACGAAAATCACTCAGAATAGACAATGCCACAGGTAGTGGTGCTACTGTGCAATCATCGTGTTGGTTATACGATGCTAATCATCACGGTTCATTAGACCGAACACGACTTGTATCAGGTAAAAAAACATTGTCACAATGTCGCACGCAATCTGCCTTTATCGAAGATAAAACCTTTGCTTATGACAGTAAAAAAAGGCCAACTTCAACCTACAGCCAAATAAAGAGCCTAAAAGAAGGAGAGGTGAGCTACTACAGCCGAGTGTACTATAACAATGTGGGTAAAGTGGGGTTAAAGCAAAGCAGTTTTGATGAAGGTTTTGTTTATCAATATGGTGTAAATGGTTATAAGGATAAAACCTATCAAGCTACTACTAATAAGCTATTGCATGATATTGTCTCGGTCAATGAGCAAGGGCTTGTCACGAGCGAAAAGTCATACCCGCTTAGTGGTACTATTCACCAAACACGTCACTATAACGCGGCAAATGGCACTTTGGCTTCAACCATGACATCAGGGGCTTGGGGGACTATTAGCGCACAACGCTTTACGTTTGATAGACTAGGTAACTTAAAAGAAAGAGTGAATCAGTTTGATTATAACAATGATGGCCTACTTGATAACAATACTGAAAAATATGCAGAAAACTTTACTTACGATGGCATGAACCGCATTGCACAACATAAAATTAATAACAGCAACTATCAGTATTTCTGTTATGACGCGCTGGGTAATATAACCCACAAAAAAACGGGCGCATTACAGTGTAACTCAACAGCAAGCCATCGCTATGCAAATAAACCGCATCAAGTAAGTCACTATGGTGGCGTTAGCTATTCATATAATGATAATGGCAGTGTTATCCGCAATGGAGATCGCACAATAGAGTACTCTGCCTTTGGTAAGGCCAATAAAATTATTAAAAGCCCAGTGGTTGTTCAATTTCAATACGGTGTAAACCGCTCCCGTTTTGAACGTGTAGACACAGACAATAATGGTTTTATTGTAACGCATTACCACGGGGGAGTAGAGCATATTTATGAAAATAATAAACATGAGAAAAAATTCTATGAAGGCAACTTACTGATTACCAAAAAAGATGGCCAATATGCTTATAAAGGGTTAATTAAAGACCACCTCAATTCAGTTGTTGCTATTGTAGATGAACTAACCTTCTTAGAGACACATTACCGATATGATGCCTTTGGTAAGCAATATACGGTTACCAGTAAGCAGGCGGCATCTGCTATAAAAGTGGCAGGAAGAACCTATAATACGCAGCGTGGTTTTACGGGTCATGAAATGCTTGCCAGTGTGGATATTATTCATATGAACGGT
>JASMAS010000031.1 GCA_030754235.1 Litorilituus sp.
TTTTACTTCACCACCATGAGTCTTTGTTAATACCGCAGAGATAGCGGCTGTTAAAGTTGTTTTACCGTGGTCAACGTGGCCGATTGTACCAACGTTTACATGTGGTTTCGTACGTTCAAATTTTTCTTTAGCCATTTTAAAATGCCTCTGGGTATAGTAATTAATCTTACTGGTTAAAGTTTACAGTTTACTTAAGATAATGGGGATAGAATAATCTAAGGAATGGTGCTGATAGGCAGATTCGAACTGCCGACCTCACCCTTACCAAGGGTGCGCTCTACCAACTGAGCCATATCAGCATTAAATCACAAAGATTGGAGCGGGTGGCGGGAATCGAACCCGCTTCATCAGCTTGGAAGGCTGAGGTAATAGCCAGTATACGACACCCGCGCTCTCTATCAGATTATCTCTGTTATTAAAGTTTACGCTTTAATTAAAAAGCATAAGCTAAAAATATGGTGGAGGGAGGTGGATTCGAACCACCGAAGGCGGAGCCGTCAGATTTACAGTCTGATCCCTTTGGCCACTCGGGAACCCCTCCAATATTTTCACCTACTCAACTCAGTTGAAGTAGTATTAATGGTGCCGACTGCCGGAGTCGAACTGGCGACCTACTGATTACAAGTCAGTTGCTCTACCAACTGAGCTAAGTCGGCACTACATTAAGTGGTGCGAATTCTAGAGTAATGTTTTGCCCCTTGCAAGTACAAAACACAAAAAAATTGATGTTTTTATCACTTTCCTGTTTCAAGACAGTGCGTTTGATGTTTTTTTATTCAAAACTGAACATTTTTTCAGATATATTTCTATATATAGGTCTGTAGCCCAGCAAAAATTAAATCTTCGATGACAATATTTTCAACGGCCAACAATGGCGCAAGGATTTTTGCGTTGCCTCCTGTTAAAATAATTTTATCAAGCATAAACCCATTTCGTTCACTTTGAGCGATGGCCATATTAACAGCAGCCACTGTTGCTACCCAGGCGCCATTATGGATATTTTCAGAGGTATTTTGTCCAAAAGCTAAACTGATTTTTTCTTCGTTCTTAACTTTTAGCTGCGCAGTATTATCGACTAAGCTATTAACTAACATGTCAACCCCTGCTAATATCCAACCTCCTTGGTGCTGTCCATTAGACGCTAGCAGATCGACAGTCGTTGCGGTTCCTGCATCTATAATCAACACATTTCGTTCAGGGTAAAGTTCAGCTGTAGCAATCAGTGTCAACCAACGATCTACCCCTAATTTTTCAAATTCCTGATACGCATTAGTTATGTTCTTTTTTGTCTTTTCACTTCTAACGCGCTGGTAAGCGATGTTTTTTTCTATGCACCACAATTCTATGGCGCTCGAGATATTAGTAGTACTAACACTGGCAATAACAATTTTTGTTACGTCACTGAAGTTAATCTCCAAAAAATCGTTGTTCAATTGCTCATTTAAAACACGGTTAGTACGATTTCTTTTACCATGATGGGCAACGCAAAATTTTGTCCGTGTATTGCCAATATCTAACAATGCAATCATTCATCAGCCCTCAAAGTCACTTCTCCCCCATAAATAGGCTTAATTTGGCCATCCACCTCTAGCATTAGTGCTCCGTGAGCATTAATTCCTCGACAAATACCTTTGGTGACACGCTCTCCGGTTAGTAACTTTACACGTTTATTAAGGTAATAATCTCGCTCATGCCATTGTGTTAACATTGACGAAAAGCCTTCAGTTTGATGTTGTTCTAATCTTTTCAATAAACAATATATTAATTGAGCACTTAAAGTATTTCTGTCAATTAACGCATCATAGTGACTTTGTAAATCAGTCCATTTCTGATCAATTTGTTGTGCCGATTGTTCTGGAATATTTAAATTTAACCCGATGCCGATGATACTGTGGCTTGGTTCTAATGCTTGACCATCAAGATCAATTAAAATTCCTGCTAACTTCACACCGTCTAAATAAATATCGTTGGGCCACTTTAACTGAACCTTAATATTCGTGATTGCGAATATCGCATCACTAACCGCTAATGCTGTGACCAAACTTAAGCCCATTGCTGCTGATAAACCTTGCTCCAAATACCAATACATAGACAAGTAAATCTGTGAACCAAAAGGAGAAACCCATTGTCTTCCTCGGCGCCCTCTGCCAGCACTTTGGTATTCGGCTAAACACACTTGTCCTAGTGAAACTTGATTTGGTAAGCGGCGCATCAAATAATTATTTGTTGAATCAATTAAGCTATGAACCTCAATATCAGGCGCTATAGTGTTTTTAGGAAATTGATTAATTATTTCACTTTTGCATAATAGGTTTAATGGTTTAGCTAGCCGATAACCTTTACCTGTTACACTATAAATATCGAGACCTATCTCTACTAGTGCATTAACATGTTTCGAAATAGAGGTTCGACTAATATTTAATTGATCAGCGAGTAATTGCCCGGAAATAAAATCACCGGTAGCTAACGCATTGATCAAGTGTTCTCTTATTGCTTTTACCATGACATCCTCAACAAGTTCGACTGGTTAATTCTGCAAACTCTTTTTCACCATACTTTGTAATCAAGCGAACTTCGGGCAATAACAAAACATCGAACCGGGCTAATACTTTTTGTTGAACATAATGTGCCAGATTCAAAATTTCTTGGCCATTGTTATATTGATAACTCACTAACACTAGCGCCTGATTTTCATGCACACCCACACCATTTTGCGTATATCCCTTCAAACCTGCTTGCTCAATTAACCAGCCTGCTGCGAGTTTTACATTACCGTCAGCTTGAGGGTAGCTAGGAATATCTGGATAATCACGCTTAAGCTGAGCCGCTTTTGTGCTACTAACCACAGGATTTTTAAAAAAGCTACCTGCATTAGGCAGCGTAGCAGGGTCAGGTAATTTTTGTCGACGAACCTTAACTACCTGGTCCATAACCTGTTTTGCTGTTGCACTGAAAGGCAAATGATCTAATCCATGATAACTCAGATTTGCTTGCCATTGCTTTGGAAAAGAAAGAACAACTTTAGTAATAATTGCTCTACCATGTAATGATTTTTTAAAAATACTGCCACGATAAGTAAATTGGCATTGCTCTTTCGATAAACGGTGTAACTGCTTGCTATGCAGATCAAAATATTCTACTTCATAGCAAAAATCTGATAACTCTACTCCATAAGCCCCGATATTTTGCACAGGTGCAGCACCAACACTACCGGGGATTAATGCTAAATTTTCTAAACCATTAATCCCCTGAGCAATACAAAAATTGACTAAATTATGCCAATTCTCTCCTGCGCCTACTGAAACGTGGTAGGTGTCTTCAAGCTCATCAACACAGATGCCCAAAAAACATGGTTTAATAATAACCGGCGCTTGTTGATCGATAAATAAGGTATTACTGCCCTCACCTAAAATATAGAACGAAGTTACCTTGTCAGCTGCAAGCTGGTGTAAGTCAGCTAGCGAGTCAGGAAAATATATAGTTGGCGTGACAGCTTTGACTTTAAAGCTATTAAAACCCTGCATAGAACATTGCTGAATTGAGCGCATAAGAATTTACACATTACTCTTTAAAAGTACTCTATTGTACTTAAAAATGGTAAGGACACCAATTAACTAGGTAAATTAACAATCTTATTTACTCAAAGCGATTTCAAAATGAGGAAATCATACCTAGCTGCATTAATCTGGACACAACAAAAAGCCCGTTACAACAGTAACGGGCTTTTCTAATAGGTGTTTAGCAATGTCCTACTCTCACATGGGAACTCCCACACTACCATCGGCGCT
>JASMAS010000032.1 GCA_030754235.1 Litorilituus sp.
GCCATTATTTACTCACTAAGAAAAACAATGGCAAATATCCATAGAACATCTGAGCAATGGCAACAAATTTTCAAGCAACATGCATCAAGCGGCTTACAAATAGCCGCCTTCTGTAAACAACAAAAACTTAACCCATCAAGCTTCTATGCATGGCGTAAACGCTTAGCATTAACAAAAAACTCGTTTTGCCCAACCTTAGCTAACAAATCTACACCAGTAGAGGAAGATCAGGGTGATTGGGTGAATATTGTGCATGATCAAGTAGTACCATCAAAAAGTTGGGATATAGAATTATCTTTACCTAACGGCGTTGTACTGCGCATGATGAATAACTAATGTTACTGCAAGATCCCAACTTATCCGTATGGCTTTATGCACACCCCGTTGATATGCGAAAACAATTTGATGGTTTAGCGGCTCTAGCACAGTCAAAACTAAAGCGGCCAGCTAATAGTGGTGAGCTATTTGTTTTTATTAATAAGCGTCGCACTTACATAAAAATCCTTTACTACAGCCGTGGCGGTTACTGTTTATGGAGCAAACGTCTTGAACAAGGGCAATTTCACCGAGTTAATGGTGATGAAGATAAACTGTCACTTAATTGGGCGCAATTACAGTGTTTAATTGAAGGTATTAATTGGCAAAAAGCACCACAAAAAAAGCGCTATGTTAGGTAGGTTTTGTTATAATATGCGGCATGAAAACGACCGAAACAACGCCCTTGCAACAAGATAAAATTCAAGTACTTGAAGAGCATATTGCTGTGCTTGAACAGCAGCTTGATTGGTTCAAACGTCAACTCTTTGGCCGTAAATCAGAAAAACAATTACTTGATGAAGTAAGTGCTCAAGGCTCATTGTTCGCTACAGATAAAACATCCCCATCAATCGATACAACCACCGATATCAAAGCCCACAAGCGTAAATCCAACAAGCAACTTCATGGCGATGAAGTCAATGACACGGGTTTGCGTTTTGATGCGTCGGTTCCCACTAAAGTTATCGACATCCCTGCACCAGAATTACAAGGTGAAGACAGTGATAACTACGAAGTTATCGGCTATAAAGAAACCAACCGCTTAGCTCAGCAACCGGGCAGTTACACGATATTAATTTACCGTCGTCCTGTTGTTCGCCATAAAGGTGAGCAAACAGTGAAAATCACATCAGCACCAAGTAATGTACTTGAGGGTTGTTATGCTGATGTATCACTTATTGCAGGGTTAATGGTTGATAAAGGCGTTTACCATCTGCCACTTTATCGACAACATCAACGCATGATTGATTCAGGTGTTCATATCAGTCGAGCCACTTTGATTAACTGGGTTCAAAAAGGCATTGAACTCCTGCGGCCTATCTACCAAGCTAATCTGAAATCCATCATCAACAGTCAAACCCTTGCTATGGATGAAGTCCCCATAAAAGCAGGAAGAAAAAGCAAAGGCAAGATGAAACAAACTTACTTCTGGCCTATGTATGGTGACAACAATGAAATAGCCTTTACTTGGTCTAACTCTAGAGGTTTTTTGCATGCCCAAAATCAGCTTGAAAGATTTACAGGTACATTACTCACCGATGGGTATGCTGCTTACAGTAAAACCGTGGCAAAACTTAACGAGAAAGAAAAAAACATTACCCATGCCGCTTGTTGGGTGCATGCCAGACGCTATTTCGATAGAGCATTATTGATTGAGCCGATAGCAGCACAAAACGCCATTGACCAAATAGCACGGCTTTATAAAGTTGAGAAACACATCAAAGAAAACATCACTGAGGCAAGTGATGCGTTAGCCTATCGGCAAAAACACAGTGAGCCACTTGTTACTGAATTCTTTAATTGGATTTACGAGCAACGACAACGAACTGACTTAACACCAAAAAACCAACTCACCAAAGCCTTAAATTATGTGAATGAGCGGCAAGTTGAAATGAAAGTGTTCCTTGCTAACCCAAATGTTGCCATGGATACCAATCATCTAGAGAGAGCTTTACGTGTTATTCCTATGGGGCGAAAGAATTATTTTCTTTGTTGGAGTGAATTAGGTGCAAAGCACCTAGGCATATTACAAAGCTTGCTGGTTACTTGTCGCCTACAGGAAATTAATCCCTATCATTATCTTGTTGATGTATTGCAACGTGTCAGCATGCATCCTGCTTCAAAAGTTGAAGAGCTTACGCCAAGAATGTGGAAAGAAAAATTCGGAGATAATTTTTTAACGTCAGATCTGGCTTGAATGGGGGGGATCTAACCCCAGAATGATCGCTTACACACTGGGTAAGTGCTCAGGAATAGAAATACGTTTCTTTTTACGCGTATGAGCTGGAACAATGGTAGTATCTTCTGACTCATCTTCTAAGTCATTTAATAGCTCCGCTTCATCAAACAAACCTAATTGTAAATCAGTAGTCTTTTCACTTGATGAGCCAAAACGGGCAATATTCATCGCACGGATATATTCTTCAAGCGTGGTTATTTTATCTGATTTGGTTTCAATCGTTTGCTCGTGCTTTACGATTATTTGCTCTTTATCTGAAATTACTTTTTCTTTATTTTTAAGTGCAGCGTTTTGCTCAGACAACTGAGTTTCTAATTGTACTAAACGTTGCTTTAATAGCTCGTTTTCATTGATAAGGCGATGGTTTTTCATGGTATTAATCATACCAAAAAAACGCTAAAAAGCCGAGTCAAACTCAATGTTTTTATGGGGTTTTATTGCCCTAATATCAACGCCTCGTAGCAACCAGTGCAGTTGCTCTTCGTCGATATTAATCACCGGATTATCATCTTTTTTTGGCCATTTGAATTTATCTTTTTCAAGACGTTTGTACCACAAACAAAACCCGGTTTTATCCCAATATATAATTTTTAGTTTATTACGCTGCTTAGAGCAAAAAACAAAAATAGCACCCGTACTTAGTTTAAGCGCCATACTTTGTTCAACAATTGCAGCTAAGCCATCAATTTGTTTACGGAAATCTACAGGCTCACGATGCAAATAGACTGTATTGACGTGTTGA
>JASMAS010000033.1 GCA_030754235.1 Litorilituus sp.
CTAGGCCGCCAGCGCCAGCTTCAGCCGATGCAGGCGCAAGTAATGCAGAAGCTTTATAAACATTAGGTTTTGATAAAGCGAAAAATATTGAGGAAACGGCAAATAAAAAACTGATAGCAATTATGGTTAACTTACCCCCCCATATTGCCCGCCATAACTCAGCAAGATCTATTTCGTCATCTTGCTGTTGGCTTTGCTGCATTTGGGCTAATAACATTTGTTGTTGCAACATAGCCGCATTAGCATTGTGTGCAGTAAAGTCATTAGAAGAAACGTGTGTTTGCTCATTCGTTCCATGGTTATTGCTATTTTCTACGTTATTTTCTATTTCTTTAGACACTGAATTTTTACACCAATGAGAAGCTTGTATTACTTGTAGCGGGAGTCATTCCTTTTACAAAAGAGGCAATATTATAGGGGAGTTGGCTTGTTAATGTAAATAGCGGGTTGGGCATTTGTTATATCATGAGCTCAGGGCGAACGGAAACACGGGGCTGATCCCTTCAACCCTTCGACAGGCTCAGGGCGAACGGAATCAAGGGGCTGCTCCATCGACCATTCGGCGAGTTCAGAATGAGCTAGGCCTTAGGTATTAGTAGTCTAACTACGTTTCTTTTCTGTTTTGACAAACGAGCAATTTCAAGCCAGTCGTCACGAATTAAAGCCTGTTTTTTGCTTCTGCTCCAACCTTTGATTTGTTTTTCAACCCCTAAAGCTTGCTCTCTTGTTTCGAAAGCAGCTTGAAACGCTAAGGTAACAGGCAACCTTTTTGCGGTATAGCACTGGCTGAAATAAGCGTGTTGATGCTGAGCTAATCGTGTTTCTAGATTGTCTGTATGGCCAGTATAAAAACTACCGTCTTTGCATTTTAATATATAAACATGAAACATAGATTATTCCTTTAATATTAGTTTCTTTGGTTATTGCTTAGTTATCAGTAAATGTTTAAAGCCTGCTCCCTTTAACAGGCTCAAGGCCAACGCCCTGCAACTCTTCAACAAGCCTGCCTAACAATTGAAGAGTAACAGGCGTTTTATTCAAGAATAAAGATAATATTTTATAAGAAGAAAAAATTAAAAGCCCAAAAGCAACTAATATCACTAGTGATATACTTTTAGGCTCACTAACCGGTATGGCACCTGCTAACGAAATAGGAACCAAACTCTGCCCCACATTAAGTTGCCCAAACGTATTTTGTAGTGAAGTTGCCCACGTAAAATCTTGGTATTGGTTACCTTGCCCTGTTAGCTGTAACGAATAGCCTAACGGCGTATTACTTGGTTCAAAAACGCCAATATTGTTACTCATTAAACCTGCAGCAATGCCAGAATTTGCCCTAAAGCTGCCCTCATAAGATAAAAACTGAATAACGTTATTTAGCTCATCAGCTAAAACAATACCATCAGGGGAACCATTTTGAATACTTTTTCCTATATTAGTAAAATTAACGGTCACAAAGCCAAAACCATTATTTGTATCGGCTACTGTTAAATCACTAAACGTGTAGGGGTTGCCATAAACATTGCCATTACTACCGTTATATAAATGAAGTGACCAAGCGTTAAGGTTTACGCCTGATATTCCCACCAATTCAATAAACTCATTTTTATCGGCACCGGCATTATCATAATGAATTTCATTGATAAAAAAGGGGGGTAATGGGCTAGCTTGAACTACCTTTGGCGAAAATAAGTGAGCCAATATGCACGTTAGCGTTAAACATAGAGTAAAAAAATACAGGCGAGAAAACCATTTGCTTAGCATAGTAAATTCCTTTTAGTATTAACTTAATCGTTAATTTCACCTTCCTGTGAAAATATTTTCAATATTAAGACTAGCAAAATAATGATTAAATGCTAATTAATTTAAAAGGTTTTTTGAAATAAGTTAATTTGTACTGTGAGTGAATATAAAGGGCTGTTCCCTTCGACTGCTCGTGCCTCGCGCTCAGGGTGAACGGTTAAGGTAGGTGTTTGTGTATACCCGTTCGCCCCTGCCCCTGTCGAAGGAAGAGTGGGTGTTTGTGTATATCCGTTCGCCCCTGCCCCTGTCGAAGGGAGAGTAGGTGTTTGTGTATACCCGTTCGCCCTGAGCCTGTCGAAGGGAGGGATGGGTGTTTTTTCCTAGCCGTTCGCCCCTGACCTCTGAGTGTGGTTAAAAGTTGAAGGTGAATTGGGGTTAACTAAAAATGAATAAGCGATTAAATACCACTGATCGCCGCTAACGCCACAGCGGTGTTATACATAATCGTGGTTGCGCTAGTCCATAGTGTTAGGTTATTCATATATTCTGAATCTAATGGCACTACAACCGTATCACCTGGCTTCATGTTTGAACCGGCATTAGTTGTGAACCAATGATCATTGTCCACCATTTTTATACTGCCATTAGCTGAAATAATGTATATTCTGTCTTCATCAGCGCGCTTTTTACTGCCGCCACTTTGCCTTAAATAATCTTCAACCGTTAACCCTTCATCAAAAATATGCGATGACGTCACTTGTACTTGTCCAATAACATTGACCGAGTTTTTCAAGGTAGGCACATACAAAACATCACCATCTTCTAACAACACATCATAGTTGTTATCAGCAACAACCCGAGGTAAATCTAACACTAATCGTCCTACTGGTTGCAATGAGGTTAAATCATTTAGCATATTTTTTACTTCAACATATGACTTTGAGTAACTGTCATCAGACAACGACTTAGACGCTATTTCTATCTGTAAATCACCGGCTAGCTTTACCAAATTCTGTCGTTCTAATTCTTGTAATTTAATACGGGTAAATACCGAACCGTCTTGATGAGCAAAACGTGTAAAACCGCCTGCTTTAGCAATAACATGAGATAAACTTTCACCACGACGAATAGTGTATTTACCCGGAAACACAAACTCTCCCTTTAGCTCTACCACATGGTTTTCACCCCATGCAGGTATTTGATGCACATTCAATCTGTCTCTGCTTTGCAATACTCTATTTTCAACTTCATCACCTTGTAAGGCGGCTGACAAATTAAGCGAAAGTGAATGTTTACTCACTAGGTTAGGGTCTACTTTATTCCGGGTTATGTCGGCTCTGGCTAAATAGGCTGACTCGCTTACCCCACCAGCGGCTAATACTAAATCACTAACACGTGCATTGACAGCTAAAGGATACACACCAGGAAATTTAACCGAGCCGTCAATCTCTACCAATTGAATAGGTTGTCCTGCCCGGCCTTGCCTTTTTAGTTTTTGAATAACAGGTAATAATAAACGTTGTCGAGAAAAAATCGCTAGCTGTTCTATGCTTGTTTGTTGATCAACATTAGCGCCTGAAAGTGACATAACAGACCGATTAATAAACTTGGCTTTTTCATTCTCTGCTAATGTGGGTAACACCGTTAAACGGCCATACTTTTGCCAAAACTGTTCTGTAATAAATTTATCTTTAGCTTTTTGCTGCTCTTTTTTACCTAACACTTCTTGGGTATAAGCAAGCGTGTCAAGTTGTTCGCTACTGTTGGTAATTTGGGCTAGCTGAGAGAATATCAGCACTTTGTCATTAGCGTGTAAGGTAATATTATCTTGAGAGAGGGGATCAGCAATCGCTTTTGCCAGCTCAAACTGCAACACGTCAATATTACGTGCCACATCAATTTCTCTAATGATCAAACTATAATGTAAATCGGCATTCGCTAATAAATGAGAGCTGACTTTGGGCAGTAAATCAGCAACCTTTTGACCTGATTGCCATTGGTATTTTCCTGGGCGAGTTATTGCACCAATAAGCGTAACCGATTGCGAAAAACTGTCGGCAGCTTTCAACACGTTGATCACATCACCAGCTTGCACCTTAGTTAACCGCTGCCTGTTATTGGTAAAGTCAATATTGAGCACACTGCGCAAGTTATTGCTGTTATAACGCTCAACAATAGTAGATTTAGCAAAAGCGCTAGGCAATAACCCACCAGCCATGGTGGCAACATCTGCAAAAGTTTCACCTTGCAGTAATTCATATATAGCTGCACGGCGCACTTCGCCACTAATAGAAACGGTTTGACCTACCGGAGCAATAAAAACAACATCGCCAGATTGCAATAACACATCATTACTTGAATCACCTTTAATGAGTAAGTCGTATAAATCGAGTGTGTTAATTAGTTTACCAGCACGCTTTAATTGAATATTGCGCAAACTGCCAATATCACTAACCCCCCCTGCAGCAAAAATAGCATGAGTAATGCTAGATAACGCGCTTAAATGATAAGAGCCAGGTTGGTAAACATCACCCAGTACAAAAACACGCATTGAACGTAACGATGCCATGCTGATGGCAACATTAACCCCAATAATTTTTTCTTTAATTTTAGCCGTAATTAATTGCTTCATTTCACTAAACAACAAGTTAGCTACTTTAAAGGGGCCGTACTGAGGAAAAACAACCTGCCCTTGTCTGTTTACCTCTAAAGTGAATGAATAATTTTCTTTGCCAAAAACTTGCACTGCAATTTTATCACCGGGCGCTATGCTGTAATCTGCCGGAATGGCAATATCCATGGTAGGGGTAAAGGTTTGAGGTGTATTGGCAAAAACATCATAACCAAAAGGCTTTAATTGAGCGACATGTTCAAAATCGTCTTCGTGTGCTTTAGTATTATCACTGACAGATTTTCGTGGTTGATATTGGGTAATTTCTTCAGGCCCATCTTGCACATCAGTGCCTTGCATAAACTGCGATTGAACACTTTGTAAGTCAATACCTAGGGTGCTAGCCAGTAGTTTTTGCTGTGCTTTAGGTAATTTTTTAAATTGCTCTATTTGCGCTTGGCTAACTTGAGTCGCATTACTTGTAGTTAAGGTGAAAAAACACAGAAGAAGAATAACTAAAGCAGCTTGCGCACGAAAAAACATGGGGGTAAACATTCCTAAACAGCATAACTAAAAACAGGCGAGTATTATGGCATAACCAGCCTAACCCGCCATGTTCCATTACTATTTAGAACACTTTATTACATATTGTTACGTTTACCCCAAAACATAATAAGGTATTAAAGACCACTAATTGCCGCAATAGCCACCGCTGAATTATAAAGTATTTGTGTTGCCGATGACCACAGGGTTAATCCATTCATATACTCAGTATTTAACGGCACTACCACAGTGTCGCCGGGTAAAAGTTTAGCGTTGTCAACTGAAAACCAATTATTATCTTCTGGTAAAACAACATTACCATTGGCAGCAATAATGTAGACTCTGTCGCCATCAGCTCGCATCTTTAAGCCACCACTTTTGGCAATATAGTCATCAACATCTAGGCCTTTGCTGTAAATATGGGAGGAGCTAACTTGTACCTGCCCAACCACATTGACAGAGTTTTTCTTCATTGGCACAAAAAGCACATCACCATTTTCAAGTAACACGTTATAGTCATTATCTTTTATCACCTCATCTAGCTCTAACACTAGGCGCCCAAGTGGCTCTAGTTGTACTAAATCAGTTAACATAGATTGCACTTCAGGGTATGAAGCGAGAAAATTACTGTCAGACAACGATTTTGAAGCTATTTCTACCCGTAAATCATCCGACACTTTTTTAATGTTTTTTTGCTCTAACGCTTTTAAGCGCGTGCGTGAAAAAACAGCCGCCTTAACATGAGCAAACTCGGTTAACCCCCCAGCTTTTTTAATCACATCAGACAAGGTATCA
This sequence comes from Litorilituus sp., assembly GCA_030754235.1. GTDB lineage: Bacteria > Pseudomonadota > Gammaproteobacteria > Enterobacterales > Alteromonadaceae > Colwellia. The sequence continues at coordinate 5,693 of JASMAS010000033.1, forward strand.
CCGCGGCGAATGGTGTATCTCCCCGGAAAAAGAAATTCACCTTTTAATTCAATAATTGAATTTTCACTCCATAAGGGAATTTTATGAACATTTAATCTGTCTTTACTTTGCAGTAAAATATTTTCGCTGTTTGTACCTTTAAGTACCTCAGCTAACACCACTCTTTGTGATTGTTTGCGCGCGGTTATCCCTTCTATGTGGTTTCGCGTAAGTTCGGCGTTGGCTAAATAAGCAGACTCTTCAACACCACCCGCGGCTACAACCAAATCTTTAAGTCGGGCGTTTTTTGCGAGCGGATACGTGCCTGGGTATTTTACCTGACCATCAATTTCAGTTAGCTGAAGTGGTTGCCCCGCCGCTGATTGAAGTTTTAATTTTTCAATAACCGGGAGCAATAAGCGCTGTCTTGAGTTTACAGCTAGTTTATTAATTTCATTTTTGTTTAATGTATCGTTTTTTAGTGATTCTAAATCTGCGCTTAAAAGCTTTCCTTTAGCTGCTTGGCTGACATTTGTTGCATTTGAAAAAACCAGTATTTTGTCCTTTGGTTGCAACAAAATGTTTGCTGCTGAATTTCTATTTAACAAGGCGTTAGCTAAGCTAAACTGTAATACTTCAATGTCTCTAGCGCTATTTATTTCTCTAACTACCAAGGCGTATTGTAAATCGGCATTGTCTAACAGGTGGGTATCAATTTGTGGTAAAAAGTCAGCAACTTTTTGTCCTTTTTGCCATTGGTATTTACCTGCTTTTTTCACAGCGCCCATTAAGGTTACGGCATCAGCAATGGGTAAAATTTTTGGTGTACGTAAAAACTCCGTTTGTTTAACGCGTATTTCATCACCACCAAACACTAAGTCATCAATGGTTTGTTCATCACTTAAATCAATATTAACCGCTCTTCTATAAGTGTTTTTACTATAACGTTTTAATTCGGTATATTTTAAGTGTGCTGAAGGCAGTGCGCCACCAGCCATGTTAAGTACGCTGCTAAAAGTATCACCCGAGGCAAGCTCATAAATAGCAGGCCTTGTTACTAAACCACTGATGGTAACTTTTTGTGACACCGGCGGAATAAACACCACATCGCCAGATTGCAATAATAAGTCGTTGGTTGAATCACCTTTAATGAGTAAGTCGTATAAATCTAAGGTAGTAACTAACTTACCCGCGCGCTTAAGCTGTATGTTACGCAATGAGCCAATGCTACTAATGCCCCCTGCAGCAAATAATGCATGGGTAATGCTCGATAAAGAACTTAATGTGTAAGGACCCGGTTTGTAAGCATCGCCTAATACAAACACACGCATAGAGCGCAGTGATGCCATACCAATAACCACGTCAACACCAATAATTTTTTCTTTTAGTTTACTACTCAGTAGTTTTTTCATTTCCGCAAAAGATAAACCCGCAATAGCAAATGGTCCGTGTGACGGGAAAACCACCTTGCCTTCGCGATTAATCGCTAATTCAAGCTCCATATTTTCTTTACCAAACACTTGAATTGAAATGCTATCGCCAATGCCCAAAATATAGCCTTCAGGAATAGCGATATCTTGGCTCGGTGCAAAGGTTGAAGGCGCGTTGGCAAATACATCGTAGCCAAAAGGGGTTACTTTATTTTTTAATTTTTCAGGTGTAGTGGTATTTTCAGGTCGAGCACTTTCAACAAACTGCGTGCCTCTGGGGTAAACAGGGGTTGCTTGATCATCGGGTTGAACATTTTTACCCGCCGATATTTGCTTTTTAATGCCGTTAAGATCAACCCCCATGCTTTTAGCTAATGCTTGCTGTTGCGAGGCAGGTAACTTTTTAAACTGGTCAATTTGAGCCTGACTCACCTGGGCAGCAACGGCTTTGTCATGAAAAGCAACAGCAACTAAAGTGTGAATAAAAAGTGTTAGGGTAAAAACTGATAAAAGTTTTGTGAAGTAGCTTTTAGAATGAGTGTTCATTTGCGCAAAGAGGTTCCTGTCATGCGTTATTGGTAGCATCGTTAATAATCCTTAAATACTAACAATATATTAATTAGCAGCGCAGCAGTTTATCAGCATAACCAAGCGCAAACAATAAACATTTATTATCGCGCCGTTACACTATTTAAAATAATCGTGAGTTACGCGCGCAGAATAAAGTTCAAACACTAAAAAGGAAAGATTTCACTACACATGACATACTTAGCAAAACTTTGAAAGGCATTCAAACTTGCCTTTAGGCGCAAGCAAAGGTATAACAGCACATTGTATACATTTTTACTCTTTATTGTTTAGAAAGTATGATGTAAAAAAATGAGATTTAACGCAATATAATAACGACAATTAGGATAACTTTATGACTCAACCTAATGCGGGTAACTTATTTGGTCACCCAAAAGGACTCTTTCTATTATTTGGTACTGAAATGTGGGAACGCATGAGCTACTACGGTATGCGTGGTATTTTCGTGCTTTATCTAGTGGCATTTTCAGCGAGCTTTGGCTGGGATATGGCTTACTTTGGTATAGACCCAACCGCTGCCGATGCAGAAAAACTTTTCAATACTGCAATTCAGTCAAAAGCCTTAGGTATCCTTGGTATCTATGCTTTTTTTGTTTATGTAACCCCTGTTTTAGGTGGTTGGATGGCTGACAATGTTTGGGGTCAACGTAAATCCATCATTGTGGGTGGTATTTTAATGATGCTTGGTCAATTTGCATTAGGTACACCCCATGCAATGATCCCGGGGATGGAATCTACCTTTCTTTGGTTAGGTTTAATTTTACTTATTTTTGGTAACGGTTTCTTCAAGCCAAATATTTCCACTATGGTTGGTGATTTGTACGCTGAGGGCGACAAGCGTCGTGATGCAGCGTTCACTATTTTCTATATGGGGATCAACTTAGGTTCAATCTTAGGTTATTTAGTTGTTGGTACTATTGGTGAAAAAATAAACTACCAGTATGGTTTCTTAGTGGCTGGCGTTGGTATGCTACTGGGGGTTATTTTACAACTAGTACTGGCTAAAAAATATTTGAATGATGTTGGTGTTGAACCAGCAGCCAAACAAGCAAAAGCTGACAACCAAGCCTCTTCGGGCCCTTTAACGCCTGAAGAGCGCGACCGTGTTAAAGTCATTTTGATCATGTCTTTCTTCACCATTATCTTCTGGTTAGGGTTTGAACAAGCAGCGGGTTCAATGAACTTGTTTGCAAAATACAAAACTGATTTAGTATTTTTCGGTTGGGAAATGCCCGCATCTTGGCTACAAATGGTCAACCCTATCTTTGTCATTCTTCTAGCGCCTATTTTTGCAGCAGCCTTCTTGAAAATGGGTGCAGCAGAGCCTAATTCACCTCAGAAGTTTTCATTAGGTATGTTTTTCTTAGGTTTAGGCTTTATCTCTATGGTGATGGCAGCTCTACAAATAGGTGACTCTGAAACAGTTAAAGCACATGTTATTTGGTTAGTATTAGCGTATTTATTCCATACCATGGGTGAATTATGTTTATCACCAATTGGCTTATCAATGGTGACTAAACTTGCTCCACTTAAGTACACATCATTATTGATGGGCATGTGGTTCTTCTTCTCTGGTGTTGGTAATTATCTCGCGGCTTGGGTTGGCCAAATGGTTGGCGAAACAGGCCCTCTACAAGCATTCTCGGGCGTAGCAATTATGGCGTTTATTGCTGGCTTTTTATTATGGTTATTGAGCGACAAGCTGGTTGACTGGATGCATGGCGCTGAAGACAATTCTCCTCAAGATATAGAAAGTAAATATGAAGAAGAAATGGCTGTCACTGGTACTCATGAAGGCATTGCAGAAGATCACTAATCACTAATCACTAATCACTAATGATATTTAAAGCCTAACTTTTATCGAAAGTTAGGCTTTTTTTTATGTCGCAAGTTTCGTAATATACAAACTTTGTTCATAATAAGTTGGCCAAGAGCATAATTTGAAAGCACAACAAGGCATACAGCAAAATGATAAAGCACGTCTAAGGAAAACAAGTAGACAACTTAGAAACCAACTGTCATCCACACAGCAAGAAGCAGCAAAACATGCCTTATTACATGTTTTAACCGCTAATTCGGTGTTTAAAAATTCAAAAAAAGTGGCGCTTTACCTCAGCAATGATGGTGAACTCGATACCTCGCTTGTTATTGATTATTGTTGGCAACAAGGTATTTCAGTTTATTTGCCGGTCCTTCATCCATTTAGCAAAGGTCACTTGCTTTTTCTTGAATATAATCATGCCACACCTATGGCTCACAACCAATTCGGTATCGAAGAACCCCAACTTAATGTAAATACGCTTTGTTTACTTAACGATCTGGATATAATTTTCACTCCTTTAGTGGCTTTTGATCTACAGGGTGATCGACTGGGTATGGGAGGCGGCTTTTATGACAGAACGCTAGCGATTAGCCAAAAACATACTAACCTAAGCGATCATGCCAAGCGTGATTTTGCACGTGAAACAAAAAACATAAACGTTCCTGTTGTCATAGGTTTAGCACACGACTGCCAACAAGTTGATAAAATTCCGACACAAAGCTGGGATATTAAAATACCCTTTATTGCCACCCCCAGTAAGTTCTATCAATGCTAAACACACAATTCATTTTTATTCTTGTTGATATTACTGCCCTACTGCTATAATTTCGCAAATTATTTACTCTCAACAGCAAGCTATTATCAACTAGCATTTGCTTTAAACAAAGACACGTAAATTTACTCAAGGCTAACTAAATGACCCAAGATGAAATGAAAAAAGCAGCAGCAATTAAAGCATTAGAATTTATTGAAAATGACACTATTGTTGGTGTAGGAACGGGGTCAACGGTAAATCACTTTATCGATGCATTGGCAACCATTAAACACAACATTACCGGTGCGGTGTCAAGCTCTGAAGAGTCAAGCAAACGCCTAATTGCCCATGGTATAGAAGTATTCGATCTTAATAGCGTAGACAACTTGGATGTGTATATTGATGGTGCCGATGAAATAACCAAGCACATGAGTATGATCAAAGGCGGTGGCGCAGCACTAACGCGAGAAAAAATAGTCGCTGCCGTTGCTAAAAAATTTATTTGTATTGCCGATAGCTCAAAGCAAGTTGAGCTACTAGGTGACTTTCCTTTGCCTGTTGAAGTTATTCCTATGGCGCGAAGCTATGTGGCCCGAGAGTTAGTAAAACTTGGTGGTGACCCTGTTTATCGCCAAGGTGTTATTACCGATAATGGTAATGTTATTCTTGATGTTCACAACTTATCTATTGTCGACCCTAAAGCACTAGAAACCAATATTAATGCTATCGTTGGTGTGGTCACTAATGGCTTATTTGCACAACGCGGAGCAGATATTTTAATTCTAGGCAATAAAAACGGTGCGCAAGTAGTTAAATAACCTTTTAAAAAAACGCGTTAAATCTGCATCTAATTTAGACGATATAGTACTTTAGAGTTGTTACACTATATGTTATTGTAATGATGTTTATAGATATCTAGCCATCTAAACCAAAACTAATTAATCGTCAACTTAATAAGTGAAGCCATACCTTATGAGCACAAATAAGAATTCATTAGCAAAAGACAAAATTAAAATTTTATTACTTGAGGGCGTACATCAAAGTGCCCTTGAAGAATTAAGAGCTAAAGGGTATTCAAATATTGAATACCTTAAAACTTCATTAACTGATGCTGATTTAAAAGAGAAAATAGCTGACGTTCATTTTATTGGTATACGCTCGCGTACTCAATTGACCGATGACGTTTTAAGCCATGCCAAAAAGTTAGTGGCTATTGGTTGTTTTTGTATTGGTACTAATCAAGTCGATATTGTAGCCGCACAAAAACGTGGTGTACCTGTATTTAACGCGCCCTTCTCAAATACGCGCTCTGTGGCTGAATTAGTGTTAGGTGAAACCTTACTATTGTTACGCGGCATTCCTGAAAAAAGCGCTAAAGCACACCGTGGTGAATGGTTTAAGTCTGCCGTTGGTTCAGTAGAAGCGCGTGGTAAAACCTTAGGTATTATCGGCTACGGTCATATTGGTACACAATTGGGTATTTTGGCTGAAACACTAGGAATGCGTGTACGCTTTTACGATATAGAAACTAAATTACCATTAGGTAATGCAAGCCAAGCACCGTCGTTAAGCACCTTATTAGGTGAAGCAGATGTTGTTAGTTTGCATGTACCTGAAACAGCACAAACACAAGATATGATTGGCGCTGCTGAGTTTTCAGCCATGAAACCAGGGGCAATATTTATTAATGCTTCTCGTGGTACTGTTGTTGATATTCCTGCGTTAGCGGAAGCTTTATCAGAGAAAAAAGTAGCAGGCGCGGCTATTGACGTATTCCCTGTTGAACCCAAAGGCAATGATGAAGAATTTGTTTCACCGCTGCGTGGTTTTGACAATGTAATTTTAACGCCTCATATTGGTGGTAGCACTAAAGAAGCACAAGAAAATATTGGTTTGGAAGTAGCAAGTAAGTTGGCAAAATATTCTGATAATGGTTCAAGCTTATCTGCGGTTAACTTCCCAGAGGTTTCATTACCAGAGCATGTTAACACCAGTCGCTTATTGCATATTCATCATAACCAACCCGGTGTTTTGACACAAATTAACCAAGCCTTTGCTGAGCATAACATTAATATTGCCGCGCAGTATTTACAAACAGATGATAAAATTGGTTATGTGGTGATAGATATTGAAACTGAAAATAGCCAACAAGCACTGAAAGCGTTAAAAGCAATTGACGGTACTATCAGAGCAAGAATATTGCATTAAGCCTTAAGGAGCCGCTGAACTTTCAAGGTCATTTTTGCAGTGAATTATTGGGTATTTAGACAAGATAGAGATGTTGTCATGTGGTTGTTCAGGACAATACATCTCCTGCATTGCCTAATAAGCTACATTATGCATGTAACGTCACATAAAAGACGATGATGCCGTAAAAATGACCAACAAACGCTATTTGAAGGATTAGGCTAACAGCATTTTATTCTTTGTTAAGGTGTATTTGCTTAGCATGACAAGGCTACTCGCTGCGACTAAAATGCTTTTATCTCGAACAAAATTTAACCCTGAAAGATAAAGCCCCTAGTCACGTTGATAAAAAAGAGGTCATTTGACCTCTTTTTTGCTCATACGTCATCCGGTTGATTTTCAGGTAATGCTAACTGAAAAGCTTCGAGTTTATTACAATTTTCAACCACGCGATTAATATAGGGATAAGCACTCATGTCAACATTAAAACGATGGGCATTGTAAACTTGTGCCACGAGACAAATAT
>JASMAS010000034.1 GCA_030754235.1 Litorilituus sp.
AGCGCCGATGGTAGTGTGGGAGTTCCCATGTGAGAGTAGGACATTGCTAAACACCTATTAGAAAAGCCCGTTACTGTTGTAACGGGCTTTTTGTTGTGTCCAGATTAATGCAGCTAGGTATGATTTCCTCATTTTGAAATCACCCTTTGGCAGTTCATTATCGCACCAACAACGTATCCATATTTAGTTGGTTTTTTATGTATGCAATTGTGTTCTCTATTTTTTTGGTATCTGAAGGGATTATTAAAATAGTTGAATCTGAAGTTATGCAACCTAATATATATTCTTCAGGTATTGAGTCAATCATTTTTCCGACCAATGTCGCGCCCCCTTTGACTGTTTTTAAAACGATATTTACTTTGTTGTGAGTTATATTCAACACAGCGGATTTAATTGCTGTTGTCGGTTGTAGTCTTTTATATTTGTTTGGCAATTGATAATGTGTTCTAGCTTGACTATATCGTTTTATTGCACCGGTTTTTTTCAGTAACCGAGATACTTGTGCTTGTGTCACATTATTAAAACCGTGATTATTTAATTCTATAGCTAATTCTTGCTGAGTACTGTACATATTTGTGTTAACTAATCTCATAAATGTATTTAATACATCGAATTTTTCCGCTTTTGTGTTTGTATTACACGTTGGAAGTGAGGTTTTTCTTTTTATATCGCTATGTTTTGAAACAAGACTGTTCATAAGTTAATTTAACTCGCTTTTCATGAGGTTTTCCTTAATTTTCCGTTGGTAATGCTAATAACCATTCGCATAAAATTGAAATCCCTTTTTTTATTTTATTGAAGTTGTACTTTTGTGTATCTATTTTTAAAGCCGTTTTACCATCAAAATCAACAAAAGCTAAACGTGTTGTCAAGCTAGAGCTTGGCATTCCAAAGGCACTACCCGGTAGTAATGCCACGCCGGTTTCATCCATCAAAACTTTTGTTAATTGTTCGCTGGTATGGATGTTTCGATTTTCTAATTGTTTCCTAAAAGAAGAAAAGTCTGGAAATAAATAAAACCCACCTTCTGCAGCATGTACCTTAATGTCAATGCTATTTAATTTTTCACAGCAGTATTTACTTATAGTTGTTAGTACATTTATTTGTTTGTTAATAAAATCATTTGATTGCTCAGGGCTGGAGTATGCTTTTGTCGCTGCTATTTGGACAGGACTTGGTGCACAAGAGTAAGTTTCTGATGCTACACCAATAACCGTTTGTAATAAGTTTTCTAACTGTGGTGGAATATACATAAACCCCAACCGCCAACCGCCAGCTCCACACCATTTAGACAGTCCAGAAGAGACTATGCAACCTTCAGGGTAGAAGTCTGCAATTGAGTTATAATTTTGTTCATAACTCAATAGACTATAAATTTCATCAGCGATAACAATGATGTTATATTTTCTCATTACTTTCGCTAGAGCAGCTAACTCTTCTGTATGGTAAGTTTGCCCTGTTGGGTTGCTTGGGTAATTAAGTATTAGAACAAGTGGAGTGTCTGGGTTATTACGCTGGATACAATACTGCTCTAATTGTTCTGGAGTTATACGCCACTTATCTTTAAATTTTGTGTCAAGCCAATTAACATTGTGCCCCGCGAGAATTCCTTGAGGCTCATAAGAGACCCAGCTTGGTGCTGGTAAAAGTATTTCTGCTTCTATAAATGCAGCCATCACACAAAACAATAAAATCTTACTTCCTGAGCCTATAATGATGTTATCGGCTTCCCAGTTTTTTTGCTCTTTCTCTTTATGAAATGTTGCTATTGCTTCCCTAAGGGGGAGATACCCTTGCACACTCATATATTCTTTTCTATGCGCGGCTAAAGCAAGTGAAATTGTTATGGCTTGTGGAACAGGGAAGGGGCTTTGACCAAAACCAAATTTATATACGGGTTGTTCGTTTTCTGTCCGCATTAGTGAAAGCTGGTTAATATGTAGGGTTTCAGAATGTTTGTTTACTCGCAAGTACTGACGTATTGATTTAGCTGATTTCATCGTGATAAAGCCTATTAGTATGGTTGTTAATTTAGATGTTTGTGTTGTTAATTTAATCAATTATTTATTAAAAACAACGTAATCAGCTTAATAAAAATATATTTTTATTATTATTTACTATTGTAGCTTTATACTTATTTATTTATCTTTTTTTAAAAAAATTAAAAGTGACGTATAGGGATGATTTACTCTATTTATAGTCAATTTTTTATAACTACTCCCGCTGCTATTGAACTAAATGTACTTAATTTTACCTGTGTTTTTTGTGGAGCATTCTTCGAGAGTTGTCAAAAATTCATAACACCAAGTCACTATATTAGCCAAGAAACCCTCAGCCATAGTTGGCGTAATTTGATTGTTTTTTTTCTTTCAGATCTCTTTGTTATAATTTAATTATAGGGGGGGAGTTAAGCTTAAAATCATGATAATTATCATAGATATTGTGTATAATTAAGTAGTTGTGTTGTATACTAACAGCACATTAGAGGAGAATATGTGAACTTTCCACCGCGAGATTTTGAACAACTTCGTCATATAATAATACTCATTCAGCAAGGTGAATTAGACTTACCTATGGGAAGAAAAATCTTTCGGGGGCTTGAGGCTATGATCAACGAACCTGAATTAGTTGCCAGCAGTAATATTGTTGAGCTGTCGAGGTGGGTATGTTTAAGTCCCGCATCTATCACACGTTTATCAAAAATCCTCGGTTTTCAAGGTTTCAACCAATTTAAAAACATATTTAAGCAAAAAAGTAAATTACGCACTAAATTTTATAGTAGTGGTGTTGAAGAGCTTATTGAGCAAAGATTCCAGTGTGCCAAGGATTTACTTACACAGCAATTTCAAATGGTTAAAGACAATATAACGCACAGTATCAATAATGTTAACGAAGCCGATCTCTTATTAGCGAGTACTTTACTTGCAAAAAAACGTAGAATTTTTATTTTTGGTTATCGACAATCCTCCACAGTAGCCAATATTTTGAAATACGGGTTAACGCTGATAAGGCACAATGTACAATTACTAGTTCAAGCTGATCATGGTCTTGCTTTAGCTTTAAGTCAATTACAAAAAGAAGATTTGTTAGTGGTTATTGGCTCTGCACCTTATTCTGATCGCACGCTCAAAGTTACCGCTTTAGTACAAAAACAGGGTTGTCAAATTTTAGTGATCACAGATTCTGAGTTATCACCCTTGCGCGCTTTCTCGGCTGTTTCTTTGCAAATTCCTACAGGCGGGCAGTTTTATGCTAATAGTGCAGTAGCTAGTGCGTTTATGATTGAGAGCTTATTATGTTTGACTGCTACCCAGCTCGGTCAGGTTGCGGTGTCTAATTTACAAAAGCACGAAATTTTATTAAGTAATCTAGATGTTTCAACATAAAAAAGCTGCTGTAAAATTTACAGCAGCTCAACATTATTTTAAAACAGAAAATAAATTAAAACTGATAAGATAGACCTAAGTACCAGCTTCCACCTTCGTAATTTGCAGCACTCCTGCGTGGGTATTGCAAGCCTACACTTTGTCGATTGGCGTAAGGCGCCTCTATTTCATCAATATACGTATCAAGAATATTTGAGAAGCCTAACTTAACACGTAAAGCATTGCTCATTTGATAACTTACTTCAGCATCTAAGTATATAACAGGATCAATTTCCGCGCTTTGACTAGCTTCTTTTATTTGACCATTTTCTAGCGTACCGTTAATAGTTCCACGCTCATCATAATGTGAGCCATAGAAATTAGCGCGCAGCATTAAATTCCAATCATCACCAAAGCTTGTATTTGTCGTTAAAACAAATCGATGGTTTGGAAAGTTATTTTCAATATCCTCTACCGTAGAGTCTTTAACAGGGCTTTCCCCGTTGACTTGACGAACATTAACCACATCAATTTTATTATACCCATAAGCAAAAGCGACCTCAGTATTACTGATATTATTCCACTCAAAATTTGATGTTAACACTATATCTACACCTGAATGTTCAACATCGAGCACATTCGTATAAAAAGAGACTGAGTCGAATAATGGATCATCTGGAACGTCTATATTACCGGTACGATAAATACGATCGTCAACCGCAATTTGATATAAGTCAGCGGTTAAGGTGGTGTTGTCACCAAAATGCGTCGACAAACCAAGGCTAATGTTAAATGACTCTTCTTCTTTAAGTTCTTGACCACCTAATGAAATCGCAAGAGCTGAAGTGGCGGGGATTAACCCTTCTTCTTGCTGCTGCCCTGTACCATCAAAAGTTGTTATGATGCTACTGACGTTTGCTTGGCCGGGGGTTGGCGCATGAAAGCCTGTCGACACTGCTGCGCGCAATGAGGTATCATCTGTTAAAGTGTAGTTACCGGCTATTTTCCAGTTGGTCGTTCCGCCAAAATCAGAATAGTTTTCATAGCGCAAGGCGTATTGCAATAAAAGTTCATCGGTAACATCTTGTTCTATATCAACATAAACGGCGGCATTATCACGAGAAAAAGAACCTGCATTTTTTTTCTCAATTCCGCGCATACCGCTAACGCCACCATTTGGTGAACCATTGATGTCTGAATATGAATTGAGCTCACCAGCCATACTCGTGTAGGTTTCTTCGCGCCATTCAAAACCATAGGCAAAACTAATATCATCACCAATAAAGGTTGAAAAATCAGCATTAATATTGATTTCTTCTTGCTTATAGCCGCCTGTATCAAAATTCATTTGATAAACTTCACCGCCAGATGCAAGCCCTAAACCGGGATTGACGCTGTTATTGAGGAAGTAATCTAATTCATTAGTGCCAGTGCTGATGCTAAGGTCATATGATGTATCAGTAAATACATCACCTTTTAGGCCAATAATACCGCTGTAGTCTGTTTGATCGCCATCTAAATAGGGGGTGAAACCGACTTCTGTAAGTTTACCGGTATAACCGGCCGTTTTTAAAGAGTCAATAGTCGAGTGGTTTGGGTTTCGATAGAAAAACCGGTAACGCCCTTCTGTTTCGGCATAACTAAAGCTACCATAGAGTTGTTTGTCGTTAGTTAATTCAATACCAGTATTAGCAAACATGCGCAGTGCTGACGTTTCAGGCCGCCCCCAGGTTTGCGTAAATGGCGCATCACCAAAAGGCGAGTCTGCACCTACACCCTGAACACCAGCATCAATTAACGCTTGGGCATCGGGACGAATAACACCACGTGATAGCGCATCATTATCGGCATACTCTAAACTTAAATTTAAAAAGCCATCATCACCAAGTGCTAAGCCCTTGTTCACGGCTAACTTCATACTTGACTCACCTTCATAGTGTTGACCATATTGTAATTCTACAGTGCCGCCTTCTGAGTCATCCTTAGTGACAAAGTTAATGACACCAGCAATGGCATCTGAACCATATTGTGAGGCAGCACCATCGCGAAGCACTTCGACACGTTTTATCGCAATTGATGGGATCATACCTACATCGGGCCCATGTGCTCCATTACCTGCTGCAGGAGCAAAAAATTGAACAAGCGCTGAACGGTGACGACGTTTACCATTAATTAAGACTAAAGTTTGATCAGGTGAGGTGCCTCGAAGCGACGTAGGGCGAACAAAGGCACTACCATCACCCGTTGCTGGTGTTGCAGTGTAACTTGGAATTAGTGCTTTTAAATTGTCTGTCATATCAGCAGCACCGCCTACAGCATTAATATCGTCCGCATTAATGATATCAACTGGAACGGGGGAGTCTGCAACAGTTCTTTGCTTGCTACTGCGAGACCCTATTATTGAAATGACTTCTACATCATCTTTTTTCACCTCTGCAGCACTCTCTGCTAGTACCGTTTGACTTGCGGAGCCAAGAATTAACGGTATCATCGAAAGCTTAATGCTCATTTTTTTGCTAATCATAAATATGTTTCTCTTAGTTTATTGTAATAATTTTAGTTTTATCAGTTAAAGCGTATATTGCTTAACTCTATCTGAGATTAGTACGTGATAATCCAATATTCAAATAACTTAATAAAATGCTCATGTTATTTCGATGAACCTTGTTATTGTTCAAAGTAAACTAGGCTAGTTATGTTGTTTTTTTGAACATCTCAATTAGTATCTATTTACCTTGTTTGAAACACAATGGTTATGCTTCATATAAAAATATATTTTCAGTTTTTAATGCGAAATACTATTTTATTGCTCTAGAACCTGTTGTTTTTTTATTTTATAAAAATGAATTAAAATTCACTTTGTTTTTTTTTCTTGTCGAGAGAAAATTTGGTTTTTATATATATCTAAATATTATATTTATTATTTACCTAATTGGTTTTTCTTGTTTTTTAAAATAAAATCAATTGGTTATCTTGGTTGTTTTGTTTTTACAGGAAAAGAATGGAGGTGTTTTTATTTGTTTTTGTGTCAGTTCAGGGTGTTTTTTTATTTTATTCTGTTAGCTTGTAGATGATTTTTTTTGAATAGAGAGATAAGTTTTGAAGATAAGAAAACTGAAAGAAATGGGGGTGTTAATAAAGCTTTTATTGATAGCCTTTCTATTTATAGGCAGTATTTGGGGGTTGAAATCAGAAATTAAAATAATTGGTTATATTTCGCTCTTTTTATCACTTTACGTATTAAATGAGGGATTTGGTTTTCACTTATTTACCAAAATTACTTTGGCGTTGGTACTGGGGGTTTTGATTGCTTGGTCTGGCTTTTTTCTCAATGCCGATTTGGAGGTCATTCGGCCTGTCGGCAGTAAAATTTTTATGAATTGCTTAACTATGGCACTCGTTCCTTTAGTGTTTTCTTCAATTGTAACAGGGGTGACAAACTTAAGCGATATTAACAAGTTACAAAGTATCGGCTTGCGGACTATTGTATATTATATTGCTACAACTATTATCGCTATTTCACTTGGTTTATTGTTGGCTAATATATTTCAGCCTGGAGATAATTTAGCCCCAGAAGTGAAAATGCAATTTGAGCAGACATTCAATCAATCAGCACAGGCAAAAGTTGCGACGGCTCAAGATAATAAGCAAACTCTTTTTGAAGGATTGCAAGCTATTTTTCCATCCAATATTTTTCACGCTATCAGTCAAGATAAACCCAATATGCTGCAATTAATTTTTTTTGCTGTGATATGTGGTGTCGCTTTGTTGAAAATGGATACAAAAATGGCTAAACCTGTGATTAGTTTATTCTCAGGAATTACTGAGATGACCATCAAAATTGTTTTGATAGTGATGCGGTTAGCACCTTATGGAGTGTTTGCGCTAATTGCTTCGACCGTAGCAAGTACCGGTGGAACTCAGCTGTTATTAGCCTTAGTACCATTTTCTTTGATTGTAGTAATCGCACTTTTTATTCATGCGGTAGGTACCAATAGCATATCCCTTATTTTTTTATCTAAAAAGAGTCCTGTGTGGTTTTTCTCGAAAGTAAAAGAAGTGGCGATAACCGCTTTTTCAACATCATCTAGTGGCGCAACCATGCCTTTAACACTTGAGGTTGTTGAAGATGATTTAAAAGTTAAAAATGAAGTAGCTGGTTTTGTTGTTCCTCTTGGCGCTACGATTAATATGGATGGTACCGCTCTATTTCAAGGTGTTTCCGTTATTTTTCTCGCCAATATTTATGGTGTTGACTTAACCTTTATTGATCAATTAACGGTTATTAGTTTGGCTGTAATGGCATCTATAGGTACTGCTGCAGTGCCTGGTGTTGGCATTGTAATCTTAACAATGATACTGGTTTCTATAGATGTACCTGCGGAAGCTATTTTATTTATTTTACCCGTAAATAATTTACTTGATATGTGTAGAACAACAACCAATGTCATGGGCGATATGACTTGTGCTGTTTATATCAATTCTACCATGAAAAAAATATAACTTTATACTTAAGCTGATAACTAGAAGCTTTCTAAAGGAAGCTTCTGCAAAGGCTTTGGACGGTTAACGATTTTTAATGTGAATACCTTGACATATAGAACGTAGCACCAAGTTAATGACCAATTAGGCCGTTTATATGTGCTACGACGCTTCGTCCTAAAGCACTTAAACAATAACCGCCTTCTAATAGTGACACTATTCGCCCCTGGGCATGGTTGTCGGCTATTGCTTTTAACTCTTCTGTTACCCAACGATAATCGGCTTCTGTTAAACTTACATGAGACATATCATCTTCTATGTGAGCATCAAAACCTGCAGAGATAAGTATTAGTTCGGGTTTAAACTTTTCTAGTTCAGGTATCCATTTTTCTCTTATTACCTGCCTAAACTCTTCACTTTTTGCTGTCGCGTCAAGGGGGGTATTAATAATAGGCGGTGTTGAACTTTTTTCAATTTCAAATGGATAAAAAGGGTATTGATAGCTTGAGCAAAACAGGTAGCTGTTTTTATCTTTACTGTTGTTTTTAATAAAATAGTTTTTAATAATATCTTCGGTGCCATTGCCGTGATGAACATCAAAGTCAACAATTGCAACTTTTTGTAAATCATATTTATTTTTTGCATAGGCGGCAGCAATGGCAACATTGTTGAAAAAACAAAAGCCCATGCCTTTATTATGTGTTGCATGGTGACCCGGAGGCCTGGTTGCGCAAAATGCTGATTTTAATTCGCCTGCCATCACCAAATCTACCGCATCAACACCTGCTCCGGCGGAAAGAAGTGCAGAAGAGAGTGTTTTATTGTTCATAACACTGTCTTCTCCAACCATAAAGTTACCTTGTAAAGGTGCATTGTTAATAACAAAGTCTACGTATTCTTGTGCATGGGCTAAAGTGAGTAATTGGTTATCAATTGGCTTGGCATCAAACTGACGTACAACATAATCAAGGCCACTTTGGATCAGTTGATCTTGAATGGCACTGAGCCGTTTGCCACTTTCAGGGTGATGTTCTCCCATATCATGCTCACTACATTTGTAGTGACTAATTATACCTACAGTCATAGTTTTATTCGTCTATTGTCGATGTGTTGGTTAGAGGTAGCTTCAAATGTATTTCATCAAAATCATCATTTGGTAATCGAGTGAACCCTGATTTTTCGAATACTTTGAGCATTGGCGTATTATCTCGTCGAACGCAAGCAACTAAATTGTCGAGATGACGTTTTTTAGCAACAGTGATCATTTCAGCCAGTAAAGTTCGTGCCATTCCTCTACCACGTAAACTTTCCTTAATAACAAAAGCCACTTCAGCACTATGGGTTTCTTCAATATAATAGTAACGAGCTACGGCTTGGATTGCTTCACCTAGGTAACTTTTTTTAGTAAAGCATAATGCTAAATCTTTATGTTGGTTAACACTGACTAAGTTACAGGATTTTTCTCTGGTCATTTGTGTTACGTGTTGGTTATAACGCATGATCAGTGTTTCTTTATTATGAGAGTAAAAAAATTCTTGTAGTTTACGTTCATCAGCTGGGGATAGTGGTCGTAAAATATAGTTAACATCGGCAAAGGTAAATTTTTTAAGTTCCACGTTACCCAACTCAGGGACGGAGCTTGGCGTACTTTCTTGATATTCAGGAACCCAGTAATGTTTACGGACATCAGCTAAAAGTTGATCGCGAAATTTTGGATGAGCTATACGAATGAGCTCTAGTGCTCGCTCTCTGATGCTTTTTCCTTGTAAGGAAGCGATACCGAACTCAGTAACGACATAAGCGACATGGCCACGAGAAGTTACAACACCACCACCTTCGGTAATATGTGCCACTATTCGTGATATTTTACCGTCTTTAGTTGTTGAAGGTAATGCTATGATCGGTTTGCCACCTTGACTTAATGAAGCACCACGAACAAAATCTACTTGTCCGCCAATACCACTATAAAACTGATGACCAATAGAGTCTGATACAACTTGCCCCGTTAAGTCTACTTCAATAGCGCTATTGATTGAGATCATATTGTCATTTTTAGCAATTTTTACTGGTGAATTAACATGCTCTGATGGATAAAATTCTATATGCGGATTACCATCAACAAAATCGTAAACCTTTTGGCTACCAATGCAGAAGGTCACTATCGCCTTGCCTTTATGGTAGGTTTTTTTACGGTTATTGATAACCCCTTCTAACATTAAATCAATAACACCATCTGAAATCATTTCACTGTGAATACCTAGATCTTTGTGATTTGCTAAATAACGTAAAACAGCTTCTGGTATCTTGCCTATGCCTATTTGTAATGTCGCGCCATTATCAACTAGCATCGCTACATATTGTCCTATTTGCTCAGTGCGTCGATCAAATTCTGGCGCGATGACTTGGGGAAGATCTTGTTCGATATTAAGCCAAGCATTGATTTGATTTAAATGCACAAAGCTATGGCCATTAGTGCGCGGCATTTTAGGGTTTATTTGGGCAATAACATACTTTGCTGACTTTACTGCAGCTGAGACAATATCAACGCTTACCCCTAACGAGCAGTAGCCATATTCATCAGGAGGGCTTACCATGATCAAAGCGACATCTAGCGGTAAACTATTTTCATTAAACAGCCTTGGTATATCTGAAATAAAACACGGAGTATAGTCTCCTCTTCCCGCGGCAATAGCTTCGCGAATATTTTTTCCACCTATGAATAAACTATTTACCTTAAAGAGATCCTTATGCTCAGGTTTCGCCCAAACATTTTCTGACAAGGTGAGTATGTGTACGGTTTCAATATCATGCAATTGATTTGAATTAGCGATAAGGTTATCTATCAGTGCATTAGGTACAGCAGCATTAGAACCAATAAAAATACGATTACCGGACTTTAAATACTTTTCCCAATTGATGCTGTTATATTTTCGATAGTTAACTGACATGAAAATTCCTATTTTACATAATGTTAATTTGCATTAGCGCCAGTGTATATTCTCATTAGAACACTAATAATACCCTATTGCTATTAGCCTTAAGTATGACGTATTAAAGCAATTATTTATTGATCATTGTCAATGCTATAATGCATTTTTAATTGAGGGGTTGGGCGTGCAAGTTAACAAAATATTTATTATTGGTTTACCCAGAACAGCAACCACAAGTGTCTGTTTAGCTATGCTATCTCTTGGGTTTAAAACAGCCCATAATGCCTATACTCAACAAGCTTTTACTCATGCAAAGGTTATCGCAGATACACCTGTTTTTTGTGATTATAAGATACTTGATAAACACTTTCCTAATAGTAGGTTTATTTATTTAACAAGAGAGGCAAAAAGCTGGCTGCCTTCAATTAAGCAATTGCTTGAGCGAATGTTTGTTAACTTACAGCGAAATGATGGCGGCTTCAACCCTTATTTAAAACGTTGTTATCATGAGGTTTTTGCGCCCTTAACGGCTGAAAATATTGCTCAAGATGATTTTTTACTGCAGTGTTATCAGCGTCATCAGCAAGGGGTACTAGATTACTTTCAATATAGGACGTCTGATTTACTCACCATTGATGTCAGTGAGTCACATAGCTTTAAACAATTGTTATCCTTTTTAGCTATTGACCCTAACACCTGTCATTCCCACGGTTTTGAAAAAATTAATATCGGTAGCAAAGTAAAAGCTTGGCAAAATATCAATAATGTATTGAAGGTTGAATCTACAAATAAAGGGCGTATTGATAAGAAGCTTTATTAATGCTTATTTCAACGGTAAACTTCATTTTTATTTAGTACTCGAAAGTTGTTTATGTTTGAATTAAAATTTAATACTCCTCAAGCTTGGACTGATGCTGTAATGGCTGATTTCCCCAAGTTTTTACAAGATCATGCTGCGGCGGAAAAAAAAGCATCTGGCATGGCAATGTCAATGTTGTCTCATTACCCTGACAAAACGAAGTTAGTTCGAGCAATGACGGATTTAGCCATTGAAGAATTAATTCATTTTAAACAAGTATTAAAACTGCTTGTTGCTCGTGATGTTAATTTAGGTCAGGATAAAAAAGATCCTTATATTACTAAAATACGCGCACTTTTTAGAAATGGTACAAGCTTATTTTTAATGGATAGGTTATTGGTTGCTGCGGTAATTGAAGCTCGTGGCTATGAAAAATTTTGGTTAGTATCACAAGCTTTACCTGAGGGTAAAGATAAAGATTTATATGTTGCTATTGCCAAGTCAGAAGAAAAGCATAAAAATCTATTTGTTGAATTAGCTTATGAATATTTTGATAAAAAAGCAGTCGATGAACGCTTAGAAGAAATATTGATCGCTGAAGCTGAAATTTGCGCAGGTTTGCCAATTAAAGCGGTGTTACATTAATTTTTTTGGAATTTACTTTGATGAAAATTCGCTTTAATAGTTTAACGTCCGAGCTAAGACTGAAAAGAAAAGCAGTTCATGAACTTTGCAGACAGTTTTCTCGATCACCGAGTAAAGGTAATTTAAAACGAATAAAAGTATTATTCCAATCCTGCTCAGATGATGTATTTTTCGAAGCCGGTTTACATTTTGATTACGGCGAACATATTTCTATTGGTGCGAGAACTTTTATCAATAGCAATTGTACTTTGTTAGATGCTCCAAGAGAGTCGGGTAAAAAAATCACTATTGGCGAAGATTGTTTATTTGGCCCTAATGTACAAATTTTGGCAGTTTCACATGATATGCAGCCAACTCCTCGGTTGGCAAAACATAATTATGCTGATGATATTATTATTGGTAATAATGTTTGGTTAGGTGGTGGTGTTATTATTTTAGCTGGCGTAATCATAGCTGATAATAGTGTTGTTGGCGCAGGTAGTGTTGTCACTAAAAATATCGAAGCTGATAGTTTTTATGCTGGAAATCCAGCTAGTAAAATTCGTGACTTATAATTAATAAGCTACACTAATTTATGGTGTAATTTACTAAAACATTGTCTAACTGGTGTGTTTTTATATTTTTTATTTACTAAGTTGTTGTATTGTATTGTTAAATTAGTTGGCCTGTAAGTTGCTCATATAAGAAAGTTTAT
Source organism: Litorilituus sp. (assembly GCA_030754235.1). Classification (GTDB taxonomy): domain Bacteria; phylum Pseudomonadota; class Gammaproteobacteria; order Enterobacterales; family Alteromonadaceae; genus Colwellia. Next base: position 12,916 of record JASMAS010000034.1, read on the forward strand.
AAATATATCGATAAAAATAGGAATGAATTATGTCAGTTGTTTTACAAGATAGACCAATAGAAACGGTGCGTAGTGAAGTGATAGATCAATTGATCATGAACTATAGCCATGGTGAATTATCATATGAAGCATTTGAGCGCAGACTAGATCAAGCAATGGAATTTCAATGCCATGAAGCACTTGTTGCACTTGCTGAAGATTTGCCCTTAACCGTTGATAAAGCTTTTGTTAAAAGTAAAAAACAAGACTTAGCACCTAATTTTATACCTAGTGAAACAGAAGAGACTGATTATATGATCAATATATTTAGTGGTAGTAGCCGTGGCGGTGTATTCAAATTACCTAAAGAGTTACGTTATATCAGCATTTTCAGTGGCACAGAGATTGATCTTACCCATGCCCAATTTTGTCAGGATGTTGTACGTATAAAAATCTTTAGTTTATTTAGTGGTGACGCTATTTACGTGCCAGAAAACGTGAATGTTATTTCTAAAGCCTTTTGTATTTTTGGCAGTATTGATAATTCTGCTGCAACGAATGTAATCATAAACCCAAATGCACCAACGGTGGTTATTGAAGGCTTATCAGTTTTTAGTAGTGTTGGTATTGAATTAAAACGTACCATGAAAGAAAAATTTGTTGAAATGGCTGACAGTTTTAAGAAATTATTTTCTTGATTTGAGTTTTTACTCTAGTTATTGATAGAGACAAGCCTCTTTAAACGTTATAATAGATTTATTAAATACATTAGTTAATAGGTTTGTTATGCGTTTTCTTTCTCGTCGTTTGGTGATGCCCAATGATTTAAATTATGCCAACTCTTTATTTGGTGGTCGTGCTTTAGAATGGATTGATGAAGAAGCTGCTATTTATGCGATTTGTCAGTTAGAAACTAACTGCTTGGTGACAAAACATATCGGTGAGATTAGCTTTGAATCAGCGGCTATGCAAGGAGATGTGGTTGAGTTTGGTTTGGCGACTAAAAAAGTGGGCAGTAGCTCTATCACTATTACTTGTTTAGTACGAAATAAAGCCACTAAAAAAACGATTTGTTTGGCTGATGATATTGTTTTTGTCAAAGTTGATCCCGTGACAAGAAAACCTGCCCCCCATGGAAAAACACTCGAACAACTCATTAAGCAAACAG
>JASMAS010000035.1 GCA_030754235.1 Litorilituus sp.
CCAGTTTAAAAGCTGCATAAGCAAATACTGCAGATGCCGCATAGTGAAAAAACGCCATAATAAGGATTAACAATGCATTTTTACTAAAATGAGGTGTTTTAAACGAAGACCATGCCTTTTTACTCGATAATTGCCAAGCAAAATAACCGGCCATAATTAAGCCACCACTTAAGAAAATAGGAAACATTACCGCAAGTGCAGTAACCCACTCAGGGTTACCTTGAGCAATGCTCGCTTCATGAAGAGGCGGACGACCAACGGCATTGGCTAAACTAAATCCGGTGGCAAGCAAACCGCCAATAACGGCAATAGCAATCCCCTTACCCATAGAGCCTTGCTGCTCATTACTTTCATCAGTTACATTGTCTTTTTCTCGTAAAATTCCCGCTCGACCGTTTGAAAGTACACCAAACAATACAAAACTAAGCCCTAGCACTATAGTAATAAGCGCATTGCCTTGAGGTACACCATCAACAAAAAATGGTAATAATGAACCAACAAGAATTACCGTACCAATAAACAAACTAAAACCAAGGGACAAACCAATATGATGAATCGCCTTACCCCACATCATCACACCAATACCCCATAAAATACTGGCGCCAACCATGGTCATTAATACGTCAGAAGAAATGGCAGAAAATACTTCACTGGCACCATTCATAATGCCAAACGTGGCAATAATTGGTACAGCGAACATCGTGAGCATAAAAAAAAGTGCCCAGGTATTTTCTTCTTTAAAACCTTGTGTGTACTTTTGTGGTAAGGCATATAAGCCAAGCATTACGCCCGCCATTAACGCAAAACCTATTCCTGTTGTTAGATCAGTCATCTGCATTTATCTCTTATCATTATTATTTATAAACAGCTAACAACAACTGACAATGCATAAATACTATGCGCTGCCAGCTGTAGCATTTACTTAGCTTTTGTTTTAATGGTGTATTCATCTACCGATAGATGACCATCCTTATTTTTATCTCTATTGACAAAAACGTTGGTCATTTTGCCAATATTTTCAGCTTTAATACGATGTAAAAACTCTTCTTTTGATAGCTGACCATCTAGGTCTTTATCTAACTTTGCAAAATCTCTTTGCCCAGCATTAGCACCAAAGCTCACTGCGAGTGACGCCAATAATATAATTGTCTTATTCATACTTTATCTCCAACTGCTTAACGTTTATCTGAGTTAAATAGTGCTTCTTTAGTGAAACGAATATTTTCTCGTTTAAGTTTTCTGGTTTTATGTCCGGTCAAATCAGTTTCAAACCGGATCAAATGTGGCCAAGGCTGGTTTTTTCGTTGAGCAACATGAGATATTCCCCATGTGATCCCTTGACCATTTTTAGTATTGGTATAAGCATCAGGTACATAAGGACCTGCTGCATCTGGCGGCAGTACAACATGAGATTTAATTTCAAAATTCACCCCGTCAGGCGACCACTGAATGGTATTTTTCTCAGGGCCATTAGCAGTAACTAACGCAGCAATCCCTGACTTATAAGGCCATAACACCACTTCATGGCCACTATTTAACACGGGGTTTTGCGGATGTTTTACAAAGGGACCAAATGGGCTATCAGCGGTTGCCAAACCACCAGAAAAGTCTGGGTAAGTTAGCTTTAATTTTCCTGACAAGCCCATAGGATGTGCTTTGTAATAAAGGTGAATTTTATCGTTGAACACTAACAAAAATGGGTCATGAACTTTTAAACTATCAAAGTCTCCTTCTTTTTCTATAAGTGAACGAATGGGTTTATCCCCCTTCCATATGCCACTTTTACCGGAAGTTAAAATTGGTTCAGGGTGGCGATGCCAAGGACCACTTGGGCTGTCAGACCAACTCATACCAATAACGTTTTTGCTTCGCTGGTTGTAGGGATATTTTACCGCTTGATAATATAAGTAGTATTTACCCTGCCATTCTAAAACCCCTGGGGTGAAGACACTTCGGTCATCAAATTCACCTTTAGGCCCTCTGGGAACAGCAATCCCCTGCTCTTTCCAAGTATTACCATCTTTAGATGTCGCATAGAAAACATCAGCCATATCCCAAGTATTTGCAGGAGTATTTAAATCCGCTTTTTGATACCCAACAGGTGGTTGGTTATTTGGCATAACAACTTTGGTGTAATAAACGTAATATACGCCATCAACTTTAATAATTTGGCTGGCATCTCTTCTACTTACACCTTCTTCCATTTCTAAACCTTTTAAAGGCTTATAGCGAAATGATGTGTAAAACTCATTGTCGTACGGGTTTTTACTTTGCCAAACTTCTTGATACCGTTTCATCGCAGCGCTAGGTTCAACAACATTTTCTTCTACAACGTAAGCATTCGAGGAAAACGAGATTGCTAACAATATGATAGCTGCGGCAATTGAATTTCTTTTAAACATAAAATAGCTCTTGTTTATCTATTAATATTGGCCAAAACACCATCAGGGTACATTATAAATAAAAACCACTCAACAAGTTCTAGATAACAACAATCGAGTGATTATTAACTAATAAAATCATTGTGCTTAATGCTTTTTTAAGCACAACAATTTATATTTTCAACTAACAACCTTGATTCATAACCACATTTGCTGCAGGCACCGCCGCTTTAAAGGCGTTAATTTGATCACATGACAAATTTGGATTGTTGCTAACATTAAGCTCTGTTAATCCGGTAAGCGAATGCAAAGGTTCAAGAGTCGTTAGTTTGTTTGCCTTGATATTTAAGGTTTTAAGATTGACTAGCTCACCAACTGTGCCTAAGTCTGAGCCAGTCAGATTCTGATTTGCTAGACCAAGAAAATACAAGTTAGTCATGGTGTTGAACTTGGCATAATCCTTCATCCCCGTTGCTCCCCCCATGTTAAGATTTTCCAAATAACTCATATTTTCGTGCACAAATACCATGTCATCATTATTTAATCGTTTAAGGTTAAAAATACTCAATACTTTTAATGAAGGGTGATCTTTTAACGGCTGAAAGCTATCTACTTTAGTAGCATTGATGACCAAACTTTGCATAGAAATAAGGTTTTCTAATCCTCCAAGAGAAGTTAGTTCCTTATCTGGTACCCCTGTAGGCGCTCCACATTGAACAGATACAATATCTCCTACTGTTGTAGCCCCTTCATTGCCTTTCTTGTAAATGCAAGCTGCCATAATTGGATCTTCAAACGGAGGTAAATCACTTAATAAAGTATCAACCGTAATAGAACATGAACTCGGCTTGCTGATAGTAGTATTAATTAAGATTTTTCCTAACTCGTCTAATTCAAGACAATCAACAGAAGTACCAACTAGATCTAACGTAACTAAAGACGTAAGTTTATCTAAGCCAGTAACTTCGGTTATTTCTGCTGAATTACAGGTTAATGAATTAAAATCGACAACCAAACCACTTGTCGGTGCTTGCTCATCTACACATGCTTGTACTGGCTCACTAAACGTTATGTTTTCAATTAGGCATGTAGCGGGAGTAACAATATCGGTATTGGGTAATGCCGCTTGTAAGTTACTTAAATCAATACATGGTACAGCCGTCAAACTTAAATCTAATTGAGCTAAGTTGACAAAATATTCTAAGCCAGCAACATCATTAATAACAGGTTCAGAGCAAGATAAATAGGACACCTGTTCGTTACTTGTCCAGCCATTAAGCGCTACTTCGTCTGCAACACACTGCTTTAACAATAAGTTGTTAAAGGCAATTTGATTGTAAAAGCAACCCGCAGGTTGAATTACTTGA
>JASMAS010000036.1 GCA_030754235.1 Litorilituus sp.
GCTTTCTTGATGTAACGAGACGTGGCTAAGCTACAAGCTTCTTATCGGATAAGACCTGCAAAGGATGTTGATGTAAATGTCATAATATTTTCTCCTTCACAGTTAGTTGATGAATTCACCTTCGAAATGATGTGGTGAATATTTGAACGGGCGCATATTAATCAAACTATAAACATAAAGCAATAAGTAATTGATAAATTTTTATACATCTGCGTTAATAGCAGTTATGAAATGGACTAAATTAAAACATCTTGTAGAACAAAGGATTGCTCCCTCTATTCGCCCTAGATTCTCTATAAACAGTGCCGCATATGGTGCCTGTTCATGTGGCCATGCCTGGATCACTTTGGATAAAAAAATAGTCGCTAATTTTTGCACTAGAGCGTTTTGGAATATTCCTCGCAAATATGATGACTCTGCCAAAAAATGGATATCAAAAGACCCTGAACTGACCAATGGTATTCCTTCTCATGATGATAAAGACTTAACCAACTATGGTGAACTAAGCCGAAAAGATGCTTATCAAGCATGTTGGGAGTTTGTTCATGATTTAAGTATTGAAAGTGCAATAAGCTCAGAAGATCCTTTAGTGCAATCACTGGCAGTAATTGATTCAAGAGTTGGCAAAAGAAAGTTAAAAACTATTCATATTGATAAGTTACATCCATTAGCTAGTAAGCATTTTACAGAAAGGTGTCTTGCGTATTAGGCGACAATTAGCTTGTCCGGTTTTGGTACACTTCGATATATCAAATTCAATTCCGTCAAGCCAGTCGCTGACGGGCAGCAGGCTATATTTACTTTCGATATCCTTACGATTATCTTCAATTTCTTCCAGATGAACAATAAAACTCATAACTTCTCTTTTAGCTGCTGAAAAACAAAAAAGATTTGATCAAATTTTTCATTGAGATGCCAGTGTTTATTTAGACTAAAAGGTGAATGATAAACTATTGATTATAAATTAAAGTATGATCCTGCCCAGAGTCAACAGTAAGTTTCACGTTTTTTTACTTTTGTTTTCTAAAAATAAGTTATGGGGTTGTAATGGTTGTTTAAGCTTTTTTTCTCCAATGTAAGTCCATCAGGCATATTTGTTTTTTTGAACAATTGCTATGGCATCATGAACAGCTCCAATATTTTTTCATCTTTTTGTTTTTACGAATAAAAACATGAATAACCTACTTGCAAAATTAACGGCACCTTTAGTAATATATATGTTCAGTTGACTCGTTTTTATATATTATTTTGGTCGTTTTTATATTACTTCACTCGTTAAGGGGGGGGCAAGTTATCTATTTTTCGCTGCTTCCTAAGGCGCTATACACTAGGAAAAGTCTACTAATTTCATCTTTAACAAAGGGTTTTCATGAAAACATCTATTATCGCTTTATCATTAGTTTCTCTATTAAGTTCTGCAGGTGAATATGAAACAGTAGTAGGTTTAGGTCATCAATATGGAGGTATTTTGGGGGCTCAGTTAGCTTATAAAACAGAGTCGACAAAGTATTATGGGTCTTGGGGGGTGGTAGGTGTTTCTGCAGGTTTTCAAACAACCTTTAGTCAAAACCCAAAACATACGTATGGTCTTGTATTTGGTCGGGAAGAGCTTCACAGTGAAGATGGATTTTTATTTTTAACTTATGATTACCACTTTAATGGGTTTAGTCAAAATGGATTTGTAATTGGCACTGGTCTTGGCGTTACCAGAGAAGATACAGGTAGTTTTTTTTCTCATACAGGTAAAAGAGAAACGTCAACCTCTGTAACACTAAATTTTGGCTACAAGTTTTAACAAGCGTATAACTCTCTAGAGTTTTGGTGTTAATAATGAATATTGAAGTATCAACTTCACCAAATAAAGACGATCTTGAAGTTATAAGCAAAGGCATTCAGTCTTTTAATCAATTACACATGCCTTATCACGTTGTTTTTGAATCTGATATTAAATTTGCTGCCTTTGCTAAAGATGAAAGTGGAAAAGTGCTAGGTGGTATCAGGGCTACTGCATTCTGGAACTATTGCATTTTAGAACTGTTATGGTTATCTAGCGAAACTAGAGGCCAAGGTTTAGGGAGCAAATTAATGGATGCAGCAGAAAACTTTGCTAAAAAAAAGGGTTTTCAATATATACGTACAGAAACGCTTAGCTTTCAAGCAAAAGCATTCTATGAGAAACGCGGCTACAACGTTTTCGGTGAGTTACCTAACTACCCCAAAGGACATACCACATACTGTCTTGTAAAAGAGTTATAGCAAGCAAATTAATCAGGCCACAAAACAGTTGGTTTAACTTTGAACATATTTTATCAAATCACTGCTAACCTTTTATTTAGGTTATTACTGAGAGAATTACATTGAATAAAGTAGTCTTATTTGGAAATTCAGCTTCGGGTAAATCTACGCTAGCAAAACAAATGGAGTTGATAAATAACTTAGCTCATTTAGATCTCGATACCGTAGCATGGAGACCTACTATGCCACCTGAACGCTTGTCTATTTCAGAATCTAAAAAAGCGATAAATGATTTCATTACAACGAATAATACCTGGGTCATTGAGGGATGTTATTCTGACTTGTTAGAGCTTGTAATTGGGCAAGCAGATGAAATTGTTTTTCTGAACTTACCCATTACTGCTTGTATAGAAAATGCTAAAAATCGTCCATGGGAACCGCACAAATATGTCAGCAAAGCTGCTCAAGATGAAAATTTAGAAATGTTAGTTGATTGGATTTCTCAATATGCTGATCGAACAGATACTTTTTCAAAGATAGCGCATGAAAAGTTGTTTGACGATTTTCAAGGAAAAAAGACCATGTATGTAGCAAATGAACAGTGTATATAATCATTGATTAAACGGGTAGTAAAATTACTACTTTATCAATTGACGGGTAAACTTTTTAATTATTTTTTACTAGTCACAGTATGGTGACAAGGGCACTCCTAGTGTTTTTCTGCTCACAATTACATCAATATAGACAAAACGAAGTCGCTTTTATATAAATCCTTTACACAAATAATTAAAGAAGCTAATAGAGTGTATTCGCAGTAAGCGTCCGGTAAACAGCACATTCTAAGTTCAATGAAATCTCAGTAATCTGACTCCAACTTTCAAATAGGACAGAGCAATGAGAAAATTTCGAAGCCCGAACCATTGGCAGCAGATACTGGCAGAGCAACAGAAAAGCGGTTTAACCATTTCAGCATTTTGTCGTCAGCATAATATTTCAACCAGTGGTTTTTACACTCAGCGACAAAAACAAAGCGTAGTCACTGCCTCGACTTCAGCATTCGTTAGTACAAAGGTGACAAAGCAAACCTCGACAGAAGTACATCGAGACGTTAAGCAACGGATTGTACTCGAACCCTCCGCAGCTAGGTTAACGTTGCCAGCAGAAACACCAGCAAATTACCTAATCACCTTGCTTAATGGTTTGTCAGCATGACGTTATTTGTTGAACCACCTCAGGCGTATTTGCATCGAGACTTTGTCGATTTCAGAAAGTCCATTAATGGCCTTGCGGCCATTGTAGAAACTGAAATGGCATTACCGCTGATGTCAGGGGCTTTGTTTGTATTTTGCAACAAGGGCAAAGACAAACTTAAGATTTTGTATTGGGACAACACCGGCTTTGCCCTGTGGTACAAGCGCTTGGAAAAAGACAAATTCAAGTGGCCTGGTAAGCTCAGTACACCAACGTATTCACTCAGTGCACAGCAATTTGAATGGCTACTCAGTGGGTATGATGTTATCGGTCATCAACCCATGACCTTTAAGTCTGTAGCTTTATAACCTGTACTCATAAAAGAGAGGTAACGATCACGATTTAGTCTAACTAAACACAACAGCTTACCGGGCTTTATTGGTATAATGATACCATGATTGATGAAATGACCGAGCTTCGAAAATTACTTGTTGAGCAAGCAGAATTACTGGCTGAGAAGGATGCCAGAATAGGCTATTTAGAAGAGCAGTTTCGTCTGGCTCAACAAAAGCGGTTGGGGTGAGCAGTGAAAGCCACCCAGGTCAGGGGGAGTTGTTTAACGAAGCCGAGGCAGAAGTTGAAGTAGTCGAACAAGACACTGACACTCAGACCATCAGCTATACCCGTAAAACACCGAGGCGCCAGTCACTGCCTAAAGACTTGCCGCGTGAAACGGTTGTTCATGATATTAGCGATGAAGACAAGGTCTGTTATTGCTGTGGCGGTGAGCTACATCAGATGGGCGAAGCGAAAAGTGAAAAGCTTGAGTTCATCCCTGCTCAGGTTAAAGTGATAGAGCATGTTCGGCCTAAATACAGTTGCCGTACCTGTGAGCAACAAGGCATTGAGGTTAAGGTAAAAATAGCTCCACTACCTGCCAGTCCCATTCCTAAGGGGATTGCTACAGCGAGTTTATTGAGTCAAATCATCACCAGTAAATACCAGTATGGATTACCACTGTATCGTCAGGAAAGCCTATTCAAAAAATATGGTATCGAATTAAGCCGCAGTACCATGGCCGACTGGCTGATAAAGTGCAGTGCGCTGTTTAAGCCTCTGTTCGAAAGGCTGAAAGCCATTCAACTCGAACAATCTGTCATTCAGGCAGATGAAACCACACTGAAGGTCAGCAATGAAGACAAGTCCACCTGTTATATGTGGTTGTATTGCACTGGCACCGATTTACCCAATGAAAACCCAATACCTAATATTGTGCTGTATGATTACCAGAATAATCGGTCAGGCCGTTGTGCCGTCGATTATCTGGGGGATTACTCAGGCTATTTGCAAGTGGATGGTTATCAGGGCTATGCACAAACACAGGCGACATTAGCCGGTTGCTGGGCCCATGCCAGACGCAAGTTCAAAGAGGCCGAAGTGGCACAAGCAAAGGGTAAAACGGGTAAAGCGAACTGGGCACTCAATCATATCCAGAAGCTATACCGGATTGAAACCCGTATCAAAGGAAAATCCGCACAGCAGAAATATCAGGTCAGGCAAACCGAATCGCTTCCCTTGCTCAACCAATACAAAGCTTGGCTGGATAAATCCGTACTTCACGTACCCCCGAAAACCGCGTTGGGTAAAGCACTTGGCTATTCAGCAATGCCACAAGTGGTGCCAATGCCAGTGCAATACTCTATAGCATCATCGAAACAGCGAAGGCTAATGGATTAACCCCGTTTGATTACATTCTTCATTGTTTAGACCATCTAGCCGTATCGCCTAATGATGTCGAGCCTCTCTTGCCATGGAACGTGGTTTTGAACAAGGTGTAGTTTACTAGAGTGTTACTGAATTTCGATGCAAAAATTCAGATTGGACCGATACCTACTATCCTGATTTTATAAATAATAATATCAGTCTATCGCGTTATGTTAGTTAAAATAATAGCTAACTTCACACAGCGCACATATTCAACACACATTACCTAGGTATAAATGTTTCTTGTTCTTGCACAACTCATTGGATTTGAGTCGATACTGTCAAGCGATAGTGTCAATTAGTTACCTTATTTTTAATAAAAACAGAAAAAAAGAATGAGAGGTTTTTTGAAATATGCATTTACTGTTGCTGCCTTTATATCGTTTTCAATTAACTCATTAAATGACCCCAATAAACACTTACATTCTTTTGGGTGGGTGAATTTATGTAAAGATATATAGGCATTCGAGGTACAGATGAGACACGATATTTCTACTGAAAGTAACGAAGAGATATTATTCTTTATTAACTTAGCCATAGAGTTAGTAGATGAGTCTTATGTAT
>JASMAS010000037.1 GCA_030754235.1 Litorilituus sp.
ACAACTTTATAGTTTTTGATCTTAGCCATGGGATTTGTCTTGATGATCCCATCGGTATATGCCCTCACAAAGATCGCTCTTAATATAGTAAGGTATTCATTTAATGTCTTCGCTTTGTACTTAACACATAGTCTTGCCAACAGCATTTCAATATCTGTTGAGTTAATCTCGGATAGTTGCTTATTTCCCAGCTTATAATTTCCCTCAAGACGCATTTTTTTAATTTGTTTACTTTTACGTTGATAAGCCTTCAAAGTTGATGCCGCCATTTTTGTTTTTGCAATAATGGCGTTTTCATCTAATGCTCTATCAATAGTTTTTGTTAATGTATTCATAGTTATTTTCCGCTTTTTTTTTGCACACTAACACAAGTAAAATAAGAACACAAAACCACCAAAACCCCATATTTATATAGTCTGCAGCATAACATTAGCACTTACTAATAAATAGTATTAGCAGTGATTTATATTCGTTCAAAAAGCAAACTAAAAGCCACTATTTTGCATGGCTAGACGTCTATAAAAATAATTAAAAAAATTGCATTTATTTTTAAATATTGACTAAATCAGCCGAAATTAACTCAATTTTCTCTTTTAGCAGGGAAAGATTAACGCGCTTGCCATACCGCCCAAATGTGATCCCTGTTTTTGAGTGTCCAACTATTTCTGCGACAATATGCTCTGGCACATCGTGTTGCTGAAGTTCATCAATAAACGTATGGCGAAAGCTGTAGATCGTTGGACGGCCTTTACCTGTGATCCCTGCAAGGTTTAAGTGCCAGTAGAAACGATTGATCAAAGCGGCGGACCAGTCACTGTATTTGTCCGAAGGACGACAATCAAACAAAAAACGTTGCTTTGCCAACTTTCTTTTTGCTACATAATCTAAGAAGCCATCTTTTATCAATGCAGAATGAATAGGCACATCACGATAAGCGTTGCTATTTTTAAGATCGGTTTCTTCATCTACTGAATCCACTTGAATATAGTCAATACCGTCCATACGTTTAATATTCTTGACCTGAAGTTGACACGCTTCTGCGGTACGCAACCCGGCAAAGAGTGATAAAAGCGGCACCCAAGTATCTTCAGGGCGGTCCTTTTTGGCTCTGGCAATCCGCTTATCTCTGAGCCAAGTAAAGATTGCTGTAAGTTGCTCACGCGACCAGCGTTTACGTTCTTCATCCGGACGTTTTATGGGTTTCTTGCCCTGTTTAATCCCGGTAAAATAATTGTCTGAACAATAGTCTGTTAGTACACAAAATTTAAAAAATTGACGTATGGCACTGAGATAGTCATTGGTGGTTTTATAGCTACGTCCTTCTCTTATTAGCTCGTTACGGTAGTCCATAGCTTCTTTACGGGTAAAGTGTCCTAGACGCTTCTTTTTGAGCCATTCAATGAAGTGGCCTACGCGAAGCTTTAACTGGGCAATCGAGCGCTCACTTATTGCTTCAGCTTGTTTGCTTTCAATAAAAGCACTAAATGTCACTTTGATAGCATTGATGCTTATGGCATTCTGATCAATTGCTTGAGTCGTAGAAGGTAATTCGTCAACAGTAGCTGCGACACAAGAAGTGGAGGCGTTCTTAATGGATGATTTAAATTGGGTAATTTGATGATTGATCCACGCTGAAAATGACGTTGCGGTAATTTCTTCAGGAATATTTGAAATGACCTGTCGTATGAATGCGGCCAGCATTAAATTTTTGTCTATGGCTACCTGACGACATTTAGTGCCAAGTGACGAGCAAATAGAAAAAGGAAAGCCGCTCTGCCGTAAAACTTTAGGCAAGTTAATGCGGGTATAATAAGTGCCATTACGATTTCGGAAAATATACATTGCTACACCTGATTGCTACACCAGATAACTCAGCATTTCCGAAAAGGAATTAACCCTTTGATTTTAAAGAATAAAAAGATGGCGGTGAGGGAGGGATTCGAACCCTCGAAGGCTTGCGCCTTACACACTTTCCAGGCGTGCTCCTTCGGCCACTCGGACACCTCACCATTTAATTTTTTCTATTTTTAAGTGTTAATTTCACTATAGTGTTTAGGCTAATGAACACGCCCTAGCGTGTCATTCCACCTGGCGTCCACTCGAACACCTCACCATTTAATTTTTTCTATTTTTAAGTGTTAATTTCACTATAGTGTTTAGGCTAATGAACACGCCCTAGCGTGTCATTTCACCTGGCGTCCACTCGAACACCTCACCATTTAATTTTTCTATTTTTAAGTGTTAATTTCACTTTTTTACTGATTTATTTTAGCCGCGCTATAGTAGTTAAAAAGCTTTCATCAAGCAAGCTTAAATATAAATTAATCAAATAAAAACAAAGTTATTAAGCAAACCTTATACTGAGGCTGTTCTTACGCGTTACCTTTTACTTTCAGTTTATTTTCTGCGGCGAAATTTAACATTCTATGTAATGGGATAAGCGCTTTATCGCCAAGGGTTTTCTCAACAAAAACCTCTTTCCCTGTTGGGTTTTCCAGTGCCTGAGCTATAGATGCTAAACCATTCATTCCCATCCAAGGGCAATTTGCACAGCTACGACATGTTGCCCCATTTCCACCAGTAGGAGCAGCAACAAAGGTTTTCTCCGGGTTAGCTTGTTCCATTTTATAGAAAATGCCCTTATCAGTAGCAACAATAAAGTGCTGATTGGGCATCTCTTGGCTTGCTTTGATCAATTGACTGGTTGAGCCAACCGCATCAGCCATTTCAACAACGTTTGCTGGTGATTCAGGGTGAACTAATACAGCGGCGTGAGGGTATTGTATTTTTAAATCACGGAGTGCTTTAGCTTTAAACTCATCATGAACAATACAAGCACCTTGCCACATAAGCATTTCAGCGCCAGTTTCTTTTTCGATGTATGAACCTAAATGACGATCTGGCCCCCAAAGAATAGGTTTACCTTCGCTCTCAAGCATTTCAACTATTTCAAGTGCGATACTAGAAGTTACTACCCAATCAGCACGGGCTTTAACCGCGGTAGATGTATTAGCGTACACAACAACAGTATGATCTGGGTGTTGATCACAAAACGCTGAAAACTCTTCAATAGGGCAGCCCAAATCTAGAGAACAAGTTGCTTCTAATTCGGGCATTAAAACCGTTTTTTCAGGGGTTAGAATTTTTGCTGTTTCGCCCATAAATCTTACACCAGCGACAATTAACGTATCAGCAGGATGTTGATTACCAAAACGAGCCATCTCTAATGAATCGGCAACACACCCGCCAGTTTCTTCAGCTAATGCTTGAATTTCCGGGTCTGTGTAATAATGAGCAACTAAAACTGCATTTTTATCTTTTAATAACTGCTTGATTTTAGCTTTGTATGCTTCTTTTTCTGAACTAGTCAAAGGCTTGGGTTTAGCTGGAAATTGAAAGTCAAAATCGACGGCTAAATTTGTTTGGCTCATTATACTTCTCTTTCTTTTCTCTCAGGGCGAAATACCTTAAAACGCGGTGATTATAAGGGAAAACAGCTCAAATGTGTAGTCTTTGAATTTTTCAGCGACCTAGGTTAATAATTTAGTACTAAGGGTTTAGGAGATAAGAAATTGTATACATCAACCTTGGGCTAATCTTTATTGAGCGGATAAAAGCTTTCGCTTTAAAAGAACGGGTAACACGATGAAGTGGATAAAAAGAAAAGTGGTCGGCCGTGAAGGATTTGAACCTTCGACAAATTGGTTAAAAGCCAACTGCTCTACCAACTGAGCTAACGGCCGACGAAAGATTTTTTAGTGACAAGTATTGAGTTTTCGTCACTCAAATATACTACTCGACACTATTGTTGCGAATCAAACATAAAGTATTTAATACTTCGACTCGCTTGATATCAGGGCTAAAGCCTTGGCTTTTAGTTAACCCGTACAATCAAAAATAAGTGGTCGGCCGTGAAGGATTTGAACCTTCGACAAATTGGTTAAAAGCCAACTGCTCTACCAACTGAGCTAACGGCCGACATTGCAATGAGGTTGGTGCCTCAACGCGCCGCATATGATACTGATATAAAAATTTAGTGCAACAACAAATTTCGTTTTTTTTTACGATTACTGGTTGTTTGCTTAAAAACAAAGCAAAGCGCTACATTTCTCAACAATAAATTAAGTTTGTTATGACATTAATTTTAAATATTATTGCACTAAACTTTCTAAACGCGGTTTGGCTAACTGTGCAGAAGTAGAGTCAGGGTACTGTGTTAACAGTTGGCGGTATAAAGCTACAGCTTTAGCATTACTCTCCTGCTGTTGTGCTACCATCGCTAATTTTAATAGGGCATCTGGTCTTTTGCTAGATTCTTTAAACTGCTCTACTACAATAGCAAACTCTTGCTCTGCTGAGGTTAACTCACCTTTATTAAATAATAACTGTCCTAACCAATAATGCGCATTAGGGGCATACGATGATTGTGGGTAATTTTCATTAAAACGTTTAAAAGCGGGAATAGCCTCTTCATAACGTTTGTCTTTAAGCACTAAATTAAGTGCTTTATCATAAGCTTCATTTTCAGTTAAATCGCTACTGTAGTTTTGTGAAATTGGACTAGTAACGGTATTAACCGCAATGGTTGTTGGTGCTTGTGTATTGGGCTTTAATGCTTCGGTGACGCGTCTGTCAAGTTCTTGATATAGCTCTCGTTGACGTTCCAAGACTTGAGACAGTTGGTGCGTATGTAGCTCTGTAACACCGCGCAATTCATTCACCTGCGTTTGCATATCATCTAATTGACGTTGGATATTGACCTGCGCCCTATTTCGAGAATCAAGTTTTCTTTCAACACTCGCTAATTGCTCAGCTAATGTTCCGGCATTTGATAGGGTATTGATTGGTGAGCTAACATCAATAACTGGCACTTGTTCTGCTAGCGCACAAGATGCGCTAGCAGTTAATACGAGACCAAATAAAGCGGTTTTGCTTAAAAAGGCAAATTTCATTTGTTGACCTATTTATTACTAAGATAAATTACTTAGCATTTAGCGAGCAGTAAACAGTGATTAGTATACGATAACCGCGCGACGGTTTTTAGCAAAAGCAGCTTCTGAACGATCTTTAACCATAGGCTTCTCTTCACCATAGCTAACTACAGATAATTGGCTTGAAGCAACACCCATGTTTTCAAAATACGTTACTACCGCTTTAGCACGACGCTCTCCTAAAGCAATGTTATATTCAGGAGTGCCACGCTCATCCGCATGACCTTCAATAAGTACTTTAACACCTGAGTTTTCATTTAAATAGTTAGCATGTGCATCTAAAACATTTGCGTACTCTTCACTTACCGTTGATACGTCAAAATCAAAATAAACAACATGCTCTGAGCGTAACTTTGCAAGCTCTTCGCGCTTTTGTTCTTTAATTTTAGCAGCCCTTTTTGCGGCTTGAGCAATGGCTGCCTTTTCTTGAGCAGCTTTTTGCTGTGCTACCACTTCAGCATTGGTCTGAACAGAACTTTTACCTTCAGTGCTGTCATTAGAGCTACAAGCAGCTAACGCTAAAAGAGGTAAAGCGATAGCGGCATTCTTAAGTGTTTTGTTTAAGCGCATGTTATTTTTCCTTATTTGCAAATAATAGAAATTTAAAATTATAATTTTTTCACTCATCATTCATAATGAGAGAATACATCAATTGAGTTATGTTATAAAAATGGTGACCAAGCCGGCGATTTCACTTGCCCATCCAACGCCGGTAAACGTGCTTTAAAACGCCCATCTACTGACACTAGTCCTAACACTTGCCTTTTATTATGAAGTGTTGAGTATATTATCATACCACCATTTGGTGAAACACTAGGCGACTCATCTAAACGTGTTTTAGTAAGCACCTGAAATACCCCTGAATCTAATTCTTGCTTAGCAAGACGATACTGACCACGAGTTCTATTCACCATAATCAGTTGTTCACCATCAGGAGTCATTGAACCTCCTAGATTCATTTCACCATCAAACGTTAAGCGTTTGATTTTACCATCGACTAAATTTACGCGATAAAGCTGAGGTTTACCACCCCGTTCTGAGCTAAATATCAAAGAATTACCATCTGGTGACCAACTTGGCTCAGTGTCGATAGCTCTATTACGAGTTATCCGGCGCAATGTTTTTGTTGCAAGTGTCATCACATAAAGATCCGGATTACCATCTTTAGATAACACCATGGCCATTTTCTTACCATCAGGTGAAAATCTTGGCGCACTATTAATCCCGGTAAATGAACTGATTAATTGGCGTTCACCAGTATATATACTCATTGTATGAATTTGTGCTTGACGGTTTTCAAAAGAAACGTAGGTCAACTGTTCTCCATCAGGGTGCCATGAGGGAGACATTAGCGGCTCTTTAGAACTTAATAATACCTGTTCATTAAAGCCATCATAATCCGCAAAAGCTAATTGATACGGATAGTTTCCTTGATCACGAACAATAACATAAGCTATTTGTGTTAAAAAAGCCCCTTTGTTACCCGTTAACGACTCATATACGGCGTTACTAATAGTATGTGCATAGCGGCGAAACTGGTCACTACCAATTTGCGCACTGCTTTGAGTAAGAATATGATCTTGGGTTTGTATTAACTCACCATTACTGAGCATAGAGGTTTGGCCACCAGTCACTTGCCCTCGAATAACATCAACTAATTGGTAACTTACTTGGTATTTACCTATTGTTGTTTCTTTAATTTCTCCTAGTAAAACGGCTTCAACACCAATACCGGCCCATGCACTGTAATCAATACTATCAGCCAATGTCGGCAGTTGTGGAAAGAGTTCAGCTTTAATTGGGTTAAATTTGCCACTGCGCAATAAATCGTCGCTGATCACTGTCGAGACTTGCTCTGGCAACTCGCCATTACCTTGCCATTGAAAAGGTACAACAGCTATTGGGCGAGCACTATCAACACCGCCGGTAATTACAATTTCTAGAGTCGCTATGGCTGAAGTTGACAATAGCGTTATAAAAAGTCCAAGGAGTAATTTAATTTTCATTGTTCACTTATTTTATCTGATAATGGGTTTAATCACTAACTAGGTTAGTTAAATTCAGGTACAACGGTAACATCAATATTGCGCATCTCTTTAAAGACGTCAGGGTCTTTAGAAACAGGTAAAGTGCCAGCCTTATAAACAGCCCTTTTCGCTGCTTCACAAACAACCGAGTTTCCACTCATAACACGAACTTGGGTTACAAACCCTGATGGTGCAAGACTTATCACTAATTTACAAGACTTTCCTTCCATTGTAGATCTGTCATTAATCATATTTTGATCAATAACATTAGTGATCAATGTTGCATAACGCTGTATCTCCGACATCATTTGCTGTTTTCGCGCTTTATTGCGGCTTGCCATTTCAGCGGCCATTTGTTCGGCTAAACGCTTCTCACGAGCAGCTTTATCCGCTGCAGCTTTTTCTTTTCGCTTACGTTCTTCTCTTTGTTTTCTACGAATTTCATCAGCTTTCTTAGCATCAGCCTCTGCCTTTATGCGCTTTGATCGGGCTAAGGCAGCAGCATCTTCAGCCTTTTGTTTTTCTTGCTCTTTCTGTTTTCTAATTTTTTCGGCTTCAGCAGCTTTATTGATTGCCTCTTTAGCCGCTTTATCTGCCCGTTTTTTTTCTTGTTCTTTTTGTTTACGTTGTTTTTCTAGTTTTTTAATACGGGCTTCTTCTTTTGCACGACGTTTTTTAGCATCACTGGCGCGTTTTTCCATATCTCGAAGGCGTTTTTTCTCGGCGGCTTTATCATCTGCTTTTTGTTGTTTGATTTTGTTAATGGCTTTTTGTAATTTATTAGCATCCACAACGGTCGCTTTAATAGCTTTCACTTCTGTAACAGGCGCAGACTTAGGCAATTTAACTTCAGGCTTCAAATCCTTCATAAATAATATTGCAAGTAAAGCGATGTGTAGGAAAATACTTAACCAAAATGCTTTAATAAACATAGCGCGATCATAATATTGACTCACTTTAATTCTCCACAGAATCAGTCATTAAGCCAACAGATGGCACACCCGCTACGGTTTGCAATAAAACCATAAGTTGAATTACCGCATCATAGGAAACAGCACCATCACCATTGACTACAACGGGAGTATCTGGGTTTACCACTAAATGTGCTTTAACCAGAGTCGCTACTTCTGCTGCTGATAATGGCTCTTTTTCATTACTACCAAGAGTTATATAGTAAAGCCCTTGTGCATCAACAGACGCAACCAGTGGTGGTTTCGTATCTTTGTCTAAGGGCTCGGCATCAGCTTGAGGTAAATCCACCTTAACACCTTGTGTGATAAGCGGCGCTGTAACCATAAAAATAATTAATAGCACTAACATCACATCAATGTATGGAACTACATTGATCTCAGCCACTTTACGACGTCTTACTCTTTGATACATAGTTTTCGCCTTTGTCTACGCCTGTGGCCCATTTACCGATTGGCGTTGTAATATACTCGAAAACTCCTCCATAAAGTTGCCATAGCTATTTTCAAGCTTTTCAACTTTATGACTAAAGCGGTTAAAAGCCATTACCGCAGGAATGGCAGCAAATAACCCCATTGCTGTTGCAATAAGCGCTTCTGCAATACCTGGCGCAACCATAGATAAGGTTGCTTGCTGCACAGCGCCTAAACCAATGAAAGAGTTCATAATTCCCCACACGGTTCCAAATAAACCAATATAGGGGCTAATCGAGCCAACAGTAGCCATAAAAGGGAGGTGTGTTTCTAGGTTGTCTACTTCGCGTGACAAGGCAACTCGCATTGCGCGATGAGTACTATCGACAATAGTATGGGGATCGTTAATTTTACTTTTGCGCAAACGAGCAAACTCTTTAAAGCCAGCAATAAAGAGACTTTCAATACCTTGAATTTGGTTTTTAACTGAAATTTCACTATAAAGTTTACTTAAGTCTGCTCCGCTCCAAAACTTATCTTCAAAATCTTTTAATTGAGCTTTTGCAACACTCAAGGCTTGTCGACGCTGAAATATCATCGCCCAACAAACGACAGAAAAACCCAGTAAAATTAGCATCACTAGTTTCACCAATAGGCTGGCTTCTAAAATAAGTTCAAAAATTGAAAATTCAGCAGACACGTTTAAACGCTCCTAATATAGATTCTGGGATAGCGACAGGTTTCGCATTTTGAAAATTGACACAAGCGACACGAACTGTTGCAAGACATATCACTTGTTGTGCTTGGTTAGTTATTGTTTGATAAAATATCAAACTTGCCCGTTTTAATGTAACAATGGTGGAGTTTATATTTAGTAAATCATCTAACTTTGCCGGTGCAACATTATCCATTTCAACCTTTCTGACCACAAAACCTATATTTTGTTCTAAAAATTTTGTTTGATTTACACCAAGTTCACGTAGCCACTCAGTTCGCGCTCGCTCAAAGAATTTAAGGTAATTTGCATAATATACTATTCCACCAGCATCAGTGTCTTCATAGTAGACTCTCACGGAAAAATTTTGGTCAAAAATAGGCATTTACGGACTGTAGGTTTAAAAGAAAAAATTATGTGTGTGAATATATACTAATGATAACCTTGCTGACAAACAAGCAGTTATCCATGAATAATTACACTTTCACAACAAAAAAAACATTTTTACTTAAACGCAACGTTTTTTTTCAACAAAAAATCCAAAAAAAAATAATGAAAAATTAATTACACGAAACTAACTAAAATAACGTAAGCGTCCGGTAAACAGCACATTCAATAGGTTGTAAAATCTCAGTAAGCTAACTCCAACGTTAAAGACGGAGAGAGCAATGAGAACATTTCGAAGCCCAGACCAATGGCGGGGGCCCGTTGCCATGCACCTCGGCTGCATGTTGTACGTCGACTTGGCTGATGACAGTGACCTTGCCAAAGGGATGGCCCACCTGAAGAAAGAAATCAATAGGAGTGTCGGCCATCTGACG
>JASMAS010000038.1 GCA_030754235.1 Litorilituus sp.
TATTCCACATTCAGAATGTTAATGCATACCATAGCCGCTTAAAGGCTTGGATGGATAGATTTCATGGTGTGGCGACTAAGTATTTAGAAAATTACTTAGGTTGGTTTCGATTTTTAGATACAAATGAAAATCCTAACAAAACAACCTGTTCAAAGCTCAACAACACTTAGCGGGAACATAGCCAAAATAATAATGAATAACCATCTGCTATTGCTAGCTTCAGCGTATCGCTAGCCGTATCGAACTTTGGTTGTATGCATTACTTTGTAAGGTGTTCCAGCGTATCGGTTGCCGTATCGCTGTTAAAAATTCGATAGATAGGTAATTGATTTACCGTCAATGCTGACGGTACAGGCCGTTAACATTGACGGTTTAAGTCTAGATATACTTTTGTTTGAGTCTATCTAGACTTATTTATGCGTGATGCGAGCACAATATGCCTACCGTAGTGGAAATGTGTTTAATGGAAATAGTGATTTTCAATGAGTAACCATTGCGTTAGTTATATTTACTTGATTGTTCATGACGGGAATATCCAAGGTGTTCGTCTGACTCAGCATTAAGTGCTACTTCAACGGTCATCTTGGTTAACATTTTTTAAAATCAGTTAAGTTCGCTTCGAATTTCATTGAATTGGCTGCTTGCTTAGCAAACGATTCTAGTTCTTTCTTGTTCATAGTTGCCTATCATTAATACCCTATATGGGTATTAATGATAGGCAACTGCACAGGTTCAGTTAAAGGAGTATTTTATAATCATTCTGAGCTACGATAAACCGATAATAACATTTCTACTTCTGCGCGGGGTAACTCACATTCGGTAACAATTTCGTCAAGATCTGCCCCTTTTTTTGCTAACTTAATAGCACGTGCATAAAACTTATCTTCACTCTGTCCTGATTGCATTTGGGTAATAGTGGTGTGTTGATCTTGCATCTGTTTTTGTAACGTTTTTATCCTATGTTCAAGCTGTTTAGACACTTGAATATTTTCTAGAGCTACTTGTTCATGTTTAGTTAATAAGAGCTTAATTTCAGCACCTAACTTATCATTCGTTGATTGCAGATCAAATAATAACTGTTCATTAACTTGAGATTGAGACTCTAAAACCGACAGCTTAACTTTATGCCGTGCTGAAATAACAAAAATAGCACTAATGCATAGTAAGCTTAGTGTCAGTGCAAGTATTGAGATCATTGGAACGGCCAACATAGACATATAATGAATTAACTCACTTTTGACAGAAATATGCTATTCAAACTATAGGTTAGAGCAACGATAAGTGAAAACACCTTCACTTAAGTTTAGCCTTGAAGTAACAAAGCTAAACTTAGCGTTTAATGCAAAACATAAATATAGGCAACTTTATGATAACCCTATTAAAGTAAATTAAAGTTGCTTTAACTCATCCCATTCATCATCAGATAATAGTTTATCCAAATCAACCAGTATAAGTAATTCACCATCGCGATTAGATACACCTTGAATAAATTGAGCACTTTCTTCATTGCCTACATTAGGCGCATCATCAATTTCAGATGTTCTTAAATAAACCACTTCAGCAACACTGTCAACTAAAATACCAATGACTTGTTTTTCTGATTCGATAACCACAACACGTGTGTTATCTGTAACATCACAGGGTTCTAAGCCAAAACGAGATCGAGTATCAATTACTGTGACAACATTACCCCGTAGGTTAATAATACCAAGTACATATAAAGGGGCGCCAGGTACAGGCGCTATTTCACTATATCTTAGTACTTCTTGTACTTGCATGACATTGATGCCATATACTTCATTTTCTAGTTTAAATGTTACCCATTGAAGTACTTCATCATTTGCATCTATTTTTGCACTAGAACTGCGTCTTTCATCAGACATACCACTTGCCCCTTAATTAAATCAATTTATCTCAAAACTTAAATATATTATTATTTAAGTTAATTAATTGCGCTACCTTCATTAAGTAGTTGAATAAGTGCCTCAACATTAAGTAAAGCACACATTTTATCTTTTACTAAACCCGCTAACCATGGACGTTTAATTGATGTGTCCAACCATTTCACATCATTTTGCTTTAATACAACAGTATCGACAAGATTTTCAGCCATAAGCCCCCATGAGCTATCACTTAACATGATAATATACTGATAGTTTAACGAATTTTTTAATTTTTCGTCACATTTTTCTGGCATTACCCATAAAGCTGTATCAACTACATTAACTTTTTCATCTCTATATAACATGACTCCCTTGAACCAATCAGGTTTTCCCATAAGAGGGGTGGATTTTTCCACTTTATGAATACCGCCTAACTCAATTAAAGGCACTGCAATAGTCAAGCCTGCTACATCAAAAAACAGCGCCTGAAAATCCCCCTGACGATAGCTTTTTGGTGTCTTGGCAATAAAGTCATCATTAGTTTTGTCTGCGGTTAGTTCTACCTCTTTTTTCTCAACAAATTCTTTTTTGCTTTTAATCAACGTTCTCTTGCTTTCGTGCTTTGTATCACAATTTGGAGAATGTAGTGGCTCGACAGCCACATCTATTTCCACATTAACATTTTTCAACAATGTTTCTAAACGTTTATTTTCAATGATTTCATTGGACTTCTTTTTAAGATTTTCAGGCTGTTTTTCAAGCTCAGGTAGCTCTTCCGTCAATAATTCTGACAGATAGTTTTTCATTACTTTTTTGCTTGCTGCTAATGGTTTTGCCATTTATTTATTGCTTCTTGTTGGTCGTTTTAATAAATAATCTAATAAGTTTTTATAAGCAAAAACGCCTCGAGAATTAGCTGCAAAATGTGAAGGGACTTTTTGCGCAATACTCGCGTTTCTAAAATTGGTATCTATCGGTATCACACCCGGCCATACTTTTTCTTTATAGACATCTTGTAATTGTTGATATGCTGAAATTGAAGCTTTTGTTCGTTTATCAAACATAGTAGGTATTATAGTATATTCAAATGGTTCTTCCTGTTCTCCCTGCATGATATCCATGGTTTTGATCATGCGATCTAACCCTTTCAACGCTAAAAACTCGGTTTGTACTGGGACCAGAATTCGATTTGATGCAGCTAGAGCGTTAACCATAAGTACACCTAATACAGGTGGGCAATCCATTAATGCAAAATCATAATTTTCTGAGACTTCTTGCATAGCTTTTTTTAATACTAGCCCCATACCACCTTTGTCTCCAAGTGAGCGGTCAAGTGTTGCTAAGCCCATTGTTGCAGGCAAAATATCAATATTAGCGTATTGTGAAGGGCATAAACTTTGTAAAATTTGTTCTTTTGATGAAACCTGTACAAAAAGTTCGTAGACACTTAGGTCTAAATCCTCTGATTCAATGCCAAAATAGTAACTTAAGGACGCATGAGGGTCCGTATCAACAAGTAATACCCTTTTACCACACTCAGCCAAAAGCCCTGCTAGAGCGATAGTTGTTGTGGTTTTACCTACACCACCTTTTTGGTTTGCTACTGTCCAAACTTCCAATATTTATTTCCTAATTGCTGTTTAAAACAAAGTGAGGGGTCTATTAAAGAGAATAATTAATATTACTCATCGTTTTGTTGTTCACCTGCACCTTTTGGCAAAGCATTTACGTCTTGGGTTGCTTCGACTTCCTCATCTCGAGTGGTGATACGAATACCGCCACTAGGTAAACGAATAATTTTGATACTATTTACTTCATCAACTTTAGTTATCACTTCAACATTGTTAACACTAATTGTTGGTGTATTGATTAAATTCGATTTTTCTAGTCCATATTTAGAAATCGCGACAACCACTTTTCTATTCTTTGCTCGACCTAATGCTGTCATGTTATCAGCACTAGGATAATATTGACCATAGCCTTCGATAGCCATTCTAGCCGGATTCATACCTAAAGTTTCTAAGAGGCGCAAAATTGATGTCGCGCGATAAACAGAAAGCTCCCAATTAGACGAAAAAATTTCTGTATTTATCGTCTGATTATCCGTATAACCTCTAACTCGAACAAAATTAGTCACTTCATCTAAAATATCATAAATAACGGCCAATATGTGACTAGCGGATTTGGTTGCTGAAGAAGAGCCACTTGGAAATAACAACCCGCTATTTAACTCAATTTCTAACCAGTCACCGTCAATTTGCAACTGAGCGTAACCCGACTCCACAAGTTCATATAAAGCGGTATGTAATTCTTCTTCTAAAGAGATTAAGTTTGTGCCTACTTGTGCATTTGAAACATTAGATAATACCTGCTTTCCCGAGAGTAACTCTGGTTCAGCAAGATCTATAGCACTCTTTTCATGAAGCTGTGTATTATTTTTACTAGTATTAATGTTGTGTTTTTCATTAACATAACCTCTATTTTTAGGTGGTTCATCATACGCTTGAAAAACCCTTCCGACAGACTCGGTAATACTTTCAAAAGGTTTTTCATTGACCATTGCCATCGCATAAAGCACAACAAACAATGCAAAAAGTAGAGTCATATAATCAGCATAAGAAACAAGCCAACGATGAACATTATCATGCTCAAGCCGATGCCTTTTATTTCTTAATTGTTTCATTGCTCTAACCTAAAAGCTGATAGTTTATTTTCAATTGCATGAGGATTTTCACCTACAGCAATCGAGTTTAAGCCTTCTGAGATCATTTCACGATACATGGTTTGTTGGTGGATAATAGCTCTAATTTTATTGGCAATAGGAAGGTAGATAAGGTTTGCAAAACCAACGCCATAAATAGTGGCAATAAAGGCAGTGGCAATACCTTGCCCAAGCAGTGCGGGTTCCGTTAAATTACTCATAGCATGGATTAGCCCAAGTACTGCCCCTAAAATGCCTATGGTTGGACTATAGCCGCCCATAGATTCAAAAACATTAGCTGAGCGTAAGTTGTGTTCTCGATAAATATCAAGTTCTAATTCCAAAGACATTCTCAAATTTTCAATATCAGCACCATCCACTAATAAATTTAATCCTTTTTGAGTAAATGGTTCTTCTTCATCTAAGGCTATGTCCTCTAAAGCAAGGTATCCTGACTCCCGAGATCTTTCTGCCCATAAAATAATGTTATCTACTCCTTCTTCAATGTCATAGCTTGGGGGAACAAAAACCCACTTTAATAAAGATAACGCATGAAGGAACTGAACACTTGATGACTGAAGCATGACGGCGCCAATTGTGCCACCAAAAACAATAACAAAAGCCGGTAATTCAAATAAACTCGCAACAGATCCACCATCTAAAATAAACCCCAAATAAATAGCAAATATCGCAGTCAGCAGACCTACAATACTTAACCTATCCATGGGATGTTTCTTTTAAAATACTGCTAGCAAGTTCATCTAATGCAACTGAGAGTTGCGAAATACCAGCAGCACAAACAGCTTGTGGCATACCATAAACAACACAGCTCTCTTCATCTTGAGCCCATATTGTTGCACCTTTAGATTTTAACATTCTAGCCCCCTCTCTCCCATCAGTGCCCATTCCCGTTAAAACAACACCTAAAACATTACTACCAAATATTTTAGCGGCAGAACCAAAACTAACATCAACGCTGGGTTTAAAGGTTATTTTGGCAGTATTATCATCAATAACTTTTATTTTAGCTGCGTTTTCCTTTCCACTAATAATCATTTGACAACCGCCAGGTGCTAAATAGGCGCACCCTGGTTTTAATATGTCGCCATCACGCGCTTCTTTAACCGATATTTTACATAACGAGTTTAAACGACTCGCAAAAGCTTGAGTAAAGGAAGCTGGCATATGTTGAATAAGAATAATTGGCAAAGAAAAATTCTCTGGAAGCTCGGTGAGTACTTTTTGCAATGCCACAGGCCCTCCCGTAGAGGAGCCTATAGCTAAAAGCTTATAGTTTTTACTTGAAGCTTTATTTAATCTAGAAGATCGCTTGGAGCTAGTTACATCGTTGGTTTTCTCAGCAGATAGTTTTGCTGTACTTGATCTTTGTATAACAGGAGTTTTATTTGTAGTCCTACTTGAACTTAAACCCTGCCTGCTTTGGATAGGCTTTCTGGCTATTTGAACTACTCTTTGACGTAATAAGCTTCCTGCTTCATCAGTATTTTGTGCAATTTCACTAAATTTCTTAGGCAAAAAATCAAGTGCTCCAGCTTCGAGGGCATCTAATGTTGCTTTCGCTCCATCATGAGTTAACGAAGAAAACATTATAATGGCTGTTGGAGCTTTATCCATGATAGCCTTGACTGCTGAAATACCGTTTAAGACAGGCATTTCAATATCCATAGTAATGACATCAGGCTTTAGAGCTATTGCTTTATCAACTGCTTCTTGACCATCTACCGCCGTATCAATAACTTCTAGATGAGGGTCTTTATTTAAAATTTCTGTGACTCGACGTCTAAAAAAACTTGAATCATCAACAACGAGTACCTTATAGGACATTTAATTTCTCTACTTAATCTAAATCCACAAACGAGTTATGAGCGTAACTTTTTATTAAAAGGTGATTTCTTAGCATAGAACTTTAATAAGTTCGCAATGTCCAAAATCAGTGCAATTCCGCCATCACTGGTAATTGTGGCACCAGCCATACCTGGTGTTCCTTGTAATAAACTATCCAGTGGTTTAATCACCACTTCTTCTTGTCCAATCAACCTATCAACGACAAAGGCAACCTGTTGATGACCTAATTGTACAATAACAACATGCCCTTTATCGTGCGACTTATCAGCATCCCCTCTCACTAACCATTGATCAAGATAAAATAGCGGAATAGCCTTTTCTCGAACAATGATAGTTAACTGACCATCAACACTATTAGTCTTAGTTAAGTCCAAATGAAATATCTCATTCACTGCCGCTAAGGGTAATGCAAAGGTTTGCTCGCCTATAACAACCATCAAAGTAGGAAGGATAGCAAGGGTAAGTGGTACTTTTATTTCTAATACAGTACCTACGCCCATTTCAGAGTCGATATCTACCGTGCCATTTAATTGGGTGATTTTCGTTTTCACTACGTCCATGCCAACACCACGGCCAGAGACTTCTGATATTTCAGTTTTAGTTGAAAAACCAGGAGCAAAAATCAAACTAAATGCTTCTTTGTCAGGCATTTTTGCGGCGGCATCAGGCTCAAGGACTCCACGTTCTACGGCAATACCTTTTAGTTTTTCTGCATCCATACCTGCGCCATCATCTTTTATGGTTAGCAAAATATGATCACCTTCTTGAGAAGCTGACAATATAACGGTACCTTGACGAGGTTTGCCAATAGCTTCACGCTGAGCCGGTTCTTCAATGCCATGGTCGACAGAGTTACGCACTAAATGCACTAATGGATCAGCTAACGCTTCAACAAGATTTTTATCTAAATCAGTTTCTTCACCTTCAAGCACTAGCTTTATGTCTTTATCTAAACTACGTGCTAGATCACGAACAACGCGAGGAAAACGGCCAAAAACCTTTTTAATTGGTTGCATGCGGGTTTTCATTACCGCACCTTGTAAATCTGTTGTTACCGCATCTAAATTTGACACCGCTTTATTTAAGTCTTCATCATCTGAGGTTAAGCCTAGGCTGGTTAAGCGATTTCTAACCAACACTAATTCACCGACCATATTCATGATTTTATCTAAGCGTTTAGTATCAACTCGAACTGTAGTTTCACCTTGTGGTGTTGATTGTTGAGCTGGTTTTGTTTTCGCTTTTTCTTTTGCTTTAACGGGAGATGAAGGTTTAGAAGCAGCACTCACCTTTTTAGGTTTAGCTTGAGTTTGTGCAACTGATGGTTTTGGCGTTGCTACAGGTGCTGCTGTGACTTCATTAGGTTCAGTAGCTTTTGGTGCCTGTCCCTTACCATGCAACTCATCTAACAAGCTTTCAAACTCATCATCGTTAATTTCATCAGAGCTAGCATTAACAGCTGAACTGCCATTATTTACATTGGCACTAAAAGCACCTTGACCATGTAACTCATCTAATAAGCTTTCAAATTCATCATCAGAAATATCACCGTTACTAACTGCAGGAGAACTTATTTCAACATGACTAACAGCGGTCGAGCTTGGTGGAGCCGAACCGTGTAACTCGTCGAGTAACTGTTCAAATTCATCTTCTGTCATTTCATCTGATGACGTTGCTTGATTTGATTCTAGTTCATTTGTTATCGCTTCCGGTTGAATTTCGGGCTCGGGCTCGGGCTCGGCTTTGGATTCACTACTATCACTTTCTGATTCCGGGACACTTAAACGATGAAGTTCAGCTAATAACTCTGGATCAGCTGCAACAAGTGCTTCTCTATTTTTCACCAAAGCAAACATATCATTAACAGTATCAAGTGCGGATAAAATAACATCCATCAAATCAGATGTTACTTTGCGTTGTTCATTTCTTAGCAAATCGAATATATTTTCTGCAAAATGACATACATCCACTAACTCAGCTAAAGATAGAAAGCCTGCTCCACCTTTTACTGTATGAAACCCTCTAAAGATTGAATTGAGCAAATCTGCATTATCAGGGTCATTTTCAAGCTCAACTAGTTGTTCTGAAAGTAACTCGAGGATCTCACCTGCTTCAACTAAAAAATCTTGTAGAATTTCTTCATCTGCTTCAAAAGACATTCGCCACTCCTATTAAAACCCTAAGCTTGATAAAAGATCATCAACATCATCTTGATCTTCAACAACATCATCTCTATTTTCTTTATTAACTATTGGTCCCTCAACTAAGTTTTCACCTAAGGTTAACTTTGAACCATCGAGTTTTTGCTCTGAAGAAATACCAAATGCTGTCAGCATATTAATCAAGCTGTCTTCTACTTCACGTACTAAATCAATAACTTTTCGAATAACTTGACCAGTTAAATCCT
This sequence comes from Litorilituus sp., assembly GCA_030754235.1. Lineage (GTDB taxonomy): Bacteria > Pseudomonadota > Gammaproteobacteria > Enterobacterales > Alteromonadaceae > Colwellia. The sequence goes on from JASMAS010000038.1 coordinate 8,858, forward strand.
GAAAGTCCTGTGCCATTAACACATCGGTCATCAATGTGTGTATGTGTGCCGTTTCCTTTCCCGTTGTTTGTAACAAGGTATCAATATCTCCACATAAGCTTTTGAACTCTTTTAAGTCTATTTCATTGTTCATCAGCTTAGACCATGATGGATTTACTGCATTGACTTGTTCTGCAATATTATCAACAACTGGAAATATTGATTCAACCGCATCCATCGTTTTGTTAGCCGCTTCTTCTGTGCGAGTAATTACGTAGTTCAGCCGCTCTTTTGCGTCTGGGATATCAGCCGTTGCTAAATCATTTAAACGGGAATCTAACTGAAAATTTGTTAACGAGTCATGAAGTTGACGAGTTAATTTACCTATTTCAGCAAACAGCTCTGAATTGATTGGATTTTGAATGTCAGCAATAAGCGCGTCAGCTTTATCTTGCTGATTGTTTTCTAGAAACTCAACTAATGTTCTAGCTTGTTCTAGAGAGACACGCCCTACCATTGCGTTAGTCATAAAATTCCTTAACTAATAAACCGAAGCACTATTAGACTTCAATAAGTAAATATTCAGCATTAAACGTATACCCTTAAAAGGCAGTAACTAAGCTAAGCGCTCAAAAATCTTATCTAATTTAGTTTTTAATGTCGCTGCCGTAAAGGGTTTAACAATGTAACCATTTACACCTGCTTGAGCAGCCATAACAATTTGCTCTTTCTTCGCTTCAGCTGTAATTAACAACACCGGAATATGCGATAAGCTTTCATCGGCACGTATTGCTTTTAATAGATCAATTCCTTGCATTCCTGGCATATTCCAATCCGTAACAACAAAATCGAAGTCGCCACCTTGAAGCATGGGTAATGCTGTACTGCCGTCATCAGCCTCTTGAATATTCGTAAAACCTAAATCACGTAACAAATTTTTCACTATACGTCTCATGGTTGAAAAATCATCAACTACAAGCACTTTCATATTTTTATCCAAGGCACCCTCCGGCGAAACATTCAAAATTTTTAATAACTAAGTTTACGATATTGTTTATTCTACTCAACTTTTCCAAGATTGCATACGTGATTTTAATCTATGCATGGCTTGGCTATGAATTTGACTAACACGTGATTCACTTACGTCAATCACTTGGCCTATTTCTCGTAAATTTAATTCTTCGTCATAATATAGAGACAGTACTAAAGCTTCACGCTCTGGTAAAGAAGAAATACACATAGTTAAGCCTTTTTTAAAGGCTATTTTTTCAAAATTGTCATAGGGATCATAACTATGACAATCACTGTCAAAATTTAATGTATCTTCATTTACACCCAGATCATCAATACCCAGTATTTTTCCTGTGCTAACCTCACTTAATATATGATGGTATTCATTTAATGAAATATCAAGTTTTTCAGCCACTTCTATATCGGTAACATCTCTACCTAATTCTGCTTCAAGTTGCTGAATTGCTTCACTGACCATACGGCTATTCTTGTGCACCGAACGAGGAGTCCAATCACCACGGCGTATTTCATCTAACATAGCGCCACGAATACGAATACCGGCAAAGGTTTCAAAACTTGCGCCTTTGGTGTTATCAAAGTTATTGGCTGCTTCAAATAACCCAATCATACCTGATTGTATTAAATCATCGACAATAACACTAGCTGGTAAGCGGGCGAGTAAATGATAAGCAATTCGCTTAACTAATACGGTATGCTGCTCAAGCAAAGCTGTTTTATCAATGTGATTGTTGTAGGCACTAGCTTTAACCACGTTATATTGTTCTCACTTAAAACTTATCGTTTTATAAATAAACTTAACTTAACAGTTAAGTATTATTAAATATTTTGAGTCTTCAACTCTAGATCTAATGTTCTAGTAATTGCTCAATAAAAAACTCTAAATGCCCTGAAGCTTGATTGGGAATAGCCCAACTTGTTATTCTTGTAGCTAAGCCTATAAAGGCTTTCGATGCTGGAGAGTCAGGGAATGCTTCAACAATCGCCTGTTGTTTTCGTACTGATTTTCGAATATTTTCATCAAAGGGGATGACAGCGACCAATTCAAGCGCTACATCTAAAAACCTATCCGTGACTTTGGTTAACTTACCAAATAACTGTTGTCCTTCTTTAGAAGTTCTTACCATATTGGCGACGACTTTGAATTTAAATACACCGTGGTCTCTACTTAAAAGCTTCATCAAAGCATAACAGTCGGTTATCGATGTGGGTTCATCGCAAACCACTAACATGACATCTTGTGCCGCACGGGTAAAACTTAGCACCATATCAGAAATACCTGCGGCAGTATCAACAATAAGTACATCAAATTGCGTTTGCATTTCACTGAAGGCGCGAATTAATCCTGCATGCTCAGAAGGCGTTAAGTCAACCATTGATTGTGAGCCTGATGTCGCGGGAATTATCTTAATATTACTGGGGCCATTGATGATGATATCATCGAGTTCACATTCACCTGATAGGACGTGAGAAAGGTTACGTTGAACTCTAAGTCCCAACATAACATCAACATTAGCCAGGCCTAAATCGGCATCTAAGACTAAAACTCTCTTACCTTGCTGTCCTAGTGCTATTGCAGTATTGAGTGAGACATTGGTTTTCCCCACTCCTCCTTTACCACCTGAAACTGCGATTACTTTTACTTTTTTTAAGTCCTGCATTTTTCTTAAGCCGCTCGCTTGATCTGCCATATTTATTACTTCTTGTGTATCACTTCTTATATTACTTCTTTACTTAAGCGAAGAAAACTACCATAAAGAAAATTGCACAATATATTTATATCACTGTCGCGGGAGCTATAGGCATTGACCGCACAGAAGCTACATTGTTTGCTGTTTTTGTTGCCATTTTATCTGCAAGCGTAACTAATTTTTCAGCATTTGCAACTTTAATATCTTCAGGAACTCTTTGCCCGTCAGTAAGATAACCTATTGGCAGACCATTTTGAATTGAAGTTGTGATTATTTCGCCAATACTAATGCTTTCATCCAGTTTTGTATAAATACATCCTGATAAGGGGATCTTTTTAAACCGTTCAACATTTTCTTGCATCACTTGCTGCTGACTATTAGCTGCCAACACTAAATAATTACGAATTCTAACACGAGAGTTGGATACTAAGTTAGCTAAGTTTTCAGCTAAACGCATATCTCTTTGCCCCATACCAGCCGTATCGATAAGAATAAGTTTCTTTTTACTAAATTGCTGTAAGAGAACATCTAATGCTTGGCTATCTTTAGCAAGCTTCACCTGACAACCAATAATTTTTCCGTAAGTAGCCAGTTGCTCAAAACCGGAAATTCTATAGGTATCGGTTGAAATAAGTGCGACTTGCTCATGACCATGAATTTGTGAAAAACGCGCTGCAAGTTTTGCAATAGTTGTTGTTTTACCCACCCCAGTAGGCCCAACCAAGGCAACCACACCACCTCGATGAATAATGTCATTTTGTGTGGTATTGATTTGCTCGCTAATTAGCTTTGTGGCTTCTTTCCAAGCATGTGCTTCATGGCATTGTGCGGGTACATAACCGGCGATTTGATCCGCTATTTGCTCATTTAACCCCAAATCAAGCAACCGAGTTACTAATACCGCTCTTTGGGGATCTTTTTGTGCCATATCTTGCCACATGAGCCCAGATACTTGATGTTCTAGTAATTGTCTTATTGACGCCATTTCTTGTTGCATTCTCTCAAAATCTTGCTGGTTAACCGATGCGGGTTGATTTTGAACGGATGCTTGATTACTTTGCAACTGTTTGACCATTTGCTGGGCTTCAAAAGAGTTATAGTTACTATCTTGACTAGCGCTAGCATTGTTAACATCTTCAGAAGGTTTGTTTGATGATGGCATTGTACCATCAACACCTGAATGACGAAGACGTTCTGTGAAATTACGAAGCTGTTGTTCTATATTCTCTTCATTATCTAGTGTTTGGCTAGCAATAGGATCAGTCGCTACGTTTTCATTTACTAACGCTGACTTTTGTCGTGGCGGTTGCTGTACTTGGCGATTTAACAAAGCAGAAAGACTATCGGCTGGTACTTCAATATTTTGAGCCTCACAAGCCGTACTGATGTTAACCACATCATTACTGACTTCTCTTGTAGTCTTGGATGTGAATTCATTAGAAGGTTTAGTCTTAGGCAATGATTGACTGTAATCTACAGCAGCCATTAGCTCAACACCTTCAGGGACTTTTTTATTAGACATAATAACAGCATCAACACCTAATTCGTCTTTAATTTGTGCTAGTGCGCTACGCATATCTTTGGCAACAAAACGTCTAATTTTCACAGTTAACCCCTTATTTAGTCTCGAACTGCTAGTTACGATTATCAAAACACTGATCTAAATAAATGATCAGTATTAGTAACTGTTCTTGCTTACGACTCGAATCTTTTATTTACTGCCCTATGGCACTTACAATTTTGATTTGTTTATCATCAGGAATTTCTTGGTAAGAAATAACTCGCAAACTTGGAATAGTATATTTAACAAATTTGGCTAACACGGTTCTTAAAATGCCTGATGTTAATAGTATCGGGGCTTCTCCAGCCATTTCTTGCTGTTGAGCACCATCGGTAAGTGATTTTTGTAATCGCTCTGCTAAGCCTGGCTCTATGCCTGCGCCATCATCACCTGCCATTTGCATTGATTGATGCAACATTTGTTCCAACTCAGGCGACAAGGTTATGACGGGGACTTCTATAGCAGAGCCAACAAGGTCTTGAACAATAAATTTACGCAAGGTAATACGTACCGCAGCAGTTAATACTTCAGCATCCTGGCTCCTTGGTCCATATTCAACAAGTGTTTGTACAATAGAACGCATATCACGCACAGCAACGCCTTCATTCATCAAACTTTGCAATACTTTAACCACAGTTCCTAAAGTTAATGTTTCAGGAATAAAACCTTCAACCAATTTAGGATAAGACTTAGCTAACATGTCGAGTAAGTTTTGAACTTCTTCATGACCGAGTAATTGAGAGGCGTTATTTGTTAAAATTTGGCTTAAATGAGTGGCTAAAACCGTCGCAGCATCAACAACAGTATAGCCAAGGGTTTGTGCTTGTTCACGTTGACTTTGATTGATCCACACAGCATCTAAGCCAAATGCTGGATCTTTGGTAACAACACCATCAAGCTTACCAAAGACTTGTCCGGGGTTTATAGCAAGTTCTTGATCGTGATGAATTTCAGCGCTACCAATAGTGACCCCCATCAGTGATATTTGATAGCTGTTTGGATCTAAATCTAAATTATCACGAATATGCACCGCGGGCACTAAAAAGCCAAACTCCTGAGATAACTTTTTACGAACCCCTTTGATTCGACTTAACAGCTCGCCACCTTGAGCTTTATCAACCAACGGAATTAACCGATAACCTATCTCTAAACCAATGACATCAACATGATTAACATCATCCCAATCAAGCTCTTTTACTTCTTCTTCTTTTTGCTTATTTTCCGCTTGTTGCTCTTGGGTTACTTTATTAAGTTCAATGGCCTTATTCGCTTTGTTTTTAGCGCCAAAATAAGCACTGGCGGCAATAGCAGTGGCAAAAAATAGAAAAACAAAATGCGGCATACCCGGAACAACACCCATAACAAACATAACGCCAGCGGCGATATACAGTGATTTTTCTTGACCTAATTGGCTGCTAACCTGCTCACCCATATCTTGAGCTGTATTTTGTCTTGTGACCACAATGGCAGTCGCAACAGATAACAACAACCCTGGAATTTGTGCGACTAATCCGTCACCAATAGTAAGTAAGGTATAAATCTCTACTGCACTATCAAAGGTAAGTTCATGCTGCACCATGCCAATAACTAAGCCACCAATAATATTAATAAAAAGGATCAAAATACCAGCAACGGCATCCCCTTTAACAAATTTACTAGCACCATCCATCGATCCATAAAAGTCTGCTTCGCTAGTCACTTCATTACGACGTTCACGCGCCTGGTCTTGATCAATAAAGCCCGCATTTAAGTCCGCATCAATTGCCATCTGTTTGCCAGGCATGGCATCGAGTGTAAAGCGTGCTGTTACTTCTGCAATTCTACCCGCACCTTTAGTAACCACCACAAAGTTGATAATAATTAAGATTAAAAAAACCACTAAACCAACAGCGTAGTTACCACCAATCACAACTGAACCAAAGGCCTCAATCACTTTACCTGCCGCGCCTGTTCCTTCATGGCCTTCAAGTAAAACAACTCGAGTACTGGCAACATTCAATGCTAAACGTAAAATTGTTGCAATAAGAATCACAGAAGGAAAAGAACCAAACTCAAGCGGCTTTAAGGTATAAACCGTGATCAATAATACAACTAATGAAAGCGCAATATTAAAGGAGAAAAGTACATCTAATAACCAAGCAGGCATGGGTAACACCACCATACCAAGCGCGGCCATAACTAATAAAGGTGTTCCTAAACCAGCAAAATGATTTAATTTATTTTTATTGAATTGATTAAAATAGGCAGTTAATTGCATTGGATACAGCTAGCTCTTAATGATAGTTTTTTGACGCTAATTTAGAAATAGCAAAAGCTATACCAAGAAGTAGTAAAATGGTTTGGTTTCTAGTTTGGGAGCTATTATATTGTAAAAAAAAGGGGTGGACAGCAATTGAATTAATAAAAAAATCACTTAGTTAAAATTAAAAGGTTTAGAGGCAAGGCATAGATTGAAGAGAATGGTTTTACCAAACCAGTATATTAGTGATCAATTTTCAATAACAAAGGGCTTGATTAATTAATCTCTAGCTATTAGGACTGTATGCAACGATGTTATTGGAACACATAGTCTATTTAGCATGGTCAGGTCATTATTTGTATTAATGGTATTATTCTCTTTTAAAAAAAATAACGCTGAAGGTAATCCTTGTAAACCAGACCTTTGAGATCTTAGCAACCAACTGATAACATCACCAAATAAATGAAATATAGAATGACTTATATTTAAGTCATTTGGCTTGTTATAAGCTCGCTTTTGCAGCACTAAGTTGAGCGATTCATTATTTCAATTAATGGTATTAGTATTTAAATTCATCGGGAATAGGTAGATTTTTTGCAACTGGTATTGGTTTTTTGGCACGCCCTTTTCGATGTTCATTTAATTGAAAGATAAACGCAAGTACTTGCGCTACTGCCGCATATAGCTCTTCGGGGATATTTTGCTCTACTTCTGCGGTGTAATAAAGCGAACGAGCCAGAGCGGGAGACTGGAGTATTTCCACATTATGCTCTTTAGCTATGGTCCGTATATGCAAAGCCATTTCGTCAATACCTTTAGCAACTAACACTGGTGCTCCGCCTGTTGCGGCATCATATTTTAATGCCACGCTAAAATGTGTTGGGTTGGTAATAACTACATCAGCATTAGGTACTTCAGCCATTTGACGTCGCTGAGACATTTCATACTGAGTTCGTTTTATTCTGCCTTTTATTTCAGGATTACCTTCGGTGTTTTTGTGTTCATCCTTAATTTCTTGCTTAGTCATTTTAAGCTGCCTGGTGTGATTCCACACCTGATAAGGCGCGTCAACAGCAGCAATAATACCAATAGATAACGCGAGCACTAAAAACATCCATAACAATAAATTTACCGCGTGACCAAAGTTTGTTGGGATGGTTTCTAAACTTAAGCCTATAATTTGCTCAAATAAACTAGATAACAATAAAAAGGCAACTATAAATACCACAAAAAATTTTAATATAGACTTAACTAATTCTACTCCTGCTTGTACGCCAAACATACGCTTAAAGCCAGAAAGAGGTGAAAGCTTACTCGCTTTAGGCGCCATTGCCTGCCAAGAAAAACTCATTCCCCCTAGCATAGTATTACCAATAAAAGCCGCTAAGATAATAATGAAATATATCCACAACAATGGCCAAATAATTGAGCTGATAGCACCACTAACTACATTAAAAATAGCATTAACATCCATTGCTTCTTGGCGAGTCAGGCTAAACAAACGTTTCATTACTGTTGATAAAGCATGGGCTAATGAGTTGCCCATCAAGAGTAAAGCACAAGCACTACCTACCAAGACAAACATGGTGCCAAGGTCTTTGGATCTGGCTATTTGCCCTTTCTTTCTGGCATCGGTGAGTTTTTTTGCCGTAGGCTGTTCGGTTTTTTCACCACTGTCTGACTCAGCCATTTAAGGCGCTGCCTGGCAATCAATTAGATAGCAACTAAAGTCCAATGCTCGTTGCCATTGCAATTCAAAGTGAACAAGGAAGTTGCCAAAGGTTAACCACATAATCAATAGACCGGCCATCATGGTTATAGGAAAACCAATAGCAAAAATATTTAATTGTGGTGCTGCTCGGGTCATGATGCCAAAAGAAAAATTAATCAATAACATCGCGGTAAGTGGCGCTAGCGCTAATGATAACGCAGTTGCAAACATCCAACTTCCCCATTGCACGAGCTCTTTAAATTTAATGCTATTAAAATAGTCCCCACCAATAGGCAAGGTATCAAAACTAGAAACAACAAATTGCAAATAGGCTAAATGGCCATCCATAACCCAAAATAAAAGCGAAGATAGAATTAAAAAAAACTGACCAACAGCAGGTACATTCATACCACTGGCGGGATCAACTAACGAGGCAAAACCTAAACCCGATTGCATTGCTATAATTTGCCCAGCTAAAGTAAAAGTATTAACTACCATGACAGTAACAAAGCCTAACAAAGCACCAATAATAGTTTGCTGACCAATAAGCAACGCGGTGTTTAATGATAATAGCTGTTCTATTTTGGTTGGGGGAATAGCAGGCATGATGGCAATAGTGACAGTAACACACAAAAAAAGTTTTATTCTGGTAGGAATATTACGAGCACTAAAACCTATCATAGTCATCACTAAAGCAGAGACTCGTGTGAAAGGCAGAATAAAATCGGCCAGATATTGATTAATAACTGACTCAGTAAACTCCATTAGCTGATCACACTTGGAATACTAGCAACCAGCCTAAAGGTATAATCCATCAACTTTTGCACCCCCCAATGACCACCATAGATAAGTGCCAGCAAAGTGACGATAAGACGCGGCAAAAAGCTTAAGGTCTGCTCATTAATTGAAGTTGCGGCTTGAAAAATAGCCACAAGTAAACCAACAAATAAGCTAGGTAAGATCACCGCACACACTAGTACAATCACTAGCAGCAATGCATCTCTTAGAATGTCAACAAAGACTTCTGGCCCCATCTTAATTTCTCTTAAAACGATAAAGATTAACTAACATAATTTAACCACCCAAACCATAACTTGTCGCAATAGTACCGATAACTAAATTCCACCCATCCACTAAAACAAAAAGCATGAGTTTAAAGGGTAAAGAAACTATCATAGGCGATAACATCATCATCCCCATGGCCATTAATATACTCGCAACAACTAAATCAATAATTAAAAATGGAATAAATAAAATAAAACCTATTTGAAAAGCCGTTTTTAACTCACTGATAATAAAAGCAGGAATAATTACCGTCATTGGTAAATCTGTTGGCTTATCAACAGCGTCTAATCCAGCCATAGATGCTAACGTATCAAGATCTTTTAACCTTGTTTGTTCAAGCATAAAAGAACGCAATGGTACTTTGGCTTTATCAATAGCTTCAACAGAGGTAAGTTGCTCACTCAGGTAAGGTTGAATTGCGGCGTCATCAATTTGCTTATACACTGGCGTCATAATAAATAAGGTCATAAATAACGTTAGCCCAATAATAACTTGGTTTGATGGTGTTTGTTGTAAACCAAAAGCTTGTCGCAAAATAGCCATAACCACAACAATACGGGTAAAAGAGGTCATCATAATAACGGCAGCAGGAATAAAGCTTAGTGCCGTCATAAAGATTAAAATTTGAAGCGTAACTGAATACTCTTGTGATCCATCAGGGTTAGTTGTTAACGTTAATGCCGACATTGATAAATCATCAGCAGCGTAAAGGCCAAAGCTAGTCCCTAAGGTGATTAAGAGCAATAAAGTAGTAAAGAGTATGTTTTTTATCATCATTGTTTTTTCAATTTACTTGTTGTTTGTCTTTTGTAAAAAAGCCAACACATTGCTAGAAAGTGGCAATGACTTATCTGAAGGCAATGATATAGGCTCATCAAGCGCCTCAATTAAAGTGATTTGCTGGGCAGTCACGCCTAACACTAATTGTTGCGATCCAACCTGCACAACAACTAACCGCTCTTTTGATCCTAAAGATAAATTTGCGATAACTTTTAACTGACTTGTATTTTGTTGGAAAAAATTAAATCGTTTTAAGACAAGAGCACTTACAATAATTAATGCCAGTACTATAAATAGTGATAATATCATACCGCTAGCATCAGTATTAGCCATCACATGTTTACCAACTTGTGGCACTGCATCAACGACTGTTTGCTCGTGAGATTCCCTAGCAGAAGAAACCTCCTGAGCAAGTGTTATTTGTGCTAATAACAGCAGAGATAACAATGTTACTGACTTTAAAAAATAGTGCATTATTTTAGTTTTTTAATACGTTCTATTTGACTGATAACATCAGTTAAACGAATACCAAACTTATCATTAACAACAACCACTTCACCATGAGCTATTAACGTGCCATTAACGAGCACATCTAACGCTTCACCCGCAACGCGATCAAGCTCTACTACCGAGCCTTGGTTTAGCTGTAGTAAATTTCTGATACTGATATTACTGCGCCCTACTTCCATTGAAATAGTCACGGGAATATCTAAAATAGCATCAAGTTTGCGTTTTTCTTCACCTGTAATAGGAGTGTCATCTTCTGTTAGCTCTTCAAGCTCAACAGCTTCGGCTTGCTCAGATTCACCTGCAGCGGCTTCAGCTTGCTCATCAAGTGCCTCATCCCACATGCTTAGATCTTCATCATTATCATTACTCATACCGCTTGCCTCAATATTCAATTCTTAGGTGATTTTTACTTATTAATGATTGTTTATAAATCATCTTCTAATAGCTGCAGTTCTGCATCACTATCTAGGCGTTTACCGCCTTTTGTTAAAATGGTCAGTTCAGATTTCACTGATTCTGGACGTTTAATTTTTTCTTCAATTTTCAGAGCAACATTGTCTCTACTTCGACCTAGTTTCGCTCTAAACGTTGGTAAATCTTCAATTAATACTGTGATATGATCAGGAATTTCTACAGGAATAATATCACCTGCTTGTAATTCCATCACTTGACTTAATGGCAAGTCTACTTCCAAAAACTTGGTATTAACAGCCACTGGCACATCCATAATTTCATCGCGTAATGCTTTAGACCAGCGCATATCCGTATCTTCTTTATCACTTTGTACGCCGGCATCAAGTAATTCTCTGATAGGTTCAAGCATTGAATAAGGCAGAGCCACATGAAAATCACCACCACCACCATCAAGTTCAATATGAAAAGAGCTGATAACAACAACTTCAGTTGGGTTAACAATATTTGCCATGGAAGGATTAACTTCTGAATCTAAATATTCAAAAGAGACATCCATCACAGGAGACCAAGCTTCTTTATAATCTTCAAAAATTAATTTTAATAACATTTGAATTATACGTCGCTCTGTGGGGGTAAATTCACGCCCTTCAATTTTGGCGTGATAACGACCATCACCACCAAAAAAGTTATCTACTAAAATGAAAACCAAACGTGCTTCCATAGTGATAAGCCCCGTGCCTTTTAGAGGGCGAAAACGCACCATATTCAAGCTTGTAGGGACAAAAAGAGTATGGATATATTCACCAAACTTTATCATTTGAATGCCGTTAATGGACACCTCAGCCGTACGACGCATCATATTAAATAAACTAATGCGCATATGACGAGCAAAGCGCTCGTTGACCATTTCAAGCGTAGGCATACGACCACGCACAATGCGATCTTGGGAAGAGAAGTCATAATCAGAGGTACCGTCTTCTCGCTCGTCAACCTCTTCTTTTACTTCTTCTTCTTCAACATCATCAACACCATGTAGTAGCGCATCAATTTCGTCTTGCGATAATAAATCACTCACGGAATATTCTCTTCTTTGGCATAACCATACCTAAACAATAATTTATGGCTTAATTGTTAAATGCTATTGCATTACAAAGCCAGTAAATAGTACTTTTTCAATCGTTTTATTGCCTTCAACATCTTTCATAATTTTTTGTACCGCAGCCAATGATTGTTGTTTTAAAGACTCTTTACCTGCACTTGTTGATAAGTCATCAGCATTAGCTTGCGAAAAAACGCCTAATAAAGTACTTTCAATTAAAGGTACATGCATTTTGGCATTCTCTTCATTTTCGCTACCGCGCACTAACAACTGCACTTTAATTTCCACAAAGCGATCACGCGCAGAACCTGGTACATTAAAACGAAATGGCCTAGCCATAGGAACATAGAGTGCACTCCCCACTTGTGGCCCTTTTTTTTCAGCGCTTTCGCCACCATCTGACTCACTATTTAAGGCCGCATCAAGTTCTTCTGGTATAGGTTCATCACCTGCCATAAAAAAGAAATAGCCACCACCACCAGCACCAAGTAACACGACTACAGCAATAATAATGATGATGAGTTTTTTCTTCTTAACATTACCATCAAGTTCTAACTCAGCATCATTACCGTCAGCTTTTTCTTTATCATCTGCCATGGGCTTTCCTTTATTATCTACATACTAAAGTAAACTATATCCTTGAAACGTAACTTAGCCAATGTGTTTTCATCAACTTAAGGTGATTTAGCTTAAAATATCTTCACATCTTTAATTTTCCACTTAAATTTTACCTTTAAGCATAATAATCAACAACATTTGCTGAAGTATTAATTACTTGAGCAGACAAGTTATGTTCTGCAACATCACTGGCATTAGCCGTTTCTTCGCCTTGATGTGAAGATGAATTATCTGCAAATTCTTCATTAGCTGAATGCTGAAATTGTTGCTCTACATTGGCATCACCTACATCAACTCCCTGTTGTGCCAACATATCACGTAATTTATGCATGTTTTGTTCTAATGCTTCTTTAGCCTGCTGATTTTGAACAATAAAATTAACTGCCGCCTGTTCACTTTGCAAGTTAACTCTCACTTGCATATTACCTAGCTCAGGAGGATCTAATTTAATATCGAACTGTTGAAGCTTTTGCGAAATCATCAACATCACTTTATCTTTTACCGCGTCAGCAAAATCTTTACGAAAGATAGCAATTGTTTCTTGGTGCAACTGACTATTAGTCTTTTGGCTTTGAATGAGTTCACTGGCAACCGTTGGGTTTAACTGTTCTACAGAGTGTTGCTCCATAGCTTGAGCAGCAACCTGTGTTGCTCTTGCACTTACATCAGTAAAGTTAGCATTAGTTGATAGAACCGTTTTAAGTTGTTGCGCTGGCTTCTCTTCTACCTTTTCACCTAGTTCATTTTGACTTTTCGGTATAGCCAACGCATCTTCTTGGCTTTCTTGAGTCAAAGACTCAATACTATTTTGTTGCCGTTGCCCTATTGTTTGATTCTGGCTTGCATGATCAGTATTTACTTGGGTGGGACCTGACTGAACAGCATTTATTGAGGTGGTTAATTTGTTAACATTTTGACTATTACCTTGATAATTTACTTGCTCAGTAAAGTCTGTCTTTCTTTTATTATTAACATCTATAGTACTGCTAGTGCCAAGTTGATTTTCCGTGTTTTTTTCTGAATTCAATACCTTTGAAGTTAATGGAGTAGTTGACTGTACTACTTCAGTATCACCTTGATTAGATGCTACTGTTTTAGCTTCGGCTAATTCCACAACCTGTTGCTCAAATGTTGAAATATTAGGTTTAATTTGACTAGCATTAGCAAATATTACAGGCTCACCTGTTTTAAGATGAGATTTTTTATCCACATCGTTTTGATCTGTTTGTTCTGCAGTAATTGTCGAGGCTAACTTATCTTTAGTGCTAAGTAATTGCGCTTTAGTGTTTGCCGTTAACTGCTTTTGTTGATCCGTAGTGTTCGCCAGCGCTTTTTGCTGTATAACGCCTTGAACAGAAGTTTTACTTAAGGGCTGTTCAGCTTCAATAATAGGCTCTATATTTTCTGTGGTCACTAATGGATTTAAACCGTTCGTTTTTGGGTTAATCATGGCTGCTTGTGTATGTGAAATAATCGCTGATTTTTTTGCCAAGAACCGCTCTGATTTTTCAACATTTTGAAGATCTAATTCAGCGCTAATACTCGCTTCTACGGACAGTTGAGCCACACTTTTATCCATATTGACTCGCGCAGATATAGAAGATTGCAGTTGCTTTTCATTAATGACAGCTTGCCCAATTATTTGGTTTGTGTTTTGCTCTCCTTGTTGGCCTGATAATACTTGGATATTAGCAACTGACTCCGTTGCTAATTTATGACTTTCAAGCAAAAGTTGCTGTTTATATGACGTTTTTTGCTCACCAGAAAGCTCTGACAGCTGAGCCACACTTAACTCTGTTTGCTGTAGCGTGCTATCAGCTTTATGTAAAAAGGTCATTAACTGCTCTGAAGCTAATATCGCGTGATTTTGAGCAATATTTTCTTTTCCACCTTTTACAAGTTTGCCGCTTGCGGCAATATCTTGCTGCTCAATATTATTACTGTCTTGATGGTGACTTATTTTTTGTTGTTCAATGGTTTCTTCACTTGGGGTTGTTTCTTTATTGTTATCGCTGTAAGCACATCCCTGACTATTATCAAGATGTTGTTCAATTAACTGTGTGAAGCCCTCTCCACTGACATTGCTTATTCCAGATAAATTTTCATCTACAATTTCAATAACTTGAGGTGTATTGATGGGTAAAGCATTAAGTTGTGTCATAATTATTCCAAAAGCTAATCTGTAGTGCTGAAGTTAAAAATTAATAAAATAATCAATTCAATCTCTTTGTAATAAGCAAAAAACATTCCATTTTGATATTATTTATTAGCTAGCCCGACGACGAATGAACTGTTGTGTTGCTATTTCATCAAACATTTTTTGTTCTTTTTTAGCATCTAATTTAGCTAATTCTTGCTGTCGCTTAGCCGTTAGCACTTCAACAGCTTGTACTTTATGCCTTTGTTTAAGCCAAGCTTTTTTACTTTGCTCAACCAAAGCCTTAGCTTGTTTTAATGCAATTTCTACTTGAGCTGAAGCATAATCAAGCTTACTAATAAAAGCATGATAATGGTTATAAGTAGCACTATCTAAGCCAGTACTTGAGCGTTGACTTAAACGTTTCATATACTCTAAACGATAGTCAGCGACACTTTGTAAGCGTACTAGGTTTTGTTGGTAGTCATTTTCAGCATTGCGCAATGTATTAGCGGCAAGTTCTTCTTTACTTTTCTCAAATTTCAGCAAGGTTATTAATTGGTTGGTTGCCATAAAATATCTCCAATAAAAAATAGTTACCGTGACGACTTATTCATCACAACACCGTAATCTGTCATACCTTAGTTTACATTCGCTTGTCCGGTAGCTTGGGCTGTTGCTGCGGCAATAATTTCTTTCAATTGTTCAAGGCTTTGCTCAAAAGGAATCACTTCTTGCATTTGTTGCTGTAAAAAGAAATTGATCACTGGCACAACATTAATGGCTTGATCAATTCTAGCATCATTGCCCCGAGTGTATGCACCAATAGCAATAAGGTCTTTATTTTGCTGATACAGTGAATAAATTTGCTTAAGCTGCCGAGCTAATTGTTGATGTTCAGGCGAAGTGATCATTGGCATTACTCGCGAAATTGAGGCTTCAATATCAACCGCAGGATAATGCCCTGAATCAGCGAGCTCTCTTGATAGCACCACATGCCCGTCTAATATTGCTCGGGCGGCGTCAGCAATAGGGTCTTGCAAATCATCTCCTTCTGTTAGCACGGTATAAAATGCAGTTATTGAGCCTTGTCCTTTTCCCCCATTTCCTGCACGTTCAACCAATTGGGGTAATTTTGAGAATACAGACGGTGGATAACCCTTAGTTGCTGGAGGCTCACCAACGGCTAAAGCAATTTCTCGTTGTGCTTGTGCGTAACGAGTTAATGAGTCTAATAATAGTAAAACATTTAAACCTTGATCACGAAAATACTCACTAATTTGTACAGCACTTTCACAACCTTTTAAGCGCATCAATGGTGAGTTATCCGCAGGTGATGCTACGACTACGGCACGAGAACGACTATCTTCACTTAAAATTTCTTCAATAAACTCTTTAACTTCTCGACCACGTTCACCCACTAAGCCAACCACAATAACATCTGCAGTTGTACCTTTAGTCATCATCCCCATCAAGACACTTTTACCTACCCCTGAGCCTGCAAACAACCCCATTCTTTGACCTTTACCGACGCTGGTAAAGCTATTAATTGCGCGAACGCCAACATCTAATGGCTCAGTAATTGCTCGTCGAGATAAGGGGTTGATGGGTTTATTGTCAATAATATAGCCATCATCTGATTCTATCGGACCTTTGCCATCAAGCGGCTTCCCTATGCCATTAACCACGCGACCCAGCAGTTTCATTGAAAGAGGTAAATGAGATTTTGTTGATACGGGTAATACTCTAGCACCAGGAGAAACGCCCCGCAGACTCTCTTCTGGCATTAAATAAGTGATCTCTTTTGAAAAACCAACCACTTCAGCCAGTAAATCGCCATGCATAGTTTCCACTAAACACTGGCTGCCTACATGCGCTTTAACGCCTACCGCCTCAAGCGTTAACCCAACAACTCGCACGAGACGACCCGCGACGCTCTCTTGGAAAGGGTGGACAAATTTTTGGCTATTTTTCAATCGTTCACTGATGCGTAGGCTATCAACCATCATTTACCTTACTTTCTTTGTAATAGAGCTTAGTACTTTGACCATTTATTAGTTACTATTGACCTATTTCCCTTTAATAAGAGCAAGGTGAACGAAAACTTCTCACTTACCCTGAGCTCTGAGCATTTCAAAGAATCTAAGGGTCAAAAAACAAACGGTTTACTGATGTAATGCATCTTGCAAGAAAGGTTCCAGTACTTGCTTAAGGCGTGATTTCATTTGAAGATCTATGCTAGAAGTACTGTTTTCTATTTGACAACTACCTGGCGTTAATTGTGGTGCTGGCAATAGCCTCCAGCCACTGTCCATAATATGTTGCTCACCAAACTGCTCTACAACCTGTTTAATATCTTCTGGATGCAGATGTATTTGTGTTTGAGCATCACTACTTGGCAGTGATTTTATTCCAGTACTGATTGCCGCCATTAAGATATTGGGGTTAGTTTTAGCTTCTTGCAACACAACCGCTTCGGTAAGTTGTACAACAAGATGTAATAACTGCTCTTCAACATTTTTTTCTACGTTAGTAAGCGGTTTATCAAGTTGTTCTATCAGGCTCTGCCACTTAACACTTAATGCGTCTATCGTTGCCTTACCTTGTGCTAAACCTTGTTCTGTACCTTGCTCTAGTCCTTGGGTTGTTCCTTCAATGTTCCCTTGAGCTTTACCTTCTTCATAGCCTTTAGCAAATCCTTGTTCTTTTCCTTGACTAAAACCTTCTTCATGGGCTGCTTGTCTAATTTCTTCAATTTCTTCAGCAGTGAGTGGGGTTACTTCAATCTCTTCTTCTTCAGGTAATTCATACTGCCAATTGGTTTTTTTACCTAAAGCATTGGTATGGTCCATTTGGGCTTGGGTAGGTTTTTTCTCTACGTCAGGCAATGGCCAAATGTTAAGGTCATGTTGCTCAGATTTTATTACTCTAACGGGAGGTTTACTCATTTTCATTATCCTAAACGGCTACTGTAAACAACTGCTCTTCACAATTAGGTTAAAGTGATTATAAGAACTCATCACCACCGCCACCGCCACCAAGCATAATTTCACCCGCGTCAGATAATCGACGTGCAATTGAAAGAATTTCTTTTTGTGCCGTTTCTACTTCACTAATTCGAACAGGTCCCATGGCTTCGAGATCATCCACCAACATTTCTGCTGCACGTTTAGACATATTACTAAGAATTTTTTCTCTAAGGGTATCATCTGTACCCTTAATTGCTTTCATCAACACATCTTGTTGTACTTCACGTAATATTGCTTGCATACCGCGATCATCAACATCAACAAGGTTTTCAAAGACAAACATAAGATCTTGAATTTGTTGACTCATTTCTTCATCACTTTCGCGAATTGAATCCATCAACATACCTTCAACATTGGTGTCTAGGTAGTTCATAATGTCTGCTGCAGCTTTTAAACCACCCATTTTAGCAGCTTGTGCACCTGCTTGACCCGCAAACTGTTTCTCCATAATTTCATTCAACTCTTGTAATGCCGCTGGTTGAACTTCTTCTAGATTAGCAATACGCATCATTAAATCTAAACGTACTTTTTCACTAAACTGTCCCACAATTTCAGCAGATTGTTCTGGCTCTAAGTATGACAAAACTATTGTTTGAATTTGAGGATGCTCATTTCGAATAATATTCGCTACTTGCTTAGAATCCATCCATTTCAATGAATCTAACCCCTTAGCACCACTGCCCATGATAATTTGTTCAATGAGGTTACCCGCTTTATCTTCACCTAAAGCCGCAGTTAATGCCTTTTTAACAAATTCTTCACTTTGAAATCCTATGGTTGAAAAATTTTGTATCTCATTAATAAATAACTTGTGAACAGCGGTGATTTTTTCTTGGGTAAAATCTTCCATTCCCGCCATTATTGAGCCAACTTGCTGTACTTGTTTTGGCTCAAGGTGTTTCAAAATTTGCGCTGCATCTTCTTCGGATAAACTCAACAATAGAATACTCGCTTTTTCAGCGCCTTCTAGTTTATCGACATCAAAGCCTGTTGAGACATTGACTAGTTCACCTACTTCTTGATTTTCATCACTCATCTTCGTTCAACCAACTTTTAACTACTTGCGACGATAATTCTGGTTCATTTGCTACCAACGCACGAACCGCTTTTAAAATATCTTCATCTCGATGAAGGTCGGGTAGCTGTAAGCTACCATCAGGGGCAAAGCCAACATCACCCGCATCAAACTCTGAGGTTAGCATATCCATAGTCTCATCACCTAAATCAATATGACTATCGAGTGATTTGTCACCATAATCCTCGGGAGTTTGCTCTGGATAAATAAGACGTTTCAACATGGGACGGACCACAGCCATGATTAAAACAATAATAACCAAAGCAGCCATCACTAATTTTATCACTTTTAAAAACCAAGGTTTTTCCCAAACCTGAGGTTTTTCCACCGTAGTGAATTCTGAACGACTAAAAGGAATAGTGATAACTTCAAGCACATCACCACGTTGTAAATCAAAACCAATACTACCTTGCAACAACCTACGTATAGCTGCAATTTGGGCAACACTTCTTGGCTGTTTTTCAACCGTTACTTGCTTTGCTGTTTCACCACTTTCTTCACTACCTGCACTTTCTTCACTGCCTGTATTTTCTGTAACTGGAGTTGGGCTATTAACATAATCTAGTGCGACAGAAACTGTCACCTTGCGAATAATACCTGCCTGTTGCTTAGTATGGCTTATTGCTTCGTCAAGTTCATAGTTTTTAGTTGATTCAGAATGTTTTCTGCTTGGCATTGATTTTTTTTGCCCTGTGGATGCTTTTTCTGGAATACTTGACTCTAAAGGAGGTTGGTTTGTTAACGCACCGGGAATACCACCTAAAGCACCACCAATTGAGGTATCTTCAACTTTCATTTCACTACGTAGCGCAGGCAAGTCAGAATTATAACGGCGAGCTGTTTCTTCAATATTGGTGAAATCCATAGTCACATCAACCTGCGCAGTGTAGTTACCTAGACCCACAACGGGAATTAAAATATTGTCAATTTTATTCATATATTCTTGTTCACGTTTTTGCTCTATTTCAAACTCGCCACGAGAACGTGATGAAATTGAGTCTTGTGAACCTGAATTAAGCAAACGACCATTTTGATCTGTTACCGTTACTCTATTTGGGCTTAACCCCTGTACTGATGAGGCTATAATATCAACAACCGCATCCACTTCTTCGGCAGAGAGAAGACGACCACGTTGCATTGTCACCACAACCGTTGCTGATGGATTTTTTTGACGACGGGCAAATATATTTTCTTTGGGAATAGCTAACAAAACTTTTGCTCGAGAGATACTTTGTAGCTCTTCAATAGTCGCTGCTAAACGTTGTTCACGACCATATTTTAATCGCTCTCTTTCTAGGCGTTGGCTAACCCCGAAGCCCATATCTTTCATTAAAATGTCTTCGCCTTGAGAAGGGGTACTTGTTAGCCCTTCTCGCGCTAATAGTAGTTTTACACTTTGATACTCATCACTGGGTACAGAAATAGTATTACTTTCTTGACGATAGTCCACCTTATTAGCATCAAGAAAGTCCATGGTTTTAATGAGTTGTTCAGTAGGTAATTTTGTTAATATGCGGTACTCAGGTTCATTGGCTAAAATAATAACAAAAACGGCAATAGCTAAACAAATTGATAAGGCGACGACCAAAGTAACCTGACGTAGAATATCAATATTACCTAATGCAGCAGAAAAACCTGACTTTTGCTCTTGCATACCCGCTTGTTCACCCGTGTCATTGGCAATCATATCTGTATTATTATCAGTTGCTACCATTGAATTTGTGTCAGCCACTTCGCTTCTCCGCTTACTACTAAATTATTTCTTACTAACTTAAATTGATTTTTTAGGTGAGATAAAATCAATTAGAACATGGGGCTTAGATAAAAATCACTTTTTTTTTGTGAATAAAAGCAACGCCGTTATCATTGATTTTAGCCATATAAACTAGACTGGCATGCTCATAATTTCTTTGTATGCTTCAACAAATTTATTTCTAACTTGTACGGTTGCGTCTAACGCTATACCTGATTTTGATGAGGCAACCATCACTTCAGCTAACGTTACATTGCGATCACCCATTTCAAAAGCCACTTTCTTAGCTCCCGCATCTTGTTGTAAGTCATTCACCGTGTTTAAGGCGTCGGTAAGTAAGTTACCAAATTTGTCGGTTGTTTGATTGACTTGACCTACAGGGTTTACAGCTTGTAAGTCGCCACCAACAGCAGGTATTTTATTACCTGTAGCTTGTAATGACATATTCTGCATTTGAGCAAATAATGAATTAGTTTTGATATCCATGATAATCTCACTTGTGTCAATTTTTTGCTGTTAAAAAACAATTAACGGCTTATATTGAGTGATGCTGCAAGCATAATGCCAAGATAAGATGCTAGTAAGAAAAGTAGCGAGATGCGAGTAGCCCATCGACTGCTTCGCGCTCAGGGCGAACGGCATTAAACCGGTAATCCTGAGCTCTGAGCCTGCCGAAGAGTCGAAGGATTGCTTCGTGCTCAGGATAAAAGGAAAAGAAGTTTACGCGGGTATTTGAATACCACTATCACGCATTCTCGCTATTTTATATCTTAAGGTTCTTGGTGAAATGCCTAAACGCTCGGCAACTGCTTTACGGCTACCATGACAGGCTTGTAATGTATCTAGAATAATTTGATGCTCTTGTAATTTAAGTTCACTGCCTAATTTGTCATCGACCGGCTTAGCTGGCTCAGCTTCACAGATATTAGTTGTTTCGAAATTTTCAATCAGCAAATCACTGGCATCAATAACCTGATTACTGTGTAAAATTAAGGCTCGTTGAACGACATTATCTAACTCTCTAACATTACCAGGCCAACTATAAGCATTTAACTTACTCCGGGCAGCAGGGCTAAACTCAGCAATTTTTTCGCCATTTTGATGACAGTAGCGTTCAACCATGTGCTGGGCTAAAGGTAAAATATCATCAATACGCTCAGACAAAGGTAACCAAGTTAATGGAAAAACATTTAAGCGATAATATAAATCTTCTCTAAAATCCCCCTGACTAACGGCCTCTTTTAAGTTTCGGTTACTGGTGGCTATAACTCGCACATCTAAATTGATGGTTTTTCTTCCGCCTAACCGCTCTACTTCACGCTCTTGTAAAACGCGCAAAATTTTGGCTTGTAAACCTAAATCCATCTCAGTAATTTCATCGAGTAAAATAGTACCACCTTGAGCTTGTTCAAACTTACCTGGGCAAGCTTGTATTGCACCAGTGAAAGCACCTTTTTCATAACCGAACAAGGTTGCTTCTAACATGTTTTCAGGAATAGCTGCACAATTAATCGCCACAAAAGCATCACTTACTCGTGGCGAATTATTATGTACATATTGTGCTAACACCTCTTTACCTGAACCACTAGGGCCGAGTACCATCACAGAGGCTTCTGTGGTGGCAACTTTACGCGCTAAGTTAAGTAATTCAATACTGCGCTTATCAGCAACAATAGGTGTGTTATCACTCAATTGTGATGATGGAATATACTGACTCACCATATTTAGCAAAACCTCAGGAGCAAAAGGCTTGGCAATATAATTACAAGCACCATCTTGCATGGCTTGTACCGCATCATCAATAGTGCCATAAGCAGTCATCAATAATACTGGCATATTGGGCAATTGGTTTTTAATACTTTTTAACAAGGATAAACCTGACATGCCGCCCATTTGAACATCACTAACCACTAAATCAACTTTATGATTTTTAAGTAGCAATAAGGCTGTTTCGGCTGAGTCAGCTTCAACACATTGGTAATTAGCCAAGGTCAAAGTATCGATTAATGCTTCGCGTAAGCCTGAATCATCTTCAACCACTAATATTTTGTGATGAGTCATTTTACTTCTCCTCGTCTATCTTCTGCCAACATAGGTAATTGCAAACAAAAGTGTGCGCCCTCACCTGATTGACTTAAATAATTAACTTCTCCTTGATGCGCTTCAACAACGGATTTAACAACCGCTAAACCAAGCCCAGTTCCTTTAGAGCTTGAGGTGTAAAAGGGTTCAAAAATTTTATCGACAATATCTGCTTTAATACCTGGACCATTATCTTTTACGCTAATATAAATATGACCTTGCTGAGCATAAACTTGTATATTAATGGCAACAGGTGCATTGCTTCGCGCTTGTAAAGCATTATGAATAAGGTTTTGTATCGCGCCAACTAAAGCATTTTTGTTCGCTAATATTTGACAGTTTTCATCGGGCAATTGTAAATTAACTTGTGCGCTCGCTTTGCTGATCAAGGCGTCCATGGCTTGCACAGAGTCCGTAATGATTTCATTAACACAAAGTGGTGAAACAACTTGCTCCTTACCGCTTTTTGAAAATAACAGCATGTCATTCACTTGTTGCGCTAAGTCATCTAGTCGAGCACTGAGTTTTTCTTGAAAAGTGCCACGCGCACTATCAGATAGCTTTCTATTAGATAAATTTGCGCTATATAGCATAGCTGCAGATAATGGCGTACGAATTTGATGAGCGAGTGTTGACACCATTTTTCCCAGTGAAGACAAACGCTGCATTTGTCCCACTTTATCTTGTAGTAATCGCGTTTCGGTTAAGTCAGTGATCATAATTAATTGACCCGGTTGTTCACCTAAATTGGCAATTTCTAACTTAACACGGCGACCATCTTTTAGTGAGACTTCATGCCAGTCATCCGCTCTTGGTTTGAAAGAACGCGCGATAACACTAAACCATGGCTGACCTAAAATAGGCTCATCAAGCAGGGTTCTGGCCACTTTATTAATTTTGACAACAACACCGTTACCATCAAGCATCACAAGACCTGTGGGCATCATTTCAATTAACTGTTCTGCCATTTTATCGTTCACAGCATTAGAGGTTTTAGCTGCAGCCACTTCACACTTTTGTTGTTGAAGTTGAGAAAGCTCTGCGCGCAGTGTAGCGAGCTCTCCAGGAAAAGCTTCTTGAACTAGCTCGTTATCGTTACTATTGAAAACAACATGGGTGGGGTTTACAGTATGATTAACATTATAGTGCTGCGCTAGTGCCATAATAAGTCCAAATAAAACAAGTCATCTGGTTTTATTAAAGCATTTGCCGTGCCACTATTTAACCTTTATATATCAAAAGGTTAAAACAAAAAGAACATATCAAGCGCGTCAAACTATTGGCTTTTGCAGTTCATATTTACGCATTTTCTCTACTAAAGTAGTTCTGCGCATACCTAATGTTTCAGCGGCACGAGCAACAACCCAATCATGCTTGATTAACGATTGAGAAATTAATGATATCTCTAATTCTGCTAAGTGCTCTTTTAAATTCAAGCCTTGATTTGGTAATATACCGGCATTAGGTTCATGACCGTTAACTTCATTAGTAACTGCTTGTGCTGTTTCTAGGTTAGTCGAGATATTGTCATCCTCGTCATCATTATAATCAAACCCCGAAAAAAGCTCATTAATAGCGTCTTGCTCTTGCAGTTCCTCTGGATATTCAGGTGTGTATTCTTCAACTTCAATATGTTGATACTTGTGAGGAAGCTCAGCCACATCAACTATTTGCTCGCCATACATAATCAACATGCGTTCAATTAAATTTGATAACTCACGCACATTACCTGACCACGGATGCTCCATTAATGACTCAATCGCTTTTTCAGTAAAGCGAACGGTTTTCTCTTGTTCATGCTCAAATCGGCTCAAAAGCTCTTTTAATAAAAGAGGAATATCTTCTTTTCGTTCACGCAGTGCTGGTGTTTCTATTGGGAAAACATTGAGTCGATAAAATAAATCTTCTCGAAAGTCTCCCGATTTAATCATGTCTTCTAAATGCTGATGAGTAGCAGCAATAATACGTACATCGGCTTTAATGCTTTTGCTACCGCCGACACGCTCAAAGGTACGTTCCTGTAATACGCGCAACAATTTTACTTGCATAGGCTGTGGCATATCACCAATTTCATCAAGAAATAAAGTGCCGCCTTCAGCTAGCTCAAAACGACCTTTACGAGCAGAAATAGCGCCCGTAAAAGCGCCCTTCTCATGGCCAAACAATTCACTTTCTAATAATTCACCCGGAATTGCGCCACAGTTAACTGGCACAAAAGTCCCTTTGGCGCGATCCGATAAATTATGAATATTTCGAGCAACCACCTCTTTACCAGTACCTGACTCCCCCAGCACTAAAACACTCGCAGGAGTTTTTGCTACCTGCTCAATAAGAAAACGTACTTCAGTCATCGCTTTACTACTACCCACTAATGAGCGAAATAAAGCACTTGACCCCATTTTAGTGCCTGAACGAGGTAACTTATTATGATACTGATGACAGTGATGCACTAACTCGGTTAATTGGGCATAATTAAGCGGTGTTGATAAACAGCCAATGACATTAACTTTGTCATTCACGCTAGCTGCATCAACAATATCATGAAGCAAAAATGGTATCCTTGGGTTGTTTTTTACCATGGCAGTACTGGAAGGGGTAATATCACCTGACAATATCACCGTTAATAAATTTTCATTATTTTTGAGTGCCTGAGCCATTTCATGATAGGAACACTGAACAAAATGCTCGCCCACAAAAGATAACACGGTAGCCATCTGCTGTGCTCTTGACTTGTCATTGTCGACAATCAATATTTGCTTGTGGCCATGGGATTGAAAAAAAGAAGAAACAGCAAGTGAGCTTGGCATAAATAATAATGTACTGATAAATAACCTTAAAATAGATTTTAACGATTCATTATAATTTAGCAACAAAAAATTGACGCAGCATAATAAATAAAGGCCATTTTATTGACATTAGATAAAGCTAATCTACGTTTAATTCAGTAATTGCTTATTTGTGCCGATATAGTTACAAGCTAAGTAATACTAGCTAACATTAAAATTAAGTTGCTAAGTTAGACTATAAGGGCTATCAAAGCTAATAACACAAGCTATTTAATGAATAAAAATAAAAAAAATAAAAAAATGGCATAAAAAAAGCATAACACAAGTTATATCAATTATTATATTTTACTCAAGTAGGATAAATGTATGTTAGTAATCAATGGCACCGCTGAATTAATGCATGATCACAATAACCTGACCAAAGGTAGTCGTCACGAATTTAATATGTTTTCAAAAGCAACACCTTTTGAACAGCAAGTTGACAAAATTGAACAGTATTTTGTTGAACGAGGCTGGGACAATATTGAAGTATTAACCAACGGGGTTATTGATAACCCTGACAATATAACCCATAGTGTTTTACTTCAAGCCTATGAAAAAGCAGATAATGAAGGCTTTTCTGTCACTATAAACAATCAGCCACTAGTATAATAAACAGATTAACATTCAATACTTTTCTATACTAACACTATAGAGAGTGAACGAGGAGGTATGTATGACACACGCATCACTTAAAAAATATCAACAAACTAATAGAAGTACTGCGCAGCAGGCCTCACCTTATCAGTTAGTTGCTATGCTATTTCAAAAGTTACTGGATAATATTGCAACCGCAAAAGGTGCCATTAGCCAAAATAACTTTGCTAAAAAAGGCAGTGAAATTTCCAATGCTATCGCCATTATTGGTGTATTAGAAGGCTCTCTTGATTTTAAAGAAGGTGGTGAAGTTTCAGAAAACTTGGCATCGCTTTATGACTATTGCTGTAAACAATTACTTATTGCCAGTACTGACAATGATGTTGATAAATTAGAAGAAATCATTCAAATTTTGCTGCCAATCAAGTCTGGTTGGGACTCTATCCCACTAGAAACACAAAACCAGGTCAGTTTTGATGGCTGATAGCGTCAAAAAAGCACTTGTTGAAATAAATACCTTATCGCGGCAGTTACTGTCGCGCATAAGCGATGTTCAACAAAGCCTTAATAGCTCTGATGATAATAGCTCTGATGATAATAGCTCTGACGAAAAGGTAACTTCAGATAAACCGGCTAACATCAACGATGGCGAATTAAATTCATTAATTTTGCAACGACAAACCTTAATAACACAGCTGTTTGAAAATAATTCAACAAAACTCATTCAAGCTGAACTTCCTTTACTAAATGAGTTAGTCACTCTTGATGCTGTTCTTTCAAGTACATCACAAGGCTGTAAAAACTTTCTTGCCCAACAAGTGATTAAACTTAAAAAAAATCACAAAATGGCGAACTCTTATCAGAAATACTAACCTCTAAAACAACCAAGCTAAACAATAGACAATATTAGCATTCATTGTTGATAATTGAGTACTTATTAGCTGACCATTGGCTTAAACAGCCCCCCCCTTAGCACTGAGTCCTGAATACTTCTTTTATCCTGAGATTCTCCGTTTGCCCTGAGCGTCACCGTTTGCCCTGAGCGTCACCATTTTCCCTGAGCGTCACCGTTCGTCCTGAGCGCGAAGCTGTCGAAGGGTCGAAGGGTCGAAGGGTCGAAGGGTCGAAGGGTCGAAGGGAGCAGTCAAAGCCAATCTAAACAAAAAAAACCACAAAAACACAATATGTTTAATTATCATACAGAATAGACTATGCTTTGCTTATGGGTGAATAAATACGAGTGAGCATACGTCTCTTTCCATAAAGGGAAAAGAACGAGGTGTGATATGTCAATAGCCAATCCAGTAACCGCAAGTAGCGATATTCAACGCAGTGTTAAATTAAAGCAAAATTTGACGACTAAAGAAAATCCATTAACACCAGATTTAGGTGTTTTTTCTGCTGATGTGGTTAAAATTTCACAGCTTGGGCTTGATAAACAACAACAAGAAACTCAAACAGAAGCGGTAAGAAAAATTGAAGAGATAGCCGGTGAGGTCATTAAAATTAGTACCACTATTGGCAAAGCGCGCTCCGTTGGCAACCTAACTAATAGCCAAGCAACTAAGCTTTATAATAAAATAGCTAACTTGCTATAAACCTATTAATACAATTAATTGACGTTATTTATCTTGCTTAACAACACCCGGCATATTATCCAGCTGAGCCATTAAATAACTACTGGTTGAATTTAAACCAGCAACAATCAAGTCCATGGCATTATATTGTGCATAAAGCCTAGCTTCTAACGATTCCATTTTACGGCTAAAAGCTAATTTATCATCATCTAATCTATCAAGTTGGCTTGTTTTACTATCAATACGGTTTTGAATAACACCATCTGAGTCGGTATAAAATTCTGTCAAACTTTTGAGTGAAGCAGCAAAACCATCAGCATCATCGGTACCAACAAAAAATTGCTGTACACCATCTATGTCGCTATTGATATATTCGTTTAAATCTTCAGTATCTAAGCTCAACACACCGTAGCGATCACTTTGCACACCAAGCTGTGATAAAGACAAAGTATTACCGTTACCAACATCAAAACCTTCACTAAGCT
>JASMAS010000039.1 GCA_030754235.1 Litorilituus sp.
CGCTGGAAGAGATAGAGGAGCAAGGCTGGAGCCTGAATCCGGGACGGTATGTCGGTGTCGCGGAGCAGGAAGACGATGGAGTAGATTTCAAGGAAAGACTGGGAGAGCTGCATGATGAACTTGAGAAGCTGAATGCCGAGGCTCGTGTCTTGGAAGCAAAGATATCGCATAACATCAAGCAGATACTGGGTGAATGAGCAACAACGGATGGCGCACGGTTAAGCTCAAGGAGGTGTGCACAAAAATTGGAAGTGGTTCAACTCCAAGAGGTGGAAAAGAATCATACAAAGAAAAGGGAATAGCTCAGATAAGAAGTCTTAATATATTTGATTTGAATTTTAAGTATAAAAAAAGCGGATCATTTAGATCCGCTTTTCAAATTTAATATTGGGGAGAATTAACCAACTTAATTAAGTTAACCATCTTAATTAAATCGTTAACCAACTTAATTACATACCCCCACCAACACCTAACTAGTCTTTATAAGCCTCAACCGGAGGACAGCTACACACTAGATTTCTGTCACCATAAACATCATCAATACGATTTACCGTAGGCCAGAATTTATCAATAGCAATGCTTGGTACAGGGAAAACAGCTTCACTAATTGAGTAAGCTCGATTCCAATTGCTGTCTGTGATATCTGCTAACGTGTGTGGTGCATTGTGTAACGGGTTGTTATCTATAGTCCACTCGCCTGACTCAACCTTACGCACTTCTTCACGAATACAGGTCATCGCTTCAACAAAGCGATCTAACTCAGGTTTTGCTTCGGATTCAGTTGGCTCTATCATTAATGTGCCGGCAACGGGAAATGACATCGTAGGAGAATGAAAGCCATAATCCATTAAACGCTTAGCAATATCCATTTCTGTTATACCACAGCTTTCTTTAATCTGGCGTAAATCAACAATACATTCATGGGCAACACGACCATTATGATCCGTGTATAAAATGGGATAGTTTTGGCTTAACTTAGTCGCTAAGTAGTTGGCATTGGTAATTGCATATTTGGTTGCTGCAGTTACACCTACTTTTCCTAACATAGCAATGTAGAGGTAAGAAATACATAAAATGCCTGCGCTACCAAAAGGAGCTGCCGATACGGCACCATTACCTGCTGTTGTTTCATCAATAGCCACTAAAGCATGATCAGGTAAGAATGGAGCAAGGTGAGATTTAACACCAATAGGCCCCATACCTGGACCACCACCACCGTGAGGAATAGCGAAGGTTTTATGTAAGTTTAAATGAGAAACATCTGCTCCAATAAAACCCGGTGAAGTAATACCTACTTGGGCATTCATATTCGCACCATCTAAATAAACTTGCCCACCATGGTGATGAATAATGTTACAAATCTCGCTAATAGTCGTTTCATAAACACCGTGGGTTGATGGATAAGTGATCATAATACAAGAAAGGTTATCCGCTAACTCTTCAGCCTTCGCTTTTAAGTCAGCCATATCTACATTGCCTTCTTTATCACAATCCACTACAACAACTTTCATCCCTACCATCATTGCTGATGCTGGGTTAGTACCATGGGCAGAAGCCGGAATTAAACAAATATTACGGTGCGCATCACCACGGCTTTGGTGATATTTATGAATTGCTATCAGGCCAGCATATTCACCTTGGGCACCGGAGTTTGGCTGCATCGACATTTTGTCGTAACCCGTTAACTCAACTAGCCAGCTGGCTAGTTCATCAATCATGTGCTTGTAACCAAGAGCTTGCTCTTGTGGTACAAACGGGTGAATGTTAGCAAATTCAGGCCATGATACAGGTATCATTTGCGCCGTTGCATTTAACTTCATAGTACAAGAGCCCAATGAGATCATCGAATGATTTAAAGCTAAATCTTTATTCTCAAGGCGCTTTATGTAGCGAAGCATTTCTGTTTCGCTGTGGTACGAGTTAAATACTGGGTGGGTTAATATTTCAGATTCACGTACTAGTGATGCAGGAATTGAACAGTGTCTGTTTTTAACAATTTGTTGATCTATTTCAACAACGTCTACACCATGACCTTCGCCAAGCAGTACGTCAAATAATTGAGCAACGTCTTCACGGGTTGTGGTTTCATCAAGTGAAACAGATATTTGAGCGTCAACATCAATACGTAAGTTGATATTCGCAGCTTGTGCGCGAGCAACAATTTCGTTCTTATTAGCCGTGTTAAAGGTTAGGGTATCAAAGTAATGATGATGAAGTGCTATTAACCCTTTTGTTGCAGTACCTAACGCTAAAATATCGGTAAAACGATGAATACGATTAGCAATGGTCTTTAACCCTTGAGGGCCATGATATACCGCATAAAAAGCAGCCATATTCGCTAATAGTACTTGTGCTGTACAAATATTGGAGTTAGCTTTTTCACGGCGAATATGTTGTTCACGGGTTTGCATCGCCATTCTCAGAGCATTATTACCACGAGTATCTTTTGACACCCCGATAATTCTTCCCGGCAGCGAACGTTTATACTTGTCAGAGGTAGTAAAGAAAGCGGCATGAGGCCCACCATAGCCCATAGGTACACCAAAACGTTGGCTTGAGCCAATAACGGCATCAGCACCTAATTCACCCGGGGCTTTTAATAACACTAAACTCATAATGTCGGCCGCAACGGCCACAATAGCTTTTTTGGCGTGAATTTGTTCTATTAATTCACTGACATCTTTCACTTCACCTGTAGCACTTGGGTATTGAATTAATGCACCAAAAATATCGTGTTCAGGAGCTTCGTTCGCGGGCGCAATAATCACATCAAAGCCAAACATGTCAGCACGCTGTTTTACTACATCAATAGTTTGTGGAAATACATCACTTGATATAAAAAATAAGTTTGATTTTTTATTTTTAGAAACACGCTTAGCCAATGCCATTGCTTCGGCCGCGGCCGTGCCTTCATCTAGCAAAGAAGCACTTGCTAGCGGTAAGCCCGTTAAATCAATGCACATTTGTTGATAGTTCAGTAATGACTCTAAACGACCTTGTGCTATTTCTGGTTGATAAGGCGTATAAGCAGTGTACCAACCGGGGTTTTCTAATACGTTACGGGCAATTACATTTGGTGTTAAAGTGCCGTAATAACCTAAACCAATGTATGAAGTCTTTACTTTATTTAAGCTTGCCACCGTTTTTAAATCAGCAAGAGCCTGCACTTCTGTTTTACTGTCATCAATGGCTGGTAAGTCAGCTAAACGAATATCATTAGGTACAATTTCATCAATTAATGCATCAATCGATTCTGCACCTATGTCGTTGAGCATAACTTGGGTTTGTGCTTCACTTGGCCCAATATGGCGACGAATAAAATCTTGTTTTTGCTCAAGATCGGTAAGAGTTTGAGTAGTCATAAAACAGCTTCACTTAAATAAATTTACTAGAAAAATAAAGCCCCAAACGTTCGTCGAGGCTTAATCATTAATATTCTTCATTTTTAGCTTAGATAATCAAAGTGTCGCCAAAGCTATCAACCTATAACCCCTATGAGCTTAGTACACTAAGTGATTAGAGTAAATAGTACTGACAATGCGACTAAATTTGATTAAAAAGGCTAAAATTAGTCTTCGTCAATCGAGTTAGCATAACCTTCGGCATCAAGCAGATCGTCTAACTCACAGGCATCATCCAGTTTGATTTTAAATAACCAACCATCACCAAATGCATCTGAGTTAACTAACTCAGGTGAATCTTCAAGCTCTTCATTGACTTCAATAACTTCACCTGAAACAGGCGCATAGATATCTGAAGCGGCTTTTACAGATTCTGCAACAGCAACATCGTCACCTGTACTGACTTCATCACCTACATCGGGCAATTCAACAAATACCATATCACCTAATAGATCTTGGGCATGTTCAGTAATACCAATAGTAACGGTACCGTCACCTTCATTGCGCACCCACTCATGAGAAGTTGCATATTTTAATTCTGAAGGAATGTTGCTCATTTTATTTTCCTTTTGGGTTAAATTTTAATTTATTTCTATTCTTATAACACGAAAGCTTTTAAATAATAGTCTAAATCTTAGATAATTGAAATTGCAATTAAACCGTCAATTTTCGAGTCTCTAAGCTGAATATATTCAGCGTTTGAAGTCATAAATGATGACGTTAAAACAGCAATATCAAGCATAATAGATTAAAAGACTTTTTTACCATTACGAACAAAGCTCGGCTTGCTCACTTGTACTTTTACTAATTTTTTACGCATTTCAACTTCTACCGTGTCGCCTACTTTAACGCTACGCGGTACGCGTGCTAAAGCAACACTGTGACCTAATGTGGGTGAAAAAGTACCTGAAGTAATTTCTCCGTCACCAAATTCAGTGACCACTTTTTGATGTGAACGTAATACACCTTTTGCTTCCATCACAAGGCCAACTAATTTAGGTTGATCACCTGCAGCTTTTTGTGCTGTTAATACCTCTCGACCAATAAAGTTTCGATCTTCAGGTTCCCAACTGATTGTCCATGCCATATTGGCAGCAAGTGGTGATACAGTTTCATCCATATCTAAACCATATAGGTTCATACCTGCTTCCAAGCGTAAAGTGTCACGAGCTCCTAAACCACATGGAACAACACCAGTATCTAAAAGCTTTTGCCAAAAATCTTCTGCCACACTATCAGGTACAATAATTTCATAACCTTCTTCGCCGGTATAGCCGGTAGTAGCAATAAATAAATCACCTACTTGTACACCGTAAAAAGGCTTCATACCTTCAACAGCAGTGATTTGTTCTGGTGTTAATAAATTAGCCACTTTTGTCTTAGCTTCAGGCCCTTGTACAGCAAGCATGCCAAATTCAGGGCGTTCAATAATGGTAATATCAAAATCTTCAGACTGCTTTGCCATCCAAGCAAGATCTTTTTCACGTGTTGCTGAGTTAACCACTAAACGGTAATTGTTTTCTGAAAAAAAGTAGATTATTAAGTCATCAATCACACCACCTTCGTGGTTTAACATACCTGTGTATAACGCTTTGCCTGCAACGGCTAACTTGGCAACATCATTAATCACTAAACGGCGTAAAAAGGCTTTTGCATCAACACCTTGAACATCAACGATAGTCATGTGTGATACATCAAACATACCTGCATTTTGGCGTACAGCGTTATGTTCTTCTATTTGAGAACCATAGTTGATAGGCATTTCCCAACCATGAAAATCAACCATTTTTGCGCCAGAGGCTAAGTGTTTTGCGTGTAATACCGTTTTGTTAGTCATCGTATTTACCTAGAGAAATCAGCTGGTGAATTATGGCAACAATTATAACCACTGAATTCCGCTTATTCAACAAACACCAAAGGTGGTTTTCAAATTAAAAACTAGAAAAATACACATATACAGAATTAAATTTCCAAATCATGGTATTTTAAAATTTAATTCTGTTTCAATAAGCAGAGCAACAAAATAGCAGTGATTAATTTTTCACTACTATTTTCAATAGCCACTATAAAAGAGATGAATTGCATTTACTTGCACTTAAATAAAAGGGTTAACTTTTTTTCTTTTGTGCCAGTGTAGGTAAGTCACTTTTTAACCCAAGTGCTTGTTCAATCATGATTTTTTTAACCGGTTTAAGGTTATCAAGTAAACTCATACCTAAACCACGTAGTAATTTAAAACCACCTAACTGCACAGCAAAGGTTTGCTTGATGGCTTCCATGGCGGTGATCATTTCTGCCGCTTCTGTTTTTCTATAACGAGAAAAAGCTTTGAGTACTTTAGCATCTGCCAAGTCGTGTCCTGGTGATAAACTGGCCAAACTATCGACTAATGATGCCGCATCAAGCAAGCCTAAATTTACGCCTTGCCCAGCTAATGGATGAATAGTGTGCGCGGCATCACCAATTAACACCATACGATCTTTGACAAAGTCTTGTGCTAATCTCATGGTTAACGGATAAGTAACACGTTGACTAATAAGCTCTATTGTACCAAGTTTACCATCACAGGCTGCAGTTAACTCTTTGGCAAAGTCTTGAGCAGAAAGTGCCGTTAGTCGTTTAGCTTCTTCTGGTGAGGTTGAATACACAATAGAGCAAATATCAGCACTTTCTGGAAACAGCGGCAAAAAGGCTAATGGCCCCGTCGGTAAGAAAGTTTGCCATGCCGTGTTGCTATGGCCTTGCTGACATTTAACTGTGGCAACAATGGCGTGATGATCATAATCACGAGAAATTAATGCAATACCCATTTGCTTTCTCAGCCAAGAGTTTGCACCATCAGCCCCTACTACTAACTTGGCAATAATTGGCGTTTGGGAACTATTACCAGTACAATGGCTTGTTTCAAAGCTTGCAAAAACCTCACTTTCACCCATGGCAACATTGGCTAATTTACTGTCGGTGAAAAAGCAAATCCCTTCATCTTGTTGAGCCTTTTGCCACAAGCTATTGCGAATAACTTTATTTTCAATAATCCAACCTAGGTGATCATTTTTTGGAAAGCCCTTAAGATCAGTGTTTGAAAAATTAAGCTTGCCACCACCCGCATTATCCCATATGTGCATATGTTGATATGATTGTAAGCGCTCACTTTCAAAATTTGACCATACGTCTAAATGTTCAAAAATGGTTTTGCTGGCAACATTAATAGCACTCACTCGCACTTCAGGATCATCGGTTAGCGCATTAACAGGTAAGGTATCTGCAATAGCAATGGTTAACGTAGTGCTTTTTCTTAAGGCTAAGGCTAAGGTCAAACCAACCATACCCGCACCAACAATTAATACATCAAATTTTTTCATTTATCTAATAGCCCATTAATTTATTTACTAGGGTATTTTTAAAGGGCGCAAGGTAGTTCATTACTTTTAAACCGAGGTTCCTACCTGCCACTAAGGGGAATAAATCATTAGCAAATAAAGTCACTAATGAATCAGTTAAGGTGATAACTTGACTATGATCTTTAACACGGCTGTTTGCATAGTCATTCAATAATGAAAAACAGCCTATATCATTAGAGTCTTGCCACTGTTGTTCTATTAACTGTGCCATTTTTTGTATATCACGCAAACCTAAGTTGAACCCCTGTCCAGCGATGGGGTGAATAGTATGAGAAGCATTGCCAATAAGTGCCATACGGTGATAGATTTGCTGTTTAGCTTGCAGTAATATTAAGGGGTACACGTCACGCTTACCGACTTGAGTTATTGCACCCAACCAACTACCAAAGGCACGCTCTAGCTGTGATTTAAAGTCATCATCGCTTAATGCCATAACCTGTTCACTTTGCTCTGGTGGCATAGTCCACACCAGTGAACAACGACTTTGACCGTTAAGTGGAGAAAGCGGTAACATGGCTATGGGGCCGAACTCGGTAAAACGCTCAAAGGCTTTGTTTTTATGTGATTTTTCAGTGGCAACATTAGCAATTAACGCCACTTGCTTATAATTGCTCTGACTTATATTTATACCGGCTTGTTGCCTACACGGAGAATTAGCACCATCACAGCCTAATAATAAACCCGTCGTTATACAATCGCCAGAGCTTAACTTAACACTCACGTTGTGGGTTTCACTTTGTGGCTGCCAATCAATGCTATTAATTGAGTCAGGACAAAACCAGTGAACATTAGGTTTATTGCCTAGCTCTTTTAATACCCCTTTTCCAATTAAGGCCATTTCAATAACATGCCCTAAGGCTGAAACGCCCTGCTCTTTGGCTTCAAGTCTGGCTTTACCATAGTGTCCGCGATCTGAAATATCTATTTTATCAATAGCACAGGCATCATGGGCTAAGTGTTGCCAAACATTCACCTCATCTAAATAAGCAGCACTACCATGAGAGAGTGCTAAAACACGATCGTCAAATAATGGCGGTGTATCACCGGTTGCCGCTAATTTATTTGCTTCAATGATAGCAATAGACAATAAACGACCATCAGCATTGGTTAAATCAGCCAAGCTTAATGCCATTAAACTGCCAGATAAGCCCCCACCTGAAATAATCACATCGTATGAATCATTACTGTTTACATTAGTTAAATTTTCCATCGTTATTCTTATCTAGTTAATTGACTGGCGATATTTATTTGGCCATTAGCGCTTCTATTTCTTCAATTGTTTCAGGGCTATTTACGGTTAAATTTTCAAAACCTTGTTTAGTAACAACAATATTATCTTCAATGCGAATGCCAATACCACGCCATTTTTCATCTATATCAATATCATCAAGTGGCATGTAAAGGCCAGGCTCAATGGTCAGTACCATGCCGGGTTCAAATTCACGTAACTGCTCTTTATGGTCATTAATTTGATAATCCCCGACATCATGAACATCGAGGCCAAGCCAGTGTCCTAAACCATGAATAAAGTATTTTTTACAGGCTTTTTCTTCAATAAGTGTTGCTAAATCTCCTGAAAAAATACCTAATTCAAGCAATCCTATCGTTAAACACTCATTAGCTATTTCATTTAATTTTGCAAAGCTAGTGCCCGGCTTTATTGCTAAAATCACTTTGTTTTTAGTGGTCAACACTAACTGATATAAAGCTTTTTGTGCTTGTGTAAATTTGCCGTTTATAGGAAAAGTACGAGTAATATCCGCCGCATAACCCGATAATTCACCACCGGCATCAATTAATAGTAATTCGTTATTTTTCAAGCATTCATCATTATTGGTGTAATGTAAAATATTGGCATTATCACCACCAGCTACGATAGTGGCATAGGCAGCATAGCGAGCTCCGTAGCGCGCAAACTCATGCAGAATTTCATTTTCTATTTGGTATTCATATAAGCCTATTTGTGTTTTTTGCATTGCACGCTGATGGGCCAAGCCTGATAGATAGTTTGCTTGTCGCATTAAAGCGATTTCATTGTCACTTTTAAAAAGACGCAAATTATCAATGATAGGGCTAGCATCAATTAAATTACTAGGCACTTTAGCGCCTTGACGAATAGCCGAGCGAGTTTTGGCTAAATAACTAAAAACTTGTGACATTAACATGTCATTATTAAAAGCAAAATAAACCTGAACTATGCCATTTAAATATTGGCTAATTAATTCATCTTGTTCATCAAGGGTGAAACACTGATCAAGTTGATATTGTTCGCAAGCCTTGACTTGACCAACTCGACGACCATGCCAAACTTCATGGTTTTTATCTTTAGGCAATGAAAATAAAATACTTTCTTCAGTGCCTCCTTGTTTTATTAACACTAGCATGGCGTCAGGCTCGTTAAACCCCGTTAGATAATAAAAATTTTTATCTTGGCAAAAAGCATATTCAGTATCATTACTGCGAGTGATTTCTTGAGCTGCAGTAAAAAAAGCAATACTGTTATCAGCCATTTGAGCGAAAAAGTTTTTTCTGTGGGTTACAAATTCACTCATAGGAAGCCTAGCAATCCCGGGAAGTTGACTCATTTTTATAATACCTCTAGTGAACCGTACCGCTTACATTAGCACCATCTTTGCCCGATGAAGTTGGCAACGAACCTAGTTCACTAAAACATAATAGCGATGAAATACGTACATATTCACTGATTTCAAAATAAGCCTGTTCGGTATCTTCATCTTCTTCCATTTCATCGGAAAGGTTTGCAATTTCAGCAAAATCAGTCAGCACTTCTTTTACCTCACTTGAGGTAACTGGGCTGTCTTTTTGTTGCAAGCCAAAACCTAAATTAAACCCCTGCACCCAACAGCTTAGTGCGTGGCCACGTTCAACAATAGAGTCATCATCATCAGGTAGGAGCAATTGAAAGGTATAAGCATCATCTAAAATATCAGTCCAAAGTTCACTAAACATTTTTTTAATGGTATTTTTAACCGCTGTAGGGAAATGATCACCTTGATTGAACATGTCATTTAACATGGATATATAACCTTGATCTTCAAATTCAAACCCGGCACAAACTAAGCCGGTTAATACACCATGAATTTCACTGGCATGCGCTTTAATATTTTCTGTAGTAATTACCGCTTGTGCGCTGGCAAAATCGACTTTGTTTGACCCTGAGGAATGGTTTGTCATATGACTCATCTATTTTGAAGGAAATCTATGGTGACTATCTTATCATTGCAGTGTATAAAAGACATGAAAAATCATAGAAAAATACGCATTTACTTCTCATTTGCTTGCAACAGGTTACCAGCGCAGTTATAGTGCAACTAATTGCTATATAACTTAAAATTATGGAATTCCCCCTCAAATGGCTCAACGTACTGTTGAAATAACGATTGAAGATCGCAAACTAAAAGTTGCCTGCCCTATTGGGCAAGAAAGTGCATTACTTAGTTCAGCGGCAGAGTTGAGCGAGCGCTTAGAAAAAGCAAATAGTACCAAATCTATTGCTACTCCTGAACAAGCCTTATTAATGACAGCACTCAATTTGACTAATGAATTGTTAAAGGCTCAACAACAATTAAAAACCGAGCAAGAAGAAAACAAAGAAAAAATTGCCTTACTGCAATCAACCATTGAGCAAGCGTTAACGCCTAAGCAAAGCAAACAGGCTTAAGGTTTTATTATAGTTAAT
This sequence comes from Litorilituus sp., assembly GCA_030754235.1. Lineage (GTDB taxonomy): Bacteria > Pseudomonadota > Gammaproteobacteria > Enterobacterales > Alteromonadaceae > Colwellia. The sequence goes on from JASMAS010000039.1 coordinate 10,503, forward strand.
ATGTCCTGCTTTAACTGCTTAAGTTGACAGCAAAAATTGTCTAAATACAAAACACTTAGCTTTTAGCAGTAAAAAAACGCTTAAATCCTGCTTAATTTTAGCTATAATAAAGTTAACTTCTGGGGTGTTTGTATGCGAACTACGTCCCTGAGCCGATAAGTTTTACCTAAGGGAATTGACTACTGGCTATTGTGCAAGCCCGGCACGTATCGGGAAGCCTACGGTTAGCATGATGTTTCCGCCCTGAACACACGGTGTTCAGGACCATTGTGAGCTGCGGCACCTTGGAAGTCCCATATATTTGTTTTTTATCACTCGTATGACTCCCCCCCTCATCAGTGCATTATGTTTTCGCACCCTCTCTAGAAATACACACGGTGTTCAGAACCATTGTGAGCTGCAGCACCTTGGAAATCCCATACTTTATTTAATAGATCTACTTCTTTTAAGCAATAAACCTGCTAGTATTGTGAACAGTTAATTTTTTAACTTGTAGCTTATATAAATCGTACTAATTTATGAATGTAATTGGTGTTATTTTATTGAAGAAATTTGC
>JASMAS010000040.1 GCA_030754235.1 Litorilituus sp.
TATTACTCAGTTATCATCATCAGTTGGTTCAGTTAATTCAAAGGAAGAATGACATGCCCTTATATTCTTGGTTTTCAAAAGCACAACAAATTTATACTAAAAATAGACAAGATATAGACAATAAATATCGAAAGTGCACAATAGAACATAGGTATATTACAAATTATACTATGTGGCCTATAGCATCGGTGATACAAGGGGAACAAATAACACCAGCTACGAAATATAACAAAACAACGAATGAAAAAACCTAAGCCCTTTGGCTGAACCCTCGGCAATTTCTTTTTTTGACAGCACTCACGGTTTATAAAGCTTAAGCTTTATTTTTACTAGCCAATTAAAAAACGCCTTGTAAAATATTATTCTTTCTTGCTTCTCTTTCTTCCCATTTTAGTGACTGGGTGAGCCAATATTGCGCTTGTTGTGTATCGCCATTTTGATAATGAGCCAAAGCAATATTGTAATGAAAGCTTGGCATGACGTATTTGCCTTTACTTTTCTCAAGGTTTTCATAATAACTTAAAGGAAAATCAAGCGAAAAATATTGCATTTTAGTAGGATTATATATTGGCTTAACCGCGATGAATTCCACTTTCTTTTTTACTTTTTGGTTAACAGCCTTAGCGCAAGTTTGTGCATAAAAAACGCCAACTTCCTGCCTAAATTCTTTGGGCGTGCCTAGTTGCCACAATAGTTTGTTAACTGGCTGATTTTGCTTTATAGGTTTTAAAATGGGTGTATGTGACTTAATAGCTTCAGCCCATGATAACTGTGCTAAAACCTGTGCCCTCACCTCATTTCGTTGCCCTTGATAAACAGCAGGTAAAACCGCAATATTTTCTGAAAAAGGCTGTGATTGTACGGCCTGGCATTTTATATGTTCTTTTTTTAACGGATATTCATCGACAAAGCCTAATAAATGGCTAATTTCATGAGTTAAGACATCAAGTTCGTCTTGAGCATCGATATAAAGGACTCCCAAGTGAACATTAGCTCCTCCTTCAGGTAAGAGTAATGCAACAAACCGACTGTCTATTGTCTCTGCAAAATCCTGCCACTTAAGCTCGTTACAAGATATGGCTTTAGAGGTGTCTGATGAACATTCCAATGAGTCTATAGATAAATATCGAACAGGAAGAAAACAGACAAACTTAGCCAATGCTTGTTGGTTAAATTGAGTGATTAATTGTTCAATATGCTTTAAGTGACGAAGGTTAGTAGAAAAAAACTGTATACTATTAGCACAATAATGATGATTTTCGCTAACACGAGTGCTTGTTTCTTGTATCTCTTGTTGGGCAATAATTTGGTATTTGTTGATGTTATTTAATAACGTGCGCCCAAGTTGAGTGCTTTTTATTAGTTTTTTTGACTCAGCGAGTTCTTGCTGAACATAGGCTATATTGCCACGGTGAATGGCCAGTTGAATAGATAATATTTTTGCTTCAACCCTTGTTGATGCATCCTGAACCTCAGATAATAAACTCAGTACGTTGTCGACTTTATCCAACTTATTTTGCTCAAAATATAATTGAGCTAAAGCAACAAAAGCGGGAGAAAAACCAAGTCGCATTGCCCTTTGATACCAAGCAATAGCCTGAACGTTTAACTTTTGCTTTTGATAATAATTCGCTAATTGATGGGCGGCATTACCGTCAGTTTTTGCTAACTTTCTAGCAAAATAAAACCAGCGTTTACTGTTCACTTTACTGTTATTCCAAGCAGAGGCCAGTGCTGACTGGTTATCTTTCCCTAATGCATAGTTAAATTGAACTTTGCTATAGTTATTTTCAGTTATTTTTTCAGTTAAAAACGCTGTTAAAAAAAATGAGCTTGATGGAATTGCAACGACAATGCAAACGATCAAAATCATGTTATATAACCGTATATTCATTAGTAAACTTTTATGGTTAAACAATCAAGTGACATAAAATAGTGTTTATAACTAACTGGGTTCATTGACCTTAGGTAAGGTAACTTTTTTCGTACGCATTAAATCTAGCTCTAACTTAGCATACCTATGCTCTACAAATTCATAAACATTTGTCGCCATAGATAGCTTAAAGAAGTTCATCGCAGCACCAAGCCTGCCTTGCATTTGGTTATATTTACCTAAATAAAAATACGCCTCACACAATCTGTCTGTTAGCACTTTATTTGAAGTGACATCATGACTTAAGTTGCGAATAAACTGTTTTTGAGATAACTCCCCTAAATACAAGTAAACCACTTGTTTTGCCCATGTCTTTTCACTGATCAAACTAGCTCTTTGTGTGAGGTTATTTTTAGCTAATTCTGGATTTATTTGATACTCAGCAAGATATAGCCATATTAATCGATAAGGGTCGCTTTGCTTAGAATGATGAAAAGTAGCAAAATCGAGTGCTGCTAAGTCGGGTCTATCACCATAATAAAGGGCAATCCCTCTATTTAAATGAGCATACTCATGATTTGGTTTTAAATCTAATACAGAATCAAATTTTTCATAGGCTTGAGAAAATTCTCGTACTTGGGTGAAATATATACCAAGAAAGTTATAGGCATCAACAAGCCTATTATTGAGTGTAAGTGCCTGAGTAAAGTCAATTCTTGCTAAGGTTCTAAGGCCCACACTGTCGTATAACACACCGCGATCAAATAGTACTTTCGCTGTTTGTTCATCTGTTAAGGTTGCCCGTGTTAAAAAATCAGAATACCGAGCAATGGCTATTTCACTTTTATAATTAACCGGTGTTGGCTCAGCAATAATAAGCTGCTCAAGCCCTGACGATTGAGAATAATCTTGATGAGTACTACTTATTGCGCAACCTTGTACTAATAATATCGTGTAAATTAAACTAAGGTGCACCACTTTTTTGAAAAATAAATTCACTAAACAATCCTAACATCACAGGAAAAATCCAATAACTTGATTGTACTCGAATTCTTCCTTAAAAACACAAGAAAAAAGGAGCCAAAAGGCCCCTTTTAACAGGTTTTATCTATTAAAAAGTAAATTTTTATTCAGCAGAAGCTTCCGGCGCAGCTTCAACTGACTTTTCAGTAGCTTCTTTAATACTTAAACGAACACGACCTTGACGGTCAACTTCAAGTACTTTAACTTTTACTTCTTGGCCTTCAGATAACACGTCACTAACATTGTTAACACGCTCTTCTGAAATCTGTGAAATATGTACTAAACCATCCTTGCCTGGTAATACGTTAACAAAAGCACCAAAATCAACGATACGCACAACTTTACCGGTGTAAAGTGTACCCACTTCAATTTCAGCGGTTAGTGCTTTGATGCGGTTAATTGCATCTTCAGCTTGTTCACCAGAGGTGGCCGCAATTTTTACTGTACCGTCATCATCAATTTCAATAGTTGTACCTGTTTCTTCAGTCAATTGACGAATAGTTGCGCCACCTTTACCAATGATGTCACGAATCTTATCTTGGTTAACTTTCATGGTATGAATGCGTGGTGCAAATTCAGAAATTTCTTCTCTGTGACCTGCAATTGCTTCATCCATGACCGATAAAATGTGAGTACGAGCAGCTTTTGCTTGGTTTAAGGCAATTTGCATGATTTCTTGCGTGATACCTTCAATCTTGATATCCATTTGTAAAGCGGTGATACCTTCGGTAGTACCGGCTACTTTAAAGTCCATATCTCCTAAGTGATCTTCATCACCTAAAATATCAGAAAGCACAACAAAATCGTCACCTTCTTTAACTAGACCCATCGCAATACCTGCAACAGAAGCTTTAATTGGTACACCAGCATCCATGAGCGCTAAAGAAGTACCACAAACAGAAGCCATTGACGATGAACCATTTGATTCGGTAATTTCAGATACCACGCGAACAGCGTATGGGAATTCTTCAATGGTAGGCATTACCGCTAACATTCCACGTTTGGCTAATCGACCATGACCGATTTCACGACGCTTTGGAGAGCCAACAAAACCAGTTTCACCTACACAATATGGAGGGAAATTATAGTGAAGCATGAAAGCATCTGTTTTCTCGCCCATTAACGTATCTAAACGTTGTGCGTCTCGTTGTGTACCTAAAGTTGCAGTAACTAAAGCTTGCGTTTCACCACGCGTGAATACAGCTGAGCCGTGAGTACGCGGTAATACACCCGTCATTACATCTAAGGCACGAATTGATTCAGGATCACGACCATCAATACGTGGAGTCCCTTGAGTTATACGTCCACGAACCACTGTTTTTTCTAAATCATGGAATAAGTCTTTTGCTTCTTGAACATTAAGCTCTTGATCTGCTTCAAGTAGTTGTTCAACAACACTGTTACGAATTTCTGCAATTTTTTCATAACGGACAGCTTTTTCAGTAATTTGGTAAGCTTCATTGACTTGCGCTTCACTTAGTTCAGCAATTTTAGCAACGAGATCAGCATTTTTTTCTGGAGCAACCCAATCCCATGGAGTGTTATTGACTTCTGTTTTGAATTCATTGATTGCTGTAATGGCTGTTTGCATTTGCTCGTGACCATAAACAACTGCACCAAGCATAACTTCTTCAGATAAAACATCCGCTTCTGATTCAACCATAAGTACCGCAGAGTCGGTACCTGAAACAACTAAGTCTAACTCACTTGTAGGTAATTCCGATTGAAGCGGATTAAGAATATATTGACCATCAGTGTAACCAACACGGGCAGCACCCACTGGACCATTAAATGGTGCACCTGAAATAGCAAGTGCAGCAGAAGTACCGATTAATGAGATAATATCAGGTGATATTTCAGGGTTAACTGAGACAACCGTAATAATAACCTGTACTTCGTTAGTAAAACCTTCTGGAAATAAAGGGCGTATTGGGCGGTCAATTAAGCGTGCAATAAGCGTTTCTTCTTCTGAAGGACGACCTTCACGCTTAAAGAAACTACCAGGAATTTTACCTGCAGCATAAGTACGCTCTTGATAGTTAACTGTTAACGGGAAGAAATCTTGACCAGGTACGGCTTCTTTTTTAGCAACAACGGATACTAATACACACGTATCGTCCATGCTAGCCATTACAGCGGCAGATGCTTGACGTGCAATAGCGCCCGTTTCAAGCGTTACGGTATGTTGACCGAATTGAAATTTTTTAGTAATTGGATTTAACATCAAATTAATTTCCTTAACTTTATGAATTTTATATTTATTAATCTTGTTAACCAATCTGTACAATTTTTTATTCATTCATTACGACATAATAACAGGTAAAAAATAGAATAAAAAATTATACAGTTTGATTGATTATTGGTTGTTTAATTATTTGTCTTTACTTTGTAAGTAACTGGCGACAAAAATATTAAGCAGGCATATTATACTGACCTGAAAAGTATTTGCTAGCATCAATGAAAATGAATAGGCTTTTAACAACAAAAAAGGAGCCATAGGCTCCTTTTTTAGCTCGTTTAATTAAACAAACTATTAACGACGTAAACCTAACTTACCGATTAATGCAGTGTAACGGTCAGTATTTTTACCTTTTAAATAATCAAGTAACTTACGGCGTTGTGCAACCATACGTAACAAACCACGACGTGAATGATGATCATGGATGTGATCTTTAAAGTGACCCTGTAAGTGGTTGATTTGTGTAGTTAACAAAGCAACCTGTACTTCAGGAGAACCTGTATCACCTTCTTGTTGAGCGTATTCTGCAACGATAGCAGCTTTTTGAGCAGCGTTTAAAGACATAATAAATCCTTAGTGTTTAAACTTATCCATCTAATTTAAAAAGATTTTTAAGTTAATAAAATTCTACCTAAGCCAAACACTAATTCAGCCAAGGTAACGAAAGAGCGCGTATTCTATCAGGGTGCAGTTAAAATGCAACTAAAAGTGAGCTATTTTTCACGCAACCACAATACGCTTTGGCGCGACTTGTCCGTCATCATTGATAATACCCACACCAATAAACTCGGCGCTGTTATCATGTTCATCTTCACCAATATAAACCTGAACATTTCCGTGCATTGGCGCTTTGTAAGCCTGCACAGGGTTACCGTTACGCAAAAAGTTGGCAGACATGTCATCTACATATACCGCTGGCATACCAACAACGGCACTTTGCATGGGTAAAAGTAATGGGTCTAATAACTCTGATGGAGCAATATCTTGTGACTTAGCTTGTTCAAGCAAGTCCTCAATATGTGCTAAAGTTACCATTTTTTCAATAGGGTAACTACCAACCGCTAAACGCCTAAGATCGGCAACGTAGGCTCCACAGCCCAGCATTTCACCTAAATCATCAACAATAGTACGAATATATGTCCCTTTTGAAACATGAATTTTCAGCTCTACTTCATCATGCTCAAAGCGTAATAACTCAAGTGAAAAAACGGTAATATCTCGTGATTCACGGGGTACTTCGATACCCTCTCGGGCGTATTTATAAAGTGGTTGGCCTTGATATTTCAAGGCTGAGTACATTGAGGGAACTTGTTTAGTGGTTCCTCGAAAACGATCGAGAGCCAAGGCTAATTGCTCTGCTGAAACATCAACTGATTTTTCGCTAACAATGTCACCATCAGCATCACTGGTGGTAGTACGAATACCAAGTTTTGCCGTAACTTGATAGGTTTTATCGGTATCAAGTAAAAACTGTGAAAATTTAGTGCCCTCACCTAGACATATTGGCAACATACCGGTAGCGAGCGGATCTAACGCACCAGTGTGTCCTGCCTTTTGTGCAAAATAAAGTCTTTTCACCGCTTGCAATGCATGATTAGACGACATCTCATAAGGTTTATCTAATAATAAAACACCATTTATCGGGCGACCTTTTCTTCGTTTTGCCATACTTTATTCGCCCTGATCTTCTTCGCTATTACTATCAGCAGGTTTATCACTGGCAATGGCTTGATCAACCAGGGTACTCATGCGAACACCTTCTACCATAGATTTATCATAAACAAAGCGCAAGTGAGGCATGATACGAGCTCTTAAACGTTTTGCTAATAAGGAGCGAATATAGCCTTCAGCTTCCGTTAACACTTCAAGTGAAGCTTTAATTTCATCTTCCTTATCATTAAAAAAAGTAACAAACACTTTCGCGTAAGCTAAATCACGGGTTACTTCAACCGCAGACACTGTGGTCATACTTAAGCGTGGATCTTTAATTTCACGCATTAAAATAACCGCAATTTCTTTTTGGATTTGCTGACCTACTCGGTCAGTACGGGCATATTCTCTAGCCATAACTTTTCTCTTTTCTTCATTCTTTTAATAAAAAAGGGACATCAGTCCCTTTGATATTATTGTAGTAAACTAATCTACAACCTGTTGCTTTAGATTAAAGCTAATTTCTTCAAGAGCAAAGAGGAGTACGGAGTTGACAAGTGTCAATACTCTGTACGTCCTGTACTCCCCCTAAGGGTCACCTTACGATGTTCAAATTCTTTCCCGACAAATTTGTGAGCACTTGCGGTGCTGTTATCGGGGAAATTAGCAAAAATATAACGTTACAGGCTTCGTTTAATTTCTACTGTTTCAAAAACTTCGATCTGGTCGCCAACACGAACATCATTATAGTTTTTAACACCGATACCACACTCAGTACCTTTACGAACTTCTTGTACGTCATCTTTAAAGCGACGTAGTGACTCAAGCTCACCTTCGTAAATAACAACGTTTTCACGTAAGACGCGAATTGGAGCGCTACGCTTGATGGTACCTTCAGTAACCATACAACCAGCAATTGCGCCAATCTTAGGTGACTTAAAGACATCACGTACTTCAGCTAAACCGATAATTTCTTGTTTAAATTCAGGAGCAAGCATACCACTCATCGCTTGCTTCACTTCGTCAATTAAGGCGTAGATTACACTGTAATAACGTAAATCAATGTTTTCAGATTCAATCACTTTACGCGCAGCAGCATCAGCACGCACATTAAAACCAACGACAATAGCATTAGAAGCAGCAGCTAAGGTTGCATCAGTTTCAGTAATACCACCAACACCTGAGCCAATAATTTTCACTTTAACTTCTTCTGTAGAAAGTTTTAATAATGAATCAGAAATTGCTTCAAGTGAACCTTGAACGTCAGATTTAAGGACAACATTAACTTCGCTAACTTCACCTTCTGCCATGTTAGAGAACATGTTTTCAAGTTTAGACTTTTGTTGACGAGCAAGTTTAACATCACGGAATTTACCTTGACGATATAACGCAACTTCACGCGCTTTCTTCTCATCTTTAACTACAGTTGCTTCGTCACCCGATTGTGGCACACCACTTAAACCAAGTATTTCTACTGGAATTGATGGTCCAGCCGACTGAATAGGCTTACCATTCTCATCACGCATTGCACGTACACGACCGTATTCTAAACCACAAAGTACAATATCACCTTGGTTTAATGTACCTTCTTGAACTAGTACGGTAGCAACAGGACCACGGCCTTTATCTAGTTTAGACTCAACCACAACACCATTGGCCATTTTATCAACAACAGCAGTTAATTCTAATACTTCTGATTGTAGCAAAATTGAATCAAGTAATTCGTCAATGCCTAAGCCTGTTTTCGCTGAAACATGACAGAACTGAACATCACCGCCCCAATCTTCAGGGATAACATCGTGTTGAGATAATTCAGTTTTTACGCGATCAGGGTCTGCTGTTTCTTTATCCATTTTGTTGACAGCAATAATAATTGGTGCCTCAGATGCTTTAGCATGCTGAATCGCTTCTATGGTTTGTGGCATAACACCATCATCTGCTGCAACAACAATGATGACAATATCGGTTGCTTTAGCACCACGAGAACGCATAGCAGTAAATGCAGCATGCCCAGGAGTATCGAGGAAAGTAATCATCCCATGACCCGTTTCAACATGATAAGCGCCAATATGCTGAGTAATACCACCTGCCTCACCGTCTGCTACTTTTGCTTCACGAATGTGATCAAGCAGTGAAGTTTTACCATGGTCAACGTGACCCATAATAGTTACCACTGGCGCACGTGTTATGGCATCGCCTGAGTCACCACGATCAGCAAGCACGGCTTCTTCAAGTGCATTTTCTTTTACTAACACTACATTAAAGCCCATTTCTTCTGCTACTAAAGCGGCGGTTTCTTGGTCGATAACTTGGTTAATGGTTGCCATTGCCCCCATTTTAAACATTACCTTAACAACCTCTGCGCCTTTTTTCGCCATTTTATTAGCAAGTTCAGCAACTGAAATGGTTTCACCAATACGGATATCTTGTACTTTTGTTTCAACAGGCTTAGTAAAACCATGCTTTAGACTTTGTGGCGCAGAAAGAGTTGTTTTGCGACCTTTTGCAGGACGAGCAGCCTTAGAATTTTTATCTTGGCCACCTTTCTTCTTCTTCCGACGGCGACCAGCACCTTCATCAGCAGCATCAATTTTATCTTCTGCTTCTTGAGCATATTTTGAAGAAGTTACGTGTACAACTTCTCTTTCTTTCGCTTTACGCTCTTCTTCTTGTGCTTTCCAACGCGCTTCATTTTCTTCTGCTAACTTTCTTGCCGCTTCAGCGGCTTCTTTCGCTTCCGCTTCAATTTTCGCTGCCGCTTCTTTTTCTTGCGCTAGACGAAGTTGTTTTGCTTCTTCGCTTTCTTCAATTTTTACTGGTGCAGCTTTTTCAGCGTTTTTAGCTTTTTCAGCTGCTGCCTGCTTCGCTTTTTCAGCCGCTTCTGCTTTGGCTACAGCTTTACGCTCAGCTTCTGCTTCTGCTTTTGCTGCAGCAGCTGCACGGGCATTTTCAGCTTCTTTTGCGGCTAATTCAGCTTTTGCTTTTGCTTCGGCCTCAGCCTTTGCTGCGGCCTCCGCTTCTGCTTGTGCTGCGGCTTCTGCCATTTGCTTTTCTTCTAACTCACTTCGCTTAACATAGGTACGTTTTTTACGTACTTCTACATTAACAGATTTCGCTTTAGAGCCGTGTCCCATCGTCAATGTTGACTTTGTTTTACGGTTTAAAGTTAACTTGCTTGGCTTGGCTGCTGAATCATCACCATGCTGTTTTTTTAAGTAGCCTAATAAAGCTTCTTTTTCGTCTTGCGAAATTGCATCAGCCGCCGATTTTTTAACGCCTGAATCAGCCAGTTGGCTAACTAAACGCTCCACCGGTGTACCAATTTCATTGGCAAGTTCTGCTACAGTTATATCTGCCATTTATACTTTCTCCCGGTGCAATTATTCTTCGTTAAACCAACAAATGTTACGTGCAGCCATTATTAGCTCACCCGCTTTGGTTTCATCTAATTCTTCTATATCACTGATTTCATCAATGCCTTGCTCAGCTAAATCTTCTAGTGTGCAAACACCACGACTTGCTAATACGAAAGCTAAATGACGCTCTAAACCTTCAAGTGCAAGTAAATCTTCAGCAGGTTCAGCACCTTCTAGAGTTTCTTCACTTGCTAATGCTTGTGTCGTTAGCGCTTCTTTAGCACGATCACGAAGCTCTTCAATTATTTCTTCAGTTAAACCATCAATTTCTAGCATTTCACCAACAGGAACATAGGCAATTTCCTCTAATGAAGTAAAGCCTTCTTCTGCAAGTAACGTTGCAAAGTCTTCATCAAGATCTAATTTTTCAATAAAGAGGTTTAGTACTTTGTCATTTTCAGCCTGATGCTTTTCTTTCATATCTGCAACAGTCATTACGTTTAATTCCCACCCCGTTAACTGACTTGCTAACCGAATGTTCTGACCACTGCGACCAATAGCCATGGCTAAATTACTTTCTTCAACAGCAATATCCATAGTGCCTTTATCTTCATCAACAATGATTGAAGCAACTTCTGCTGGTGCCATGGCGTTAATTACGTATTGTGCAACATTATCATCGAATAAAACGATATCAACACGTTCACCGCCTAACTCGCCTGAAACAGCTTGAACACGTGAACCACGCATACCAACACATGCACCAACAGGATCGATACGCTTATCGTTGCTTTTTACAGCAATCTTTGCGCGAGAACCAGGATCACGTGCTGCGCCTTTAATTTCTAACATTTCCTCGCCAATTTCAGGTACTTCAACACGAAATAACTCAACTAGCATCTCTGGCTTAGTGCGGCTAACAAATAACTGGGCACCACGGGCTTCAGGTTTAATTTCATAAAGTAAACCACGTACTCTATCACCTGGACGAAAGCTTTCACGCGGTAACATGTCATCACGATAAATAATCGCTTCAGCATTATTACCCAAATCTAGGATGACACTATCGCGACTAGACTTTTTAACAACACCGGTAACTAATTCGCCCAACTGTTCTTGATATGCGTCTACCACTAAAGCACGTTCTGCTTCACGGATTTTTTGAACAATAACTTGTTTAGCCGTTTGCGTGGTTACACGGTCAAATTTAACTGATTCAATTTGTTCTTCTACATAATCACCTAAATTTAACTCTGGATTATCGTATTGCGCAGCGGCTAAGCTTATTTCAGCAAAAGGGTTTTCCATTGGTGATTCTTCGTTATTGTCAACTATTAACCAGCGACGAAATGTATCAAACTCACCTGAAATACGATCAATACATACACGTACTGCAATGTCTCCTTCGTATTTTTTCTTGGTTGCTGTTTCTAGAGCCGTTTCCATTGCTTCAAAAATACTTTCTCTAGGTAATGCCTTTTCATTTGATACAGCATCAACAACCAGTAATATCTCTTTACTCATGCTTTTTAGCCTTATTAACTATTTCTATTAATTGTTTCAAAATGTTTATTTTAATTTTCTCTATATTCGTACTGATTAGAGCTGTGCAACAAGATTTGCTTTATCAACGTTGCTAATTACTAGTTCATAATCAATACTATCAACTTCTACTATTAAGGTATCATTCTCAATAGCTGATAAAATGCCTTTAAATTTACGTCGACCGTTTAAAGGCATAGATAACCTGACATTGATAGTTTCACCAACAACCTCTTGAAAATGTGATAATTCAAATAAAGGACGATCTAGTCCAGGTGATGAAACTTCTAAATTATATTCACTACTTATAGGGTCTTCTACATCTAAGATGGCGCCAACTTGACGGCTTACTTCTGCACAATCATCAACATTAATGCCATTTTCATGATCAATAAACAAACGTAAAATAGAATTATTACCCGCACTGATAAATTCAACACCTAATAATTCTTTACCTGTTTCTTCTACTGCTGGACGAAGCATATCAGTTAATTTTTGTTCAAATTTAGCCAACCGTTTTTCCTCTTTTATCTAAAAATAACGCTATGAAGTTTATCTCTATACATGCAGAGATAAATTTCAGATACAAAAAAAGGGCATATAGCCCAGCGATTTTTTTTGCTGTGAACTGCTATTAGCATTAAAAATACAAACACTAATAAACAAAAAAACCCCAAGATGGGGCCTATTCCACTGACCCCGTACCATCAGGCCTTTACCCATATGGTACAAACAACAAGAATAACATTTAACTAGGTAAATAGTTAACTGTCTCAGTGACATCTCGCCATTTATTTAATTAAGCTAAACACAGCTAATTAAAACTGCACGAATTATATAGTGAGTACGGAATAAGCGCAAGCTTGATCGTTAGTATAATTAGGCTTTAAGTTAAAAAAATTCAAATAACGCATGAAATAATGCAAATAATTAACTTATGCATTACAATCATTTAATGTAGTTTATTCAATCGTGCTATAGCACTTACTTATAAATACGTCGCTGCTCTAGAATAGATTCGCCCTTCATTTATTATTCGTGCAGCTATTTTGCGGAGTAACTTATTTTAATATGTATACTTTTCGTCAACTTATAATTAGAAATGCTCTTTTAGCCCTGGTATTTATTCTCACTACTGGTTGTTTCTCTATTGTTACTTTGTCTTCGTTGCTTGAAGAGAAGAATAATCAACACATACAACTTGTTAACACCATAACAAAGCAACTCTCAATAAGTCATGAGCCACACCAAACAGCAGGAGTAATAGCAAGCGTTTTAAAACACAGTAGTCATTATAATATATTGACAATAAGTGATAGTACTGGCGAGATATTGAACAATGAGATTAATAACACGGGCTTGGTGATCCCTTTCACTTTACCTGCCCCTAAAATAATAAATAGCAAAGGCTTAACCATAACTTATCAACTAAATTTTGCCCGTGAATCAAGACTGGTATTAAACGTCAACCTCCTCTTGCTGGCCTTAGTTTCTTTTTTAATCTTTTTTGCCGCGAGTATGAGCACAAAACGGCATAAAAAAGTCTTTAACATGATTAGTAATCAAATCAAAAAAGATTTTGCCATAGTCAAAAGCCACAATAGCAAAGAGAATGAACCAGTCATTAGTGAAAATATAGTTGAAATCCCCGAATTAAAGCAAGGTATTGCTGATATTAAACAACTGATGAACCAACAATTAGAGAACAGCATTCATCTAGAAAAAGAAGCTTATGTTGACCAGTTAACTCAATTAGATAACCGTAACCGTTTTGTACAATTTCATGAAAAACAAATCATGCAAGATAGTCCTGTTAAATTTGGCGTATTAGTGATTGTTCGTTGCTCTGAACTACAAACTATTAATCAAATCCATGGTTATAATGAGGGTGATAAATATATTTGCGCCATCGGCAATATCATTAAAAAAGTCATATCAACCTACCTTGATGGCAGGTTATTTAGACTAAACAGTTCTGATTTTTCATGTATTTTGCCCAATATAAAATTACCTCAAGCAGAAAATTTCACATCAGCATTAACTGCACATTTCAATCAGTATCAACAAGCTTCAGAACTTGACTCCGTTGCCTACTCTGGACTAGTTTTTTTTGATAAAACAAAACCATTAGGAGAGTTATTAGCACTCGCTGACACAGGAGTAAGTATTGCTCAAACCCAAAGCCCTAACGCTTGGTATTCAGAAAAAGAAACCGACATTTTCCAACAAAATAGCAGCCATTACGGCAATCAAAATTGGCGCCAAGAAATCGACAGTGTAATCGAGAATCAAAGGGTTACTTTATTGTTACAACCGATTCAACCAACAGGTCGAAACAGTAAAGTATATAGCGAGGTGCTCGCGCGTTTTCTTAACGCTAATGATGAGGTATTACCTACTACGTCATTTATTGCGATGTCAGAACAATTAGATAAAATTACCATAATCGATAAACTTATCATTGACACCACAATAAAAGAAATTATCAACAAGAACATGTTAGATCACAGCTTTGGCATTAACATCAGTGCTCGTAGTATTAGCGATGAACATTTTATGATTTGGCTTGAGCGCAAACTATTAAGAGAACCCCAAATTGCCCCACGATTAATTTTTGAAATAACCGAGTACGGTCTACAGCAAAATATCAAAACGAGCAAAAGGCTTATTGACATGCTGCATCGTGTTGGCGCCCGAGTGACAGTTGAACGATTTGGCGTTGGGTTGACCTCCTTTAAATTTTTCAGAGAATTAACCCCTGATTATATTAAAATGGACAGCTCTTATACCCGTAACATTGATGACGATAAGAATAACCAGTACTTCCTGCGTTTAATGGTTGATTTAGCTCACAGACTAAGTATCAGTGTGTTAGCAGAAAGTGTTGAGAGCCAAGAAGAAAAGCATACCCTTGAAAAAATATTTATTGATGGATGCCAAGGTTTTTATATAGGCAAGCCAATGCCATTATAAACATTAACGGCATAAAACAATTCATCATAAAAACCGTACAGCTATTAAATGTTTGTTTTTTTCATTTATTACAAACAAAAAAGGTTATCCCTATTCACTGTAGTGTTGTTATATGTAATAAAAAAAAGGATAATACCGCAAATGTTAATAACGTCCTGACTTATTAAGTAAATGACTGATTATATACTGCTGCTTATTGGCACTGTGCTAGTGAATAACTTTGTTCTAGTTCAGTTTTTAGGTTTATGCCCTTTTATGGGGGTATCATCTCGCACAGAAACCGCCATAGGTATGTCATTTGCCACCACCTTTGTAATGACCTTAGCCTCATTACTCAGTTATCTTGTCACCAACTATCTTCTGGCGCCACTTAACCTTGAATATTTAACCACCATGAGCTTCATTCTAGTTATTGCTGTAGTGGTACAATTTACTGAAATGGTGGTTCATAAAACCAGTGCCAGTCTTTACAGGCTTTTGGGAATATTTCTCCCCCTTATCACAACAAATTGTGCGGTACTTGGGGTTGCCTTGCTCAACCTAAGATTACAACATAACTTCTTCGAATCGATCACTTATGGCTTTGGTGCTGCGGCAGGTTTTTCATTAGTATTGGTCATGTTCTCAGCAATGAGAGAAAAACTTGCGAATGCTGATGTACCTACTCCGTTTAAAGGCGCGGCTATTGCAATGATAACTGCCGGTTTAATGTCGCTTGCTTTTATGGGCTTTAGTGGCTTAGTTAAGCTGTAGGTGCTGTTAATAATATGATAAATATATTTATTGCCATACTTGTTTTAGGTGCTATAGCCGCTATTTTTGGAGCCCTACTTGGTTACGCTTCAGTGCGTTATCACGTTGAAGGTGATCCAATTGTTGAGCAACTTGATGCTTTACTACCGCAAACCCAATGTGGCCAATGTGGTTACCCTGGTTGTAAGCCTTATGCTGAAGCAGTAGCCAATGGTGAAGCTATTAATAAATGTGCCCCTGGTGGTGAAGATACCATTAAAAAAATTGCCGATTTACTTGGTGTTGATGTAGAGCCGCTGGATGAAAATCATGAAGAAGATACTGGGCCTAAAGTTGCCTTCATTATTGAGGAAGACTGTATAGGTTGCACTAAGTGTATCCAAGCCTGCCCTGTTGATGCCATTATAGGTGCTGCCAAACAAATGCACACCATCATTAGTGATGAGTGTACAGGGTGTGATTTATGTGTGGCTCCTTGTCCGGTAGATTGTATTGAAATGCGTCCAACTCCTGAAACAACTCAGAATTGGCAGTGGAATTTAACCAAGATTGCTATTAAGCAGATAAATTAGGAGGCTTAATGGAATCAATTATTCATCGCATATCTCAAGGTAAATTCTGGCATTTTCATGGCGGCATACATCCCCCAGAGCAAAAGCACCTCACCAGTGCAAAACCTATAAGAAATTTACCTTTACCTAAACAACTTATTCTTCCCTTGCAACAGCATATTGGCCGCCAAGGCGATTTAATTGTTAAGGTCGGCGATAAAGTTTTAAAAGGTCAACGATTAACACAAAGCTCAAATGCTATGATGGTACCAATACATGCACCAACAAGTGGAACGGTAACAGCCATAGAAAAATCCGTAATAGCTCACCCTTCAGGGTTAAGAGAACTGTGCGTATTTATCGATGTCGACGGTGATGATACATGGCGAGCACGTGAAATTTGTACAGATTACACCCAACTAAGCCATCAGCAAATTATTCGAAAAATAGCAGATGCGGGTATTGCAGGAATGGGTGGTGCTGGTTTTCCAACCCAGATAAAAGTTAATACTAAGCCAGATATCAATTTTTTAATCATCAATGCCGCCGAATGTGAACCCTATATCACTGCTGATGACTTATTAATGCGTGAGCATAGCGCAGCAATTATTGATGGTATTAAAATACTTGATCAATTACTCAATCCCGCTTTTATTTTAATTGGCATTGAAGATAATAAGCCTCAAGCGATAAAAGCTTTGCAGCAAGCAACACTGAGCAATGAAAAAATACATGTGTGTATATTACCGACCAAGTATCCCAGTGGTGGCGAAAAACAACTTATTAAACTATTAACAGGTCAAGAAGTTAGCAGTGGTACCTTACCTATTAACTTAGGGATTATTGTACAAAATGTAGCAACTTGTTTTGCCATTAGTGATGCGGTTATCAATGATACTCCTCTGATACGACGTGTTGTCACCTTAACAGGTAAAGCACTAAAAAAACCACAAAATGTTTGGGCATTATTAGGTACACCTGTTAACTACTTGCTTGAACAATCAGGTTTTAGCAATCAAGCAACGGCACGACAAACTTCTCATCCCCAAAAGACCACCCCATCTGTCATTATGGGCGGTCCTATGATGGGATTTAGCATTTTGAACGAACAAGTCCCTATTGTAAAAACCAGTAATTGTATATTAGCGCCCAGTAGAGCTGAAATGCCAAGTGCCTTTGACAACAATAATAATGAAGTAGAGTGTGTACGTTGCGGTCAATGTGCTGATGTTTGCCCAAGTCAATTATTACCTCAAGAATTACAATGGAGTGCTAAGGCCAAAGACCACCAACAATTAACCAAATTAAACTTATTTGACTGTATTGACTGTGGTGCCTGTGCTTATGTTTGTCCTAGTCAAATTCCTCTAGTGCAATACTACCGTATTGCAAAAGCTGAAATTCGCCAACAACAATTGCTAAATGTAAAATCAGAGCAAGCCAAAGAACGTTTTGAAGCGCGAAAGCTTCGCTTAGAAAGAGAAAAAATAGCTCGAGAAGAAAAGCATAAAAAAGCGGCTGCTGCCCGAAAAGCCGCAATGAATAAAAAAACACCTGAAGCAAATGCTGCAAAATCAGCGGTAGCGGCTGCGCTTGCACGAGTTAAAGCCAAGAAAAATGTAGAAAACAATAATGCTGATTTACCTGAAGCCATTAATATTAAACAAAAAAACAATGCGGAGTTAGATGATAAAGCACACGTTAAAGCCGCTGTCGCTAGAGCAAAAGCAAAAAGGCTAGCAAAACAAGAAAATATTGATTTACCAAAGAGCGCGACCAAAGAGCAAACAAGCGAGACTTCTGACTCAGACGAAAAAGCACACGTTAAAGCCGCTATTGCTAGAGCAAAAGCAAAGAGGCTAGCAAAACAAGAAAATATTGATTCACCAAAAACAGAGATCAAAGAGCAAACAAGCAATACAAAATTAAAAGGGCGACAACAACCGGCAAAAGAACAAGATAATACTGATGAGAAAAAAGTCAGCATTGCTGCCGCGGTTGCCAAAGCAAAAGAAAAAGCTAAAGCAAAGGCCAAAACAAAAAAAACACCTAAAACATCATCCCAACCAACTAATGAAGAAGCAAAATAATTATGGCTTTTTGGATAGCAAGCTCCCCTCATGCTCATAACCAAGCACAAACATCAGCGCTAATGCGAACGGTAATATATGCGTTAGTGCCCGGCGTATTTGCCCAGTGGTACTTTTTTGGTTGGGGTAATTTAATTCATATTATGTTCGCTGTGGTTACGGCATTATTAGCTGAATTTTTTGTTTTATCTTTACGTAATAAAAGCAAGAATAAAACGTCTGGAGCCAATAAACCAAAAATATCCTCACAACTTTTTGATGGGAGTGCCATACTTACCGCCATTTTATTAGGTCTTTGCTTACCATCTCTTGCTCCATGGTGGGTATCCGTTATCGGAGCAATTTTTGCCATTATCGTAGTGAAACAACTCTATGGCGGGTTGGGACACAACCCCTTTAATCCTGCAATGGCAGGTTACGTGATGTTGTTGATTTCATTTCCAGTACAAATGACCTCATGGCAACCACCACTAAGTTTAATGGCAATAGATTTAAACTTGCCTAATACGCTAAGTACCATTTTGACAGGATTTACTAGCGAAGGTTACTCTGTTGAACAACTGCGTACTAATATTGATGGTTTTACCATGGCTACACCGTTAGATACCCTAAAAACTAATATTGGCTTGGGGCTAACGGTTTATGAAACAGTTAAAAATCAAGTGTTTGGTTCACATTTTTCTTTAGGTTGGGAATGGATAAACACTGCATTTTTAGTAGGTGGTCTATTGTTAATTTACAAAAAAACAATACCATGGCAAACCCCCATCAGCTTTTTAGCAAGTTTATTAATATGTACCTTTGTTGCTTATAGCATAAACCCTGACAATAGCGCCTCTACGATGTTTCACTGGCTAAGTGGTGGCTGTATGCTAGGTGCTTTCTTTATTTTAACAGACCCCGTTTCTGGAGCGACCAGTGTTAAAGGCCGCGTAATCTTTGGTTTATTAGCTGGCTTGCTTGTTTATGTTATTCGTGATTTTGGTGGCTATCCTGATGGTGTTGCTTTTGCCGTTTTACTTTGTAATATGGCCGCACCACTCATTGACCAATACACCCGACCACGCACCTATGGTCATCAATTAAACATAGCAAACTCAAGGGAGGTAAAATGATGGACAAACCTCTTGAGCAAAGTAAAAAAACGACAAAAGAGCAAAGCATTTTTCGCTTAGCGATACAAAAAAACAGTCAAGTTTTAGCCTTGTTTGCTATTGCTTGTACGGCTATTGTCGGCTTAATTAATGAACTGACCAAAGATCAAATTAAAGCACAAGCCCAGCAGCAGCTGCTAAAAACTTTACATAGTATTATTGAACCTAAACGTTACAATAATGACATTACCAAAGAGTGTGTTAACTTTCGTTTAGATGATCAAAAAAATGATATTATTCAAACAGCGTATATCGCTCGTAATGCGGATAATGTTATTGCCGTTGCCATGACAGCCACTGCAACTAATGGATACAATGGCAATATTGACCTCATTGTTGCCATTAATAATATAGATGACAGTATTAGCGGTGTTCGCGTTCTACGTCACAAAGAAACGCCTGGACTCGGCGACAAAATAGAGTTGCGTAAGAGTGACTGGATTTTGAGCTTTAGCGGCAAAAAAGTGCTTTCTGATCATGACAGTCGTTGGGCAGTAACTAAAGATAATGGCATGTTTGATCAATTTACTGGCGCAACAATAACACCGAGAGCGGTCGTGCAAGTCATTGAAAAAACGGTTTTGTATTTTCAACAACATAAACAAGAGCTATTAACCAAAATCAATGCATGTAATGTGGAACCTGAGCAACTAAGTACCCCAAGTGAGGAAAGCGATGACAAATAATGAAGCGCTCTCGCCTGAACAAGCTGGTGATGAAATAGCAAAGCAAGAAGAAAAAGCACAAGTAAAAGCCGAGCTACATAAAGAGTTTAAAGAATTGGCCGTACAAGGTTTGTGGAAAAACAATCCGGGGCTGGTTCAACTATTAGGTCTTTGCCCGCTACTTGCGGTAACGGCAACCGTAACCAATGCTTTAGGGTTAGGCTTAGCGACTTTATTAGTACTTATTTGCTCAAACGCCACAGTTTCAGCAATACGACAGTGGATCCCTAAAGAAATTCGTATTCCTATTTTTGTCTTAATTATTGCTGCATTTGTGACATGTGTACAATTAATAATGAATGCCTATACCTTTGGCATCTATCAATCTTTAGGTATTTTTTTGCCTTTAATCGTCACCAACTGCGCCATTATAGGCCGGGCTGAAGCTTACGCGTCCAAAAATCCAATCAAACAAGCCAGTTTTGACGGTCTAATGATGGGCTTGGGATTTACCTTAGTGCTTGTAGTATTAGGTGCTATACGTGAAATTTTAGGCCAAGGGACTTTATTTGATGGCGCTAACCTACTATTAGGTGAATGGGCTAGCGTACTACGCATAGAAGTTTATCCATTAGAGAGTCAATTTTTATTAGCTATTCTTCCTCCTGGCGCATTTATCGCTATGGGTTTTATTATTGCATTAAAAAATACCATTGACGCCAACTTAAAAGCGCGTCACCCCAAAGCAACAGAGCAAATAATTGAAAGGGTAAGAGTAAACTTTGACTCTTAATGTATTTGCCCTCTCTTTTGATAAGGTTTTTTGATGAATAAAGCAAAACGTTTAGCCATACTAATTCGATTACGAGATGAGAACCCAACCCCAACAACCAAATTAAATTTTACCACACCATTTGAGTTATTAATTGCCGTGTTATTATCAGCTCAAGCAACTGATGTTAGGGTAAATAAAGCAACCGCAAAGCTCTACCCTATTGCAAATACACCACAAGCAATTCTTGACTTAGGTTTAGACAACTTAACATCTTACATAAAAACTATTAGCCTATTTAACTCTAAAGCTAAAAACACCCTTAAAACCTGTCAAATGTTGATAGATTTACACAATGGCGAAGTCCCACAGAACCGAGCAGAGCTTGAAGCTTTGCCCGGTGTTGGTAGAAAAACAGCTAATGTAGTACTTAATACTGCTTTTGGTTGGCTAAAAAACAATGAAAGTAGATACATTTTAGGATGTGCGGCATGAGTACCACTATTTCAAAAAAAGACAAAGTACAAGCGATTATCGATATCCTTGATGAACTGTATCCAGAAGTTCCTATTCCGTTAGATCACAAAGATCCGTATACCTTATTAATTGCTGTTCTATTGTCAGCTCAATGTACTGATGAGCGTGTTAATCAAATTACGCCTAATCTTTTTTCACGTGCTGATAACCCTTATGACATGGTGAAAATGACCATTGATGAAATCAAAGAAATCATAAAGCCATGTGGTTTATCACCGATGAAATCTAAAGGTATTTGGCATTTATCCGATATGATCATCAAACAACACAACGGAGAAGTGCCTCAAAGTTTTGAAGCGCTTGAAGCCATGCCAAGTGTTGGGCATAAAACAGCGTCAGTAGTAATGGCCCAAGCTTTTAATGTTCCAGCCTTTCCTGTTGATACCCACATACACCGGTTAATGTACCGCTGGGGACTGACAAACGGTAAAAGTGTCGAACAAACAGAACGTGATGGAAAGCGTCTGTTTCCTAAGGAAAGATGGAACGATTTACATCTGCAAATAATTTATTATGGCCGTGAGTATTGCCCAGCAAGAGGCTTTAACTTAGATAAGTGTATTATAACTCGTCAATACGGACGTAGAAGCTTTATCAATGAAGTAACAAAAGATAAAGTTAAAAAGAAGAAGTAGTACAATAAACACTAGGCTAAAAAATAATGAAGGTAGAGACTTTATTGCTGTTGATACGCACATTCAACATGTCTCAAACCGTACTGGATATGCTAAAGGTAAAAATATTGATGAGACAGAGAAATATATAATCAAGAACACACCTAGAAAAACAGAGTTCTTTTTCAATTTACACCATTGATTAATTCTTCAAGGACGATATATCTGTAAAGCACGTAAACTACATTGTGGTGTCTGTATAACTTAACATTTGTGTGAATTTAAATAGAAAGCGGAAGACTGATATAGCGCAGCAATGAAAAAATAGTTTTGGCTCTACTTCCTGCGAAGCAGGGCCTACAACAAAATTTACAGGCTCCAAAATTTTGATTTAGCTGTTAACTCAATGGTAAAGAAAAAACACCTTTTACAATGAGTGCATTTTCAATAGCTACATCAGAGAATTCAAACCCTCGCCCTCGATTACCGTGATGTTCACGCCAATGCCATGCCTTTTTAGCAGATTCATCAATCCAGAAAGTAATCGAGCCGCGTTGAGTTAGTGTCTGATTTTATTGTGACCAATTAGTGATTTTGTGTTAACACCAATGAGTGATTTTGTTCTTTACTTTTCCCATCAGATAATTCTTGTAGTGTTATGTTAAATGTTCTGATCGCAAGAATTACTAAAGGTTCAATTTTTAATCAACAACGCCCCGTTAATTGATTGATATTCTTATAGCTAGCCGTGCCCTCATCAATACTTCATCATAAAATTTATTTACATCGACTGCCGCCATAACGTATCATTAACTAAAATAAAACAACTACATTTCAGTAAATTAACCTGTGCTCTTAGCTTTATACAATAGAGTTTTGTGCAATAGGGCTTTGAAAGTGACTAGTGAAGAAGAGTGACAAGGTTTTAAGTAACAGTATTTGGTAAAGACAATGACAATGATTTTAGAAGCCGCTAACAAATATTACTCAAAGTTGCACAGCGACTTACATGCAATTAAGGACTATATTAAACACAACCCTGGCATATTTCTCACGGTATTGTATTTACTAGGTAGCTTTTCCGGTGTTGTTTATTTAGCAACTTTACTCAACAAATTTTCAATTAATGCCTTTCATCATATTGAGCTCAGTGATTTTTTATTAGCGCTTGTGACTAACCCTATCCTTGTAATTATGTACACTATATTTCTGAGTGTTGTGGTTATTGGTTATAATTGGGAACTAAAACGTATACCAGATCCTAAAAAACCGACTCTTTGGAAAAAAATTTATCACGGATCTACTTATCCTATATATTTATTAAATCCAAGTTACTTCCTTTTTACAGTAATATTTCTGGTGCTTTGTTCATTTTCAGCTGAATTAGCGCACAACCACAGTAAAAGCATACAAGATAAAAAAACACAGAGTTACTCACTATCGCTAAATGATCCTATTCAGCAAAAGAAAGCCATACTACTAACCGATGTTCAAATAGTAACGTCAACCTCTCGAAACTTATTTATTTACGACAACAAGCAAGAAAAATTACTAATTATTCCACAGAATAATATTGCCGCAGTAGTTCCTACAATAAAAGATAAAAACCCAGAAAAAGCCAAAGCGGCAACTAAAAAAACGATTAAGGAAACAAAGAAGTCTTAGCTTAGCGGTACAGGTATTCAATTAGCTACCGACTAGCGACAGGTTCACAGCAGGGACGAAAGGTATTTACGCTGCAAACCATTGCTCCTAAGATAGACCAAGGTGTTGAATCAGACCGTATCGCCAATGTAGCAGGGTTCAATCTTCATTTGGGTGTAATGAGTAATGCTCAGGATAGAAATAAACTCGAAAGAGTTTGCCGTTATATTACCCGCTCTGCAGTATCAGAAAAAAGGTTGGCAATAACGACTTACGGGAAAATTCGTTACCAACTTAAAACACCCTACCGTGATGGTATCACCCATGTGATCTTTGAACCG
>JASMAS010000041.1 GCA_030754235.1 Litorilituus sp.
AGCTTGTACTGCCATAAAGCGCTGAAGTCTTTCTTTTTTTACGGATTCATCAATATGGTCAGGCAATTCATTTGCTGTTGCACCATCAACATCTGAGTATTTAAAGCAGCCTACTCTGTCTAGCTGTGCCTCTGCTAAAAAGTCTAATAACTCTTGGAACTCTTCTTCTGTTTCACCAGGGAAGCCAACAATAAAGGTTGAACGAATCACGAGTTCTGGACAAACTTCTCGCCATTTAGCAATACGCTCTAATACTCTATCTGAGCTACCAGGACGTTTCATTAATTTTAGTATGCGTTTATTGGCATGTTGAAAAGGAATATCTAAATACGGCAGTATTGCACCACTTGCCATTAACGGAATAACATCATCAACATGCGGGTAAGGGTAAACGTAATGCATACGTACCCAAATGCCCTGCTTTGCCAATTGCTGACACAAAGCTAGCATTGAGGTTTTAACTGGCATGCCATCCCAAAAATCTGTTTTATGCTTCACATCAACACCATAAGCAGAAGTATCTTGAGAGATAACTAATAACTCTTTTACGCCAGCATTAGCTAAACGCTTTGCTTCCCCAAGTACATCTCCAACGGGGCGAGAATCTAGCTTACCACGCATTGATGGAATAATGCAGAAGCTACATTTATGGTCGCAACCTTCAGAAACTTTCAAATAAGCATAATGTTTAGGCGTGAGTTTCACGCCGTGATCAGGTACTAAATCAACATGTGGGTTATGCTCAGGTTTGGCTACGTGTTCACGTACTTGCTTTAACACTTCATCATAGGAATGGGGGCCAGTAATACCTAGAACATTCGGGTGAATTTCACGAATTTCATTTTCTTTTGAGCCTAAACACCCGGTAACTAATACCTTACCGTTTTCTTCCAACGCTTCTTTAATCGTCGCCAGTGATTCTTCTACCGCACTGTCGATAAAGCCACAGGTATTGACAATAACCAGAGCCGCATCATCATAACTATTGATCACTTCATACCCTTGTGTACGTAGCTCAGTAAGAATTCGCTCTGAATCCACCAAGTTTTTCGGACAGCCGAGGCTAACAAAACCAACCCTTTTGCTACCTGTTGATTTTTCTAGAATTATCTGTTCATTATTGACTGCATTTTCTTGTAAAATCTTGGAAGGTGACTCTAATGTTGTAGTTTGCTTTGGATTGAATTGCTGAACTGTCATTTAAAACTCTATTGCTAAATATCGTGTAATTGAGCGCATTATAACATTATTAATTTAACTCTACATATTCTATTAATTTTATGTGAAACATGTCTAACCATATAAAAGCACAACCATACCAGCCTAAATATATCCTGTAATCTCAACACTATAAAAATACACACTCATTTTTAGAAAGGAATATTGTAAAATTTTTTGACACCACCACAGTCGGCTTTGATACGAAAGCAGACGTTCAAGTAATTTAATTGGCATAGACTATAAATATTTATAAATAAACATTAAACCTTTTGCTAGCCCGACAGGAAATGTTGAGTAATGGTCTGTCCCATCAACAATTTCGTCTTTTATGGTTATTCCTTGGTAATTGCGAGAATGTAAACGTTTTAAGAACTTCACATGACCATCAACCATATCATTACGCATTCCATTATCTAAGGTTTCTAAAGCACCAGTAGCTATATATACTTTTGCGTTTAATGAAGTATGATTGTTAAAATATTTTTCTTCTAAGTCAAAAATCCAGTCATTCTTATACCAAAGAGAAGGACTGGTCAAAATGTAGCTGGAAAAAAGTTCTGGCTTTGTCAATAAAACCCATACCCCAAATGAACCTCCGAGGGAGTGACCTGCGAGTATCCGTTGATTTACATTAATACGATAATTGTTTTCTACAAAAGCAAATACTTCATGCTCAATGAACTCTAAATATTTAGGTGCGCCACCCGTTTTATATTTTGTCCAACTTTCATCAATTTCAGGGGTAAGATCCCTCACTCTACTATATTGACCATTTTCCCCATGTGCGAAAGATATTCCGACAACTATTGCTCTATCCATACTTGGAAAGTGCGTCACACCTGCTGCAACTTTAAACGTATGGGGGGCATCGTTTAGGTATAGGACAGGGTATTTTTTAGATTTATTCTCTTTCTTAAAATAATCACGAGGAATTTTAATATTAAGGTCATATTTTCTTCCTAAAACCTTTGATTCAATAGTAAGAATTTCAGAATTTTTTATCTCAAAGCTGCGATTATCTACAGTATTAGCTAAACTGCAATTTACAGATAACACCAAACATAAAGCCATCAACTTTCTAAAACTACGTTTATTCATTATTATTTCTTATTCCTACGTTATAAATTTAAGTTTGGTATTTCTTGACCATATACCCATTTATCAAAAAAATGAGTAAGGTCAGTACCCGAGATTTGTTCAATAGTAAATTTTAAATTTTGAGTGGTGACTGATTTATTCTTATACGTTTGGGTATATTGTTTTAGTGCCTTCCAAAAAAATTCATCTCCTAGTTTCTCTCTGAGCATATAAAAAACTAATGCGCCTTTGCTATAAGCCATAGTTCTATTTATTTCTTGTTCTTCTATTTCATCATGAAAAGCAACTGGTGCAACCCTATTTTCCTTTACAGCCCGCTCAACTCTACGAACAGCAACATTTAATTCATTTTTATAGGCTTGTTCACCGAATAAATGCTGCTTATACACAGCCACTAAAAATTGTACTAGTCCTTCATTAAGCCAGAAATGTGAGAAATTGGCACATGTGACACTATTTCCCCACCACTCATGAGCTAATTCATGTGCAATGAACCAATTTTCATTTTCATCTTCTAAAACCGTATGAACAAATTTTTCACCAACAAGACTGAACCCTGACGCTTCTTGTGCCATATACCCATCAACGACAACATAATTATAACTATTCTGATTTAGAGAAAAACCTGCTTTACTCTCATAAAAAGACAACATATCCGCAACATCTGCAAACGCTTCTTTAATTAACTTTGGTGTTAGTCCTGAACTATGCTCTGCTCTATATAAAACTACGATATCTGCACTGTTTGTTTTTATCGTTAGCGTTTCTAATTTTCCAATGGCAAAACCAAAGGTATATAAAGGCATTGACATATCTTGTTGCCAATGAGAGATTACTTTGTTGTTTTCTAACACTTTACGAGAAACTAAACGACCATTACCAACGGTTGTCATATTAGCGTCATGTGTTAATACAAGGTCAAACGTTGATTTGTCTGAAATATTATTGTGTGAAACTAACCAGTTTTTCGTATGATAAACAGTGAAAATGTGATCATCATAAAATTTCATGCCCCGCTTCGGGGTTGCGGAATATTCTACCTTGAGTGAATAATTTCGATTGATTTCCAGTTCTTGTTGAAAGTTTACAGTTAACTGCTCATCAGATAACAAATATTGCGCAACCTTCCCATCAATATAAACTGACTTTATTTGTTTATATTTAGCTGAAAAAGTAAGGTTTCTTAGTTTCTGTGTTCTAGGTACAAACTTTACCTTTACAGTTCCTTTTAATGATTTTTCTTTAAAATTTGGCTCCAGTTCAGCATGATAGTGAATGAAATCTACATCCGAAACACTAACTGTATCATCCTGTGCATAACCATTTATTGGCGACATCAAAATTATGTAGCAAACCAACAGTTTGTTAATTATTCTCATTTTTTATCTCACGATTTATTTCGCTTCACTAAGCTTTAACCTGCAATTCCGCCACATAGCGGTCGTTCACATCATTGTATTGGCATGACTTCTCAGTACCATAAGCAGCCGAAGTTGTAATTGAATGGATAAGAGTTTTTATATGGTAAATATAATGTTATCACCTGTGTAGATATAGGAAATAAGTTAAGTGTTGCTTGTTTATATTTCTTTAAGTAATACCTTGGCTCTGTTTATCGCATATTCATTTGAGAAATAATTTTCAACTAAAAAAGTTAACTTATTATCGTCATTCAATACACTAGCCAAAGTTTCTATCATAAATTTATAGTTGGTTTTTTCTGTTTCGATTGTGAGCATTTTATTAAGCCACAGCCACATATTTTCCTCTCCTATCTCTTTTTCAATAGCTAACCAAATAATAGGAGCATAAGTGTATACATATAGTTCTCTGTCGCCATAATCTGAATTTTTTTCGATACTTTTAAATCCAGTCAGTTTTACGTTATTTAGTGCGTTAAATTTTCCATTTATTTTTCTAAAATAGCTTTTATCACCAAGCAACTTTTTTGTTAATTTTAGTGAAAGATACTCTGCAAACGATTCTGTAAACATATCCCCAAGTTCAGAATTAAATTTTTTGTAAGTACCAAAATAATAATGAGCTAATTCATGAGCAATAAAAATCTTATACGAATTTGATTCGGTTTTTTCAATCAAATTACTTAAGCCATCTTCATTATGATTCATTAACACTACTGATGGGTAGGCAACAAAAAGCCATGAATCTTTCTTTGATATTGGAGCTGTATGGATAAAAACAACACTTTCACCATATGGAATTGATAACTTTTCTTGATAATACTTTTCAAAAGTAGATGTCATTTTTCCTAGTTCAAACATTTGTTGTATTGATAAATGTGAATTTAAATAATAATTGTTTTTATGCTTACCAATATCATAATCACCTGCAAATAAAGTAAGTGATGTTGGCTTTTCTCTTTTAAATATTCCGTGATTTGACGAAATTGGCTTACTGCCATTAACGTAAATTGACTTACAATCTAGGCAAGTAACCTTAATATCATAAGTAACTTCGTCATATCGCTTATCTTGCTCAATATCATATAAAATTGGATACCACGCGGTTTGGAATCCATCTGTACGAATATTTTTTCCATTAAAGGCAATATTACCTTTCCAGTCACCACGGTCACTTGCTTTATTCATATCAGTAATAACAGGAAATTTTCCCGTATATTTGAATTTTACAGTATCTGGTAAAAACTTACTTTTAGTTGTTTCGTCTCGAAAAAAATATCCAAAACTTTCTTCCGAATATTGAGTGTCATAAGATTTTTCATAAATGTAATTGAGATCATCTTTTTCATTTCTAAAATATTGAATATTAAAACCAGAGTTTAGATGTATTAGGTAGTCATTTAGTTTTGGAATATTTTCAAGTTGAAAGTTCGCATCAATAGTGCCATTTTTTATTGATATTTCAATTGTTCCTGAAAGCTTTATAGGTAATTCAGATGAAAATATTGACGTTGAAAAAAGTAAAAAGAGGACGATTAGTGTTATTTTCAAGTGATTTCCCTATTAAATAATGTTTTATTTTTATAGGGATTATAAGTGGGTAAATTAGTTTGTCTACTATATTGTTTTGATTGGATTTTCTATTAAAAAGATGTGACCGTTTAAATGTAGTGTTTAGCCTTACAAAAGCAAGATTTGAAAGGAAGACTTGTCGCTCTTAGAGCACAGGTAATGGAAGGTCAACGGCAGCAATGAGCTTAAAACGGCCTCACAAGATATCAGAAAACTTCGGTTAATTTTGCTTCTCATTTGAGCATGACTTAACAAAAATTTAATGACTGCAATAGGCTCCAAGCTGCCGTTTAGTAATTAATTGCCAACGGCAGCTATTAGGCGACAATTAGCTTGAAGCGGACGTTAGGGTTAATGAGGTGCTAACTTCCTCTATGCGCACCAACTTGTCGTTAATATATCTTATGAAATATCGAATTTTTAAAGCAAACCTAAAATTCAAACATCGGATTACTCTAAGGGCAGTAGCTACCACATTGCGGTCGTTAGCATTGGTAAATTAGGAGAGTGTTTTTCGGTCGCTTTGTGCCATGTTAAGACATATGCAGATGAGGTATTAAACTGCAACTCATAACTGAAAGTTGATGTTTATGTGTTAATTGAAATGACTAATCATTACTGCAAGAGCTAATTTAACTTCTCCTAGGTATATGTTCACTATATTGGGATAGTAAACATATAGCCAAGTGAATAAAGCCAATTTTGGTCGATTTTAGTGAATTTAAACCTTGTTCTTGTAACTGTTTTAACTTTTTTCTTGTGCTCTAATCACCTTTTTAGGTGTGTCAAGCGTAGTCGTTTGTTTTGGGTCAAATTGTTCAACAGTCATAGCGTACCTTTGTATATCTGTGGTGTTACAAGTTATAATAAATGTGCAGGATTATACAGGAATATTGCTGAGCGTAATAGTTATCGCACTTATTAAGTAAGTGTATAAAAATCAGTTGACTACGAGTGAGTAAG
Source organism: Litorilituus sp. (assembly GCA_030754235.1). Classification (GTDB taxonomy): domain Bacteria; phylum Pseudomonadota; class Gammaproteobacteria; order Enterobacterales; family Alteromonadaceae; genus Colwellia. The sequence continues at coordinate 6,276 of JASMAS010000041.1, forward strand.
TGGCCTTTTTTTTACACTGTTGGCTTTGTCATATCAGCAAACACAAGTAACACTCAGAAAAACAATAACTTTTATATTATGTTATATATTGTGCTTTTACTGTATACATTAGGTAAACAAAAACTAATAGCATTCTCTTTGGGAATAATGGTGCTTTTTTATTACTTATAAATAACTAAATCCCTTGATCGAGTAATAGCGCACTATTAGATTAAAGCAAAGTCGCTGTTTTATATTTAGGCCGTGTAGAGTGATCATATACTTTGACTATTAGTCTTAGTACCAACAGTAAAAGGTAAATATCTTTTTATAAATGACTTCCTCTATTTTCAATTGTTCTTCGGTTTTCACATGTAACCATAAATCAATTAACGAGATAAAATGAAAATAAAACGTAAAACACTTTTTTGGAAGTTATACCCTTCCTTCTTAATCATTTCATTTATTTCATTACTTACCATCGTAATGATTGCCCTTTGGTCATTTAAAACATTCTATTATCAAGAGCGTGCTGACGATTTGGCAATCAGAGCAAAAATATTAACACCTCAGTTTTCTAGGCTTATTCAAGCTGCAAATTATCAAGAAATTCAAAAAAAAGCTCAACTTTTAGGTGATAACACCTCAACACGAATCACTGTTGCTTTACCTTCAGGTATGGTTGTAGCTGATAATAGAAAAAATCCAGCAACAATGGATAACCATAATAACCGTCCTGAAATTATTCAGGCAAAGCGTCATGGTAAAGGTTTATCTATAAGGTATGGCCACACACTAAAAACTGATTCCATGTATTTTGCCATGCCAATAATGAAACAAAATAAAGTGATTGGGATTTTAAGAACATCAACACCTTTAGATACCCTACAAAATGCTTTATTAGTTATTTATTATCAAGTATCGTCGGGGTTTATTATTCTTACCATAATTACTGCATTTGCTAGTTGGTGGATGTCTAAATCCTTAGTAAGACCATTAGAAATAATAAAAGTACAAGCTCAACAATTAGCCAAAGGTGACTTTTCTAGCCGTGTGCAATTGCACTCAAACGACTCGCTTGAATCCGAACAATTAGGTCAAGCCTTCAATGAAATTGCGATTCAGCTAAATCAACGTATTGAGATCATACTTAACCAAAGAAATGAACAAGAGGCTGTTTTTTCAAGTATGGTTGAAGGTGTTATCGCTGTTGACAGCAATAAAAAAGTACTTCGTATGAATCAATCTGCTTATAATATTTTAAAAATATCACAACAAGATGTTGAAGGCGTTAACTTAAAGAGTATTGTACAAGACGAAGAGTTACATGATCTTATCTTATATGCCTTGCAACAAGATATTCCCATAGGTCAAGAGGTTACACTTGACGGTGATATAGCACAAGTATTGCTTGCCCAATCGGCACCCTTAGTTGATATACATAAAAAAAAATGTGGCACCCTTGTAGTATTTAATGACATAACCAAACTCAAAGCGTTTGAGTTACAAAGAAAAGAATTTGTTGCGAATGTATCACACGAACTTAGAACACCACTTACCGCTATTCAGGGCTTATCTGAAACATTGATAGAGTTTCCTAGTTTACCCCAAGAGAAAAAAGCAAATTTTATTGAAGTCATACATACGCACTCTATTCGATTAGAGAGTATTATTGAAAACTTATTGACCTTATCTAAAATTGAAAAAGAAGTAGAAGTAGATGATATTGATTTTGCTAATGAGTCAATAACTTTATCCTTAAGTAATGCTATTTTTCTATGCCAAAACAAAGCCTTAAAACGAAACATCAACATTGTATTAAATAATACTAAAGATATTACCTTTAAACATAACGCTTCCTTAATTGAACAAGCTATTGTTAACCTATTAAATAATGCCATTAAGTACAGTAATGGTAACAGTGAAATTAATATAACGGTTTCCAAGCAAAGCCATAATATTAAAATAGACGTTGAAGACCAAGGTAGTGGTATTCCTAAGGAGCATTTATCACGACTATTTGAGCGTTTTTATCGAGTCGACAAAGCTCGCAGTAGAGCGCTAGGTGGCACCGGATTAGGATTATCAATTGTTAAACATATTGCTCTGGCCCATAAAGGTACAGTAAGTGTTAAAAGTGAAATAAATAAAGGCAGTATTTTTACTTTAATCTTGCCCCTAGATAAATAATTTGCCAACTTGCATATAAAATCTTTATTAGGATCCTTAATAGAGTGGTCGGCTAACATTAACGCTCTAGTGGTATTACCCCTGTTAAGTAAAGAAAACCGTCATTTTTTAATAGAAAATTTATCACACACTTACTTGTTATCTACTTCATTAAGAATTATCCAAAATGAAATGTATAGTAGTATTTATATTAAAAATCTTAAATTTTTTTATTATGCTAACTAAGCTCCAGCATGCTAGTTAAGCATTAACTAGCTAAATAAGGTCTATACTACATACTTACTTCTTTATGGAAAATGGTATACGTTGTGCTAAAATTCAAGCTCAATTTTTAACAGCTCTATTACTACACAATGATGCCAAGCCATTACTCCTGCTTTTGTGGCTCCACTCTTTTATTTGAACAGTGTTGCCAGCCATTTATAAATAAAGAAAAACAACCAAAAACGCCTCAGCAATTGATGAAATCTCGCTTTAGTGCCTATGCTTATGGCCATTACCAATATATTATTGATACATACGCACACGAAAAAAAATCAACGATTCTAGTTGAGGACATTGAACACTCAAGTGAAGGTTGTCACTGGATTGCTTTAGTTATTCATCACAGTAAAAAAATCTTAACCACAACAGCTGTAAACCACAATTATTTTGTTGAATTTTCAGCGTTTTATATAATTAATAATACCTTATGTGAAATGCGTGAAAAATCTAGTTTTGTGCTTGAGCAGGGTCAATGGCGTTATTTAGATGGCATAATCATCAAACATGATGAGTTAAGTAAATTATCAAGAAATCAAATTTGTCCTTGTAACCATTATCCTACTGCATGGACTTTATCAAAATCACCAACAAAAGCGAAAAAGTATAAACACTGTTGCGGCAAGTAAAATTGAAAGAAAACTTAGGTAGTCACGTTTGGCACTAAACGAGATTTAACTAAACTTGTTTGGATGTTTTTCAACCAACCTTCTACATTCATAGTTAAACGCTTATTTAACACCGCATTGTTTTTTTTATGAAGATGTTTAGCTTGGCAAATTAACGAAGTATTGCTCATTACTTGATGCGCAATATGTTGTGCATCATCTCTAAAAACCAAGGGGTTTGGGGTTAAAGTACTTGATAAACGAAGGCTTACCATATCATTATTCGATATATTCTTTGCTTGGTTATAAGTATTGATTTGTTTTAAATCTTTCAAAGAAAGTGGCGTTGGCTCAGGTAAGTCAAACTGCTTTCTTAACGCCCTATCATCAAACTCTTGTTCAAATTGTTTGCCTTGTGGTAAAACAAATTGGCTCTGCTCTCTTACATCATCACTGAGCATAGCTAACATTAAAGAAAAATCTGATAGCCTTGCTTGATGTACACTTTCATTTAACTGATTTCCTAATTGTAGTTCATGCAGCAACGCCGTTGAATCATCAGAAGAATGGGCCTCTAACGTTAACGATGGATTAAGCGGTGGTATTACAACATCTGCAGGCAATGAACAGTACTCTTTATAAAAACGACCAACACTAAAATAGTCATTATCGGGTCTATAAATCAGGTATCGGCTCTTAAATGTAAAACTTAACTAATTTTTTCAAAAATAACTTGCTCGAATGACACTAAACAAGCAAGATCAGAGTTATATTATTAACTACATTAAAATCATTCCCAACTTTGAGCTAAATAATTTATGAAAATCATCTCTTTTAACATTAATGGCTTACGTGCCCGTCTCCATCAACTACAAGCGATTATTGATAAACATCAACCTGACATTATTGGATTACAAGAAATCAAAGTTCATGATGATGCTTTTCCTTTAAAAGACGTAGAGGCCATGGGCTATCATGTCTACTTTCATGGTCAAAAAGCCCATTACGGTGTAGCCATGCTATGTAAAAAGGCAGCGACTAACATACAAAAAGGATTTCCAAGTGATGATGATGAAGCACAACGTCGTATGATTATCGTGGAAACAACCAATGAATTAGGCGAAAAAATCACTGTCCTTAACGGGTATTTTCCTCAAGGTGAAAACATCAGTCATGAAACAAAATACCCATACAAGCGGAAGTTTTATCAAGATTTAATGACATATCTAGATGATAATCATAATAACGATGAAAATATCGTTGTGATGGGCGATATTAATATTTCTCCAATAGATTTAGATATTGGTATAGGTGAAGTTAATCGTAAGCGCTGGTTAAAAACAGGTAAATGTTCATTTCAACCTGAAGAGCGAGCATGGCTAGAACGGTTAATGAATTGGGGGTTTATTGATACCTTCCGCCAGTTACACCCTGAACGAGGTGAACGTTATTCTTGGTTTGATTATCGGTCTCGCGGCTTTAATGATAACCGCGGACTTCGCATAGATGTTATTTTAGCAACTCCCACACTTAGCAGCAGCTGTATTGAAGCCGAAGTAGACTATGAGCTACGCGGTATTGAAAAGCCTTCCGATCACGCCCCCATTTGGTCAACATTTACTTGTTAATATTTATATGAAATCTGCAGCCAACTACCTTTGCCCACTTTGTCAGCAAGCATTAACATTTGCTGACAAAAGCTATCGTTGTGTTAATAATCATAGTTTCGATCAAGCCAAGCAAGGGTATGTAAACTTGTTACCTGTACAATTTAAGCATTCTAAAGCCCCTGGCGATAATAAAGAGATGGTGCTTGCTAGAAGAGCTTTCCTTGATAATGGCTTTTATCAACCCTTGGTAGATAAAATGCTTAGCCTTTATCTACACTATGGAAAAACTGCTGAGCCATTATTAGATGCAGGTTGTGGCGAGGGTTTTTATAGCCACCAACATAAAAACTCAACGAACCAAGTTTACGGTGTTGATATTGCCAAAGAAACTATCAAAATAGCTGCAAAACGCTACCAAGACTGCCACTTTAGCGTTGGTACTCTGTCAAAACTCAGCGTCAGCGATAATTATTTTAGTTGGGTAACCTCAGTTTATGCGCCGATTTTAGAAGAAGAATTTACTCGAGTATTAAAAGAGAAAGGTTACTTGCTTACAGTAACGCCAGCACAACACCACTTATATGAATTAAAAGAATTAATTTATCAAAAGGCACACGAACATGACGTGAATAAAACACCTGTTAAACAGTTAACATTGATCGTCGAAGAGCGATTATCATACCCCATGGTATTTGATTGTAACAAAGATGTATTGAATCTACTCGCCATGACCCCTTTTGCTTTTAAGGCAAGCGACGAAGTTATTTGTCAATTAAAAAGCCGCAAACAATTTACTTGTCAGGCTGACTTTATTTTGCGTCTATATCAAAAACAGTAAGAAATAAAGCCACAAAACTCTCTGATGAGCTTTATCTAAAGTACGAAATAGTGGCTATTAATGCTTTTGCGCTAAGGTGAGCTGAAGTAATTGCGCTAAGTCTATAAATCTAGGTTTATAAACAGCAAGCTTACTAAATTGCTGTTTATTGTTTGTTTCTTTCGCTTTTTCTAGACCATCTCGATACCAAGAGGCCAATGAAGGCGGCAAAAACTTGTCTGCCTTTACACCTAAAATAACTAAAGCTTGTACAGGAATAGATAAAATAAACAAGCCATAAACCAAGGCAATACCCAAAGTGTTTACAGCGGCAAACATACTACCTTCGCCAAAGGGTAATCCTGAGCCTACATAGACTTGAATAATAAAAGTAAATAACGCTAAAGCTGGAAAGTAACGGCATACAAAGCGGGCACTTTGTACTGACTTATAATCAGAAAAATAACGCGCCAACTCAGGCTTATCCGGCCAAAATTTAAGGTATTGCTGACCGAGTTTTATAATTTGTACTACAGATAAGTTCATAGCCTAACTATAGCAGGAAAGCGACACTTGGAAAAGTTTCAAAAATAAAACCTTGTAAAGAATTGTTACTTGCTAATTTTATTGGCTTGCATCAATATTCTTTGCTTTTTAACAGTTATAATAGCATTACTAAAGTCTTTCTCTTTTTTTTAAATATAATCATTATGAATAAAGCAACTCCCCCCTTATCAGAGCACGCTATCCTCGTTATTAACTGTGGTAGCTCTTCGGTAAAATTTTCATTAATACGCCCTCATACTGGACAGTCTATACTTACGGGCTTAGCTGAGTGTCTCCTAACACCTCAAGCAAGTATTAAAATCAACTATATAGACAAAGATGAAAAACACATAACAGCATTAAATGCACCATATGATCATCAAACAGCCCTAACCCTGCTTGTTGAAACACTAATCGCACACAAGTTAGTAAGCGAGATTATTGCTGTTGGACACCGCGTAGTACATGGTGGTGAGCAGCATGCAAAACCCGTTATCATTGATGAAAAAGTAAAAAAAACCATTAAGCAACTTGCTCAATTAGCACCGTTACATAATCCGGCGAATTTAATTGGTATTAATGCTTGCCAACACGCTTTTGCTAATTTACCCCAAATAGCAGTGTTTGATACGGCCTTTCATCAAAGTATGCCTAAAAAAGCCTATCTTTATGGCATTCCTTATTCGCTTTATCAAGAGCATGCTATTCGCCGTTATGGTTTTCATGGTACTAGTCATTACTTTGTCGCCAAACAAGCGGCTAATTTACTTAAAAAACCACTAAATCAATGTGACTTAATTAGCGCCCATTTAGGCAATGGTTGTAGTGTTACCGTCATTAAAAATGGTGAAAGTGTTGATACCAGCTTAGGGATGACCCCGCTTGAAGGGGTTATGATGGGAACTCGAAGCGGTGATATTGATGCCGGTATTGTAATTCATTTAGTGGAGCAACTTGGCTACACTATAGAGCAGGTTGATACCCTGCTGAATAAACAAAGTGGTTTATTAGGTTTGTCTGAATTAAGTAACGACTGTCGCACATTAGAAACGGCCATGTTTGATGAAAACAACCCTGACTCAGCCCAAGCAACACTTGCTTTATCAGTATTTTGTTATCGTATTGCCAAAAGTATCGCTTCCTTTAGTGCTAGCTTAACCAGTTTAGATGCTTTGATTTTTACAGGCGGTATTGGCGAAAACTCAGCTTGGGTAAGAAAAGAAATCACTAAACACCTCGGCTTATTAAATATAAACATTAGTGAAGAAAAAAATAACGAAATGTGTTTTGGTACTAGTGGTAATATTGCCGCTGATAATGCCAGAGCTTGTTATGTTATTGCTACTAATGAGGAATGGGTTATCGCAGAGCAATCAGCCAAATTACTTGCTAATACTCAAGGGGAGTAATCATGTCACATCGTATTATGTTAATTCCTGTTGGTTTTGGTGTGGGTCTTACCAGCGTAGCACTTGGCTTGTTACATGCTTGTCAAGAAAAAGGCATTCAAGTTGGCCATTTCAAACCAATAAGCCAACCATCTCGCAATAAACTGTCCAAAAAAAACAGTACAACGCAAGCGATTAGTTTATCTGAGAATAGCCGCTGTGTTTCCTTAAATTATGTCGAAGAAAAAATGGCCGATGGTAAGCATGATGTAGTACTTGAAGAGATTGTTGCTAACTTCAACGATTTTAACCAAGAACAAGAAGTGGTTATTATTGAAGGCTTAATACCCACCAAAAGACAGCCCTATGCCGGAAGAATTAATCGTGATGTTGCCCAAGCACTGGGCGCTGACATAGTACTAGTGGCTGCTCCGGGCAATGATACTGCTCATGAGTTCGAAGATAGAATTGAGGTCAGCGCAGGAACCTACGGTGGCACAAAAAACAAACACCTTGTCGGCTGCATTATTAATAAACTTAACGCACCCGATCAAGATGAATTTGGTTTATTACCACGTGAAGAAGAAATTAACACTGATTTTGATATTTCTCCTTGGAGAAATTTAAGTATCTTCAAAAATAAACATTTTGATTTACTTGGCTGTGTTACTTGGGAAATGGATTTAATTGCTCCAAGAATTATGGATATTGCAAACTACCTTGATGCCAAGATAATTAATATCGGCGATATGGAGCATAGACGTTTTAGGAGTGTGGCATTTTGCGCCCGCAGTGTTAGTAACCTAGTAAGTTACCTTGTACCCGGTAGGTTAATTGTAACACCGGGTGATCGTACCGATATCATTATTGCCACTTGCTTGTCGGCATTAAACGGTACAAAACTAGGTGCACTTATCTTAACCAATGGTTACGAACCCTCAGACCAAGTTTGGCAACTATGCCAACAGGCACTTGATGCTGGTTTACCTGTGCTGTCTGTACCCTGGGATACATGGCAAACTTCTCGCCATATTTTGAGTTTTAATCCTGAAATTCCTCAGGATGATATTCAACGCCAAGAAAAAATCAAACAACATGTTGCTGACAGCCTTTCTCACGACTGGCTAACCCGACTTTCAGCTAAAATTGAGTCAAACTATCTCATGTCACCTCCAGCATTTAGACACAAACTAACTGATTTAGCTCGCCAAGCAAATAAATTGATCGTTCTACCTGAAGGCACTGATATCCGTACAATAAAAGCAGCTACAATTTGTTGTGAACGTAATATTGCACGCTGTCAACTTATTGGTAATAAAGAAGAAATACTACGTATCGCCGAACATCAAGGAATTACTCTACCCGACTCTTTATTGATCACTGACCCTCAAAACATTCGAACAAACTACGTCAAGCCGCTAACCGAATTACGTAAAGGCAAAGGTGTTACAGAGGTTATTGCCAAAGAAACGCTCAAGGATAATGTTGTCTTAGGCACGATGATGTTGCAAATGGGCCAAGTAGATGGCTTAGTTTCTGGCGCGGTAAATACTACAGCAAATACTATAAGACCAGCATTGCAGTTGATTAAAACATCACCGGGTAGCTCATTAGTTTCTTCTATATTCTTTATGCTCTTACCTGAGCAAGTACTTGTTTATGGTGATTGTGCTATCAACCCTGAACCAAATGCTGAACAACTTGCTGATATCGCTATTCAATCTGCCGATTCTGCGGCCGCTTTTGGTATTCCACCTCGCGTAGCTATGATCAGTTACAGTACGGGCACTTCAGGGCATGGATCCAATGTAGAAAAAGTAGCAAAAGCGACTAAAATAGCACAAGAGAAACGCCCTGATTTAATTATTGATGGGCCGTTACAATACGATGCTGCTATCATGGAAAATGTTGCTAAGAAAAAAGCACCGAATAGCCCTGTTGCAGGTAAAGCAACCGTGTTTATTTTCCCTGATCTTAATACCGGTAACACGACCTATAAAGCAGTACAACGCTCTGCCGAACTTGTTAGTATTGGTCCAATGTTACAAGGAATGAACAAACCTGTGAATGATTTGTCACGGGGCGCTCTAGTTGATGATATTGTGTATACAATCGCATTAACGGCAATTCAGGCCATACAATAAAAGTGATTAGCACAGTTTTTGTGCCAAACATTTTTCACTTATAAAACAATAAAGTAAATAATAAACCAACGTGTATGCACAATGATATCCACAGCTTTTGTGGATATCAACAAACCTAACGTTATAAATAATCGCTTTTATTATTAATAATTCATATGAAATCATATTATTAATAATCAATTTTATAAAAAATCTATGAAATACAATGATGCTATAAAACCCGTATATAGAAAATAAGTGTGACAAACTGATTACTAGTGGTCATTAACAAAAGTTGCTATGCTACTCGGTAAATAATTCATCGCTTGGAATAAAAATGAAGTTGACGCTTAAACTCATTAATGAGTGTTTCGCCATTCACAGTTTACCTGTAAACAGTGATATTCCTGCGCAGGTTTTCAATGCACCTATCTACTTTATTGCTAAAACCTTTGACGAAACTTCAATAGTATTACCTCAACATATATATTTAAACAGTGATGAGGTTGAGCCTGATTGGCAAGCTTTAGAAGTAGTTGGCCCGTTAGATTTTTCCTTAACTGGAATTTTATCAAGTATTTCAACGGTACTAGCAAACGAAAAAATCAGCATCTTTGCAATGTCAACTTTCGATACTGACTATATACTTGTAAAAAAAGCAACGCTGCAAGCCGCTATTGCGGCATTACGAACTAATAACTATCAAGTAATTTAACTTTACACTCACAGCAATAGAAACAAAGAAATGATCATTACTATATACGGGATAAACAACTGCGATACAGTTAAAAAAGCACTTAAATGGCTTAACGAAGCCAATATTAAATATCACTTTTATGACTTTAAAAAACAGCCTCTCACAACTGAAATCATCTGCCAATTTGAACAACTCAGTGATTGGGGAAAACTTATCAACAAACGCAGTACAACATATAGAAATTTAAGTGATGAGATTAAAAACAATCTTAATGATAAGATCGCCTTTGAACAAGTATTAGTCCACCCTACTTTGTTAAAAAGACCATTATTGTTAATTGAAGATGATAGCCAAGAAAAACAATTACACTTAGGTTTTAACGCACAGAATTATCAAGCTTTATTTCAACATGAGACCGCGTAATATGAACCAAAACAGCAGTGAAGTGATTACATTAGCAAAAGCACTTATTGCCAGACCTTCTATTACGCCAGAAGATGCTGGTTGCCAAAAAATGATACAAGACCGTCTTGCAAAGCTTGGCTTTAACAATGAATCAATGTTTTTTCATGACACGACTAACCTATGGTCTCGACGAAATGGCACTAGCGATTCAAAAAGCCCTCTTTTTTGTTTTGCTGGCCATACTGATGTTGTTCCTCCTGGGAACCTTGACCTTTGGCATACCCCCCCTTTTGAACCCACAATAGTAGATGGCATGCTATATGGTCGTGGCGCTGCAGACATGAAAGGAAGTCTTGCAGCAATGATCGTTGCAACAGAGCGTTTTATAAAAGATTACCCACAACACTATGGTTCAATAAGTTACTTAATTACGAGCGATGAGGAAGGCCCATTTATCAATGGCACCACCAAAGTGATTGATGTACTGGAATCTCGAAATGAAAAAATAGACTTTTGCATTGTTGGTGAGCCTTCAAGTACGAACAAAGTGGGTGATGTCATAAAAAATGGCCGTCGAGGGTCTATATCAGCAGAAGTTAATATTAAAGGTAAGCAAGGACATGTTGCCTACCCTGAGCATGTAAAAAATCCTATTCACATTGCTATGACGGCATTAAACGAGTTAAGCCAATATCATTGGGATCAAGGTAATGATTATTTCCCTGCGACCAGTTTTCAATTATCCAACATCAATGCTGGTACAGGAGCAACAAATGTGGTCCCTGGACATTTAACCGCCCTATTTAATTTACGATATAGCACAGAATTAACAGATCAAAAAATTGTTGAGCAAGTGGAATCAATACTTGATAAACATCAAGTAGACTATGATATAAAATGGACGTTTAATGGCAAACCCTTTCTCACAGAGTTAGGTCAAGACGAGTGTGATTTTCTTGCTAATGTCTGTGATGCCGTAGCTTCTGTAACTGGCTTAACACCTCAATTATCCACTTCTGGTGGTACCTCTGATGGCCGATTTATTGCCCCTACCGGTGCTAAAGTGATCGAGTTGGGCCCTTGTAATGCAACAATTCATCAAATTAACGAGAGCGTATCTTGCCAAGATTTAGATAAACTTTGTGATATTTATTACGCTTGCCTTAAAAAAGTAATGGTATTGAGTTAACTCATGGTGACAAAAAAAAACGCGTTACCTGAAAACATTCAAGCGCAAATATTAGGGTTAACCGACAGCCATATTGACTACTTTGCTCAAGACTTACAACAGCCTCAAAACAAGGTAGGTATTCATCACCAGATGTTACCTGCTTTTCAACAGTTAGCCACCAAAGCACTAAGCATTGGTATATCGATCAAAATTGCCAGTGGTTTTCGCTCATTCGAGCGACAACTGGTAATTTGGAATGATAAGTTTACCGGTAAAAGAGCGATTAAAAATCAACAAGGTACAGTTATTGTAATTGAGCCATTGTCTGAACTTGAACTAAGCAAAGCGATACTATTATACTCCGCCCTACCTGGTGCTAGCAGGCATCATTGGGGCTGTGATATAGATGTTTATGCTGATAATTTATTGCCTAATGGACAATCCTTACAACTTGAGCACTGGGAATATGCCCAAACAGGTCCTATGGCAAAACTTTCAACGTTTTTAAAACAAGAAGCTCATGCATTAGGCTTTTACTTTCCTTATGATGCGTATCGCGGCGGTGTTGCTAATGAGCCATGGCATTTATCCTATGCTCCTTTAGCGAAAATCTACCAACAACATATTAAAACAGAGCTATTAGCACAACACTTAAGTGCAGTAGAAATTATGGGGAAAAACACGATTATTGATAATATTGAGGCTATTGCTAAACAATTTATTTTTAACACTAGCCAGATACCTACAAGCCGAACAATAGGAAACCTTCATGGATAACTGGATTGCTATTTTAATTATTATTATTGCTGTCGTCCTTATTGTTGGAAACTTTAGTACTTTTCAACGAACTAGCCACCAAAAATTGCGTAAAACTAACCTCAAGGATCTGAAAGAGACTTTACCGAGAAGCCAAAAAACAGAGCATAAAATGCCCACAATTGATAAAAGTAAACTCAAATAATGATACCAATTACATTAAAAAACTTGTCAACTTAGCGTTACATTAGCGAGCCTAGAACAAACAAAATGACTTAAACATAGTTGTTCTATATTGTATTAATTTTAAGTGGTTACTAGCTCGCTAATGAACTCACAAAGGGGAACTTTAAAAGGCTGACATGCTTCATTATTGATTTTAACAAAGTAAAAACCATTCTTTTTAATCAATGCCTTAGCTTAAAGCCTTTGAATGCTCGCTAAATGATCAATTAATTAATGTATTTGGTATGAGACACTGAGTACTTTCTAGCAATCAAAACAAAAAAGCACCGAATTTTCGGTGCTTTTTAAATTACAATCAGTTAATGAATCAATAAAAATTTCTAAATGATAACCCTTTTTCAATAACAGGAAAAATATGTTCAAGCGTTGCTAACTCTAAAGGCTCACCATTGCTGCTATAAATACTAACAGACGTTTTTTCACCTGTGTCATCAAGTGGCGCTAGCACAAACTGATATGTCGCATCTGGCAATTCAATCACCGACTCGTCATCACCCCAAATAGAATCCCAAAGACTAATAGTAGGCTTAATAAAGTCAACAAAATAAATTTTATTTGTTTCATCAAGATCTGTAATAGTAAAACCATGTTTTTCGAAGAAAACAGGCATATTTGACCATAAATTATCTAAGGCCATTTCCACTGCATATGCGGGTTCTTCAACTTTATTCTCTGCTATTTTTACTAATTTTTGGTTTGCTCGCATTAAACGGTTTTCACGCTGCTGCAAACGGTAGTTATAATCAACTTGGGCAATAAGTTTATTTAACATGGCCATTTCGGCACGTTGCTTATCGATTGGGTCAATATTTTTACTGCCACCTTCACTGTCTGTTTTCATATAGTCTATTAATGTAACAGCCAAAGAAACACTTCGTCCGTGGGGCTTAGCAGTCAACTGATAACGAAAACGTAAACTTGTCGATAGTTCTATTTCTGTAAATAACCAACCAGTTTCAACTTCACTGTGGAACCAGTCTGATTCTACGACTATTGATTGAATCGTTGTTTTACCTTGGTTGGCAGGCACTGAAACATCAGTAAAAGCCACTTTATCGGAATTAAGTTGGTCAACCAGTGCTTTTTTTATAAATGTTAACAACTCTCTATCTTCAAGCACTTTATCAAACCAAATAAGTGCTTGGTCAGAGCCGGTTTCTACACGAGAGGACGCCGCTAAAGGCAACACTAAAGATGGCGCTCTAATGTCCATTTTATCGCCAACAGGCCCCTGGTAGCTAATCTTATCCGTAACCAAAAATTGATTTTTTTCTTTAGGTTTATCTAAAGTTTCAGGAACAAAAATTTCCTTCGGCTCCACTTTTTTAGCATAATCAAAATCTCCCTGTGCTCTTTTACTATCAACACCACTACAAGCTGACAGTGTTAAACTAAGCACTGAAAAATAAAACAATTGACGACTCATTAAAACTCCTGAGTTAACACTTTTCGCATAGATGCGATTAATCGGACTGTTCATTGGATGGTAAAAAACCGATATAGTTCACTAGAACAATTTTTAGCGCTCCATGGTACTTGGCTGGTTTTACAAACACAAGCAATTAGCATCTTTTTTCTTAGGCTATTTTTTTTCTTTGCGTAATAAAGGTATAATGCTTTTTTCTTATTCAACTTAGGCGTATTAATGTCTCAATATTTAGTGCTAACAGCTATGGGTTCCGATAGAACAGGCTGTGTAAGCGAGTTAACTAAATTAGCAAGTGAATGCGGTTGTAATATACTAGATAGCAGGATGGCTATTTTCGGTTTAGAGTTCACTTTTATTATGCTATTGAAGGGCGATAACCTTGCCATCAACAAAATTGAAGCCAGAATTCCAATGGTGGCACAAACCTTAGAGCTTATCACCATGATGAAAAGAACGTCTAGCCATAAATCTTATGACTTAGTTGAGCATTATCAAGCAGAATACGCCGGCATTGATCAGCCAGGTATTTTAAAAGCGATCACCGCATTTTTTGCTACGCGAAAAATTGATATATCATCATTAAAATCTGAAATTGATCCAAAAAATAATTATATGCGTGCTAGCATCGCATTTGCCTTAACTAAGGTCATTGATATTGAGACTATTGAGAGTGATTTTTTACAGTTATGTCAACAAATTGATGTACAAGGCTGTATCAAACAAACACCTCATACCTTAGTCTAGTCTGGACTATGTCAACATTAACAACTTACAGAGGATAACTATGAATACGCTTACCGAAGGTGATAACGCCCCACACTTTACGCTACTAGATCAAAACGAAAAACAAGTTGCTTTAGCTGATTTTATGGGTAAACAACAAGTATTGGTTTATTTCTATCCAAAAGCAATGACACCTGGCTGTACTATTCAAGCTCAAGGTTTACGTGATAGCCAAAAACAGCTTGCTGAGCTAAATACGGTTGTTTTGGGTATATCACCTGATGCCCCAAAACGTTTGGCTAAATTTTGTCAACGAGACGAGCTAAACTTCACCTTACTATCTGATCTTGATCATCAAGTTGCCGATGATTTTGGCGTATGGGGTTTAAAGAAGTTTATGGGTAAAGAATATGACGGCATTCATCGTTTAAGCTTTTTAATTGGCTTAAATGGTAAAATAAGCCATGTATTTAATAAATTTAAGACAAAAGAACACCATCAAGTTGTGCTTGATGTACTTAATAAGTTAACTGAAAGTTAGCCTACTCACTTTCAGTTAACTCTGTTTGACTTGAAGACCAGGCGTTAATAACAGCTTTAACCAGTGTTGCTAAAGGAATAGCAAAAAATACTCCCCAAAAACCCCACAATCCGCCAAACAAAATAACGGCAACAATAATGGTCACGGGGTGTAGATTAACTGCTTCAGAAAAAAGTAACGGGACAAGCACATTACCGTCAAGTGCTTGAATGATACCATAAGCCAACATGACATAACCCAATTCGTTACTAAACCCCCACTGAAATAATGCCACCAAAAAAACAGGGAGAGTTGCCACTGTTGCGCCAACATAAGGGACTAGCACTGAAAGACCGACTATTACTCCAAGTAAAACAGCATAACGTAAATCTAAACAAATAAAGGTAACCGTTGTGATGCTCCCTACAATTAAAATTTCTATCACCTTACCGCGAATATAGTTAAGTATTTGCTGATTCATTTCAGCCCCCACCTGCACTGCCATTCTACGTTCTTTCGGTAAGTAACGGGAAAATCCAACGAATAAATCATGTTTATCTTTCAAAAAGAAAAACACCATTAACGGCACCAAAATAAGGTAAACCATCAGGGCGACCAAATCTGAGATAGAATTGAGGGAGGCTGTGAGCACTAATTGCCCCCACTCAACAATTTTCTCTTTTATTGCAGAAATAAAGGTCTCAATTTGTGAGGCTTGTATAATATCTGGATATTTCTCAGGTAAGGTTAGTAGATACTTTTGGCCCTCTGTCACCATGTGGGGTATTTCTTGTAATAAATTACTACTTTGCTGCCAAATTATCGGCATTAAACCTAGCCCTGCCACGAGTGCAAAACCAATAAAACTACTCACAATAACAGCGGTTGCGCTAGTTCTAGAAAGGTTCAGGTGCATGAGTTTATTGACAGGTAAATCAAGCAAAAAAGCGATGGCTAATGCAACTAATACAGGCATGAGCAAATGGCTAAACAGTGCGAGAAATAAAAATGAAAAAACGAGAATAAATACGAGTGCAACAGCATGAGGATCAGAGAATTTTCGTGTGTACCAATCATTAAACTGCTTAATCATAATGCGCCTTAATCTACTCTGTTATTGTGTATTGTTAATTCAACTACGTCATCATCAATAAAGTTTAAATGATATTCATAACCCAATTTTATCAGTAGCTTGGGTATATCTTCAATGGAGCCATTGTCGCTAATTTTAATGATACAAACATCATTACTCTGCATTTTTTTCAAAAGTAAGCGTAAATTAACCAAAGGTAATGGACACTTTTCTTGGCTGGCATCATATTGAAAAATCATTTTACCTTTCTTTGCTTTTTTTTAATAAGCGAATCTGAGACAATCTTAATAGAATATGTATTGTCGTATCTTAACGCATCAATTGTTGTTAAATAAAGAAAAAATACTAGGAAGCCATACTAAATGACTAGTTTATCGAAAAAACCTAACCTAAAAGAAATTAATGCCCTGAAAAAAAAACTCACTTGGGGAGATGTCCCTGCAATTTATCATTTAGTTGCCTCTTCATTAAGTGAATTAGATGGCATCTTAAGTCATGGCTTTGACAGTAACTTTAAGAACATATTAGATAAAACCACCTGGAACTTACAGGCATTAGACGGTTATAGAGACACAGATGGCAAAGTACATGTTAAAATCAAACCGCAAATTATTTTACAACACGAATATAATGAGCAAGGTTATGAGTTGCAATGTTACCCTGTTGTTGAAGGTGAAAAAATTAAACGACCTTTAATTAAAGAGCACAAAAGCCCTTTTCAAACATGGCTTCCTGAAAGTATGCGTATATTATTTCGAATAAACAGCTTGGTTGCTTTCGCTATTTTCACCTATCAACGAGGTGACGAAGCGGATTTAGCGCTATTAAAATATGCTTTTTACCGTGTGCAAAAACTAATGGCTATTTTATCCGAATCTTTTCAGGTTTTAACGGTCGAAGGCTATAGTATTGCAGAGTTTTATCAAGAAATAGCTCAAAGAAATGGGAATATCCTCAGCGGTGATGTTATTTAAATCTCAGCGTGAAGCTAATCACGACGATTAATTAACCTTTTTAGCTCAGTTTGTCCAAAATAGGAAAACACATTGTTTAACTTGAAACCTTTATTGTATACATTTGCCGTTACACTAGTTATTGCTGCCTTAAGCACTTTTAATGTTCAAGCTCTTGGTCAAAATGATAAAAATAAGTTACCTGAAATAGGTATTTCCGGTTTTAGTGTTTTATCTCTCGATAAAGAACGACAACTGGGTGATGCGATGATGCGCCAATTACGGGCTAGCCAACCGATAATTCAAGATCCCGTATTGATTGAATATATTAATGATTTAGGAAACAAGTTAGTAAAAAATGCTCAAGATGTGAATTATGCTTTTGAGTTTTTTCTCATCAACAACAATGAACTCAATGCTTTTGCGTTTTTTGGCGGCCATGTTGGAATTCATAGTGGCTTAATCACCGCAGCCGATACAGAAAGTGAACTTGCTTCGGTTATAGCTCATGAAATATCTCATGTTACTCAACGCCATCTAGCCCGTAGATTAGAGTCACAAAGTAAAACCCAGTCATTAACAATGGCAGGAATGGTGTCTGGCATTTTACTTGCTTTGGTAAACCCTACCGTAGGCATGGCTGCATTAAGCGCTTCAATGGCCGCATCACAGCAAGCTGGCATTAATTACACTCGAGGTAATGAAAAAGAAGCAGACAGAGTAGGAATTGCATTATTAGCAGAGAGCAATTTTGATCCTCAAGGAGCTCCAGACTTTTTTAACAAAATGTCAGAAAAATATCGCTATGCCAGTAAACCGCCTGCGATGCTACTAAGTCACCCTTTGCCAGAGTCGCGTATTGCAGATGCTAGGCAGCGTGCTCATAATTTCCAAGCAAAACAATTACCGCCTAGCTTAATGTTTGAATTAGCTAAATCAAGAATTAGAGCGCGATATCAAGGAAATACCTTAGATAACATTACTCACTATAAACATAAATTACACAAACAAAAATATGCTATAAAAGCCGCAGCTCAATATGGATTAGCATTATCTTATTTTGAAAATAAAGACTATTTATTAGCTAAGAGCTTATTAGAATCACTAACTCAACAGGATAAAAACAACCTTTTTTATATTGATGCCTTAACCGATGTATACTTATCACTAAATCAGTATGAGCCGGCATTGTCAATGCTAGAACGACTCACATTGTTAATGCCACATAATCAGGTTGTAACGCTAAATCATGCTAACGCCTTACTAAAGGCAAAAAAACATCAACAAGCTGCGGATTTATTACAAGACTTTTTATTAGTGAGTGCAGATAATTATATTGCCTATGATTTATTAGCCTCTGTTTATAAAGCCCAAAAAAAGAATGGCCTTGTGCATATTAATAAAGCTGAGCAATACGCTTTACTTGGCGCATATCAAAAAGCGGTAGATGAATTGCAAACAAGTTTCAATTTAGTTACCAAGCAACCTTTATTACAAAAACGCATAAAAGCGCGTATATTACAATTACAAGAGCAAGAGAATAAATTAAAGCGTTTTTAGTTCTGTTAATAAAAAGGACGCCAAATTTCTGTTACGCTATATTATTTAACACGATAAAATTTAAAACTACTAAGAGCAAACTATGTTAACGATTTACCATAACCCAAGATGTTCCAAAAGCCGACAAACACTTGAGCTTATCCAAAAAAACTCAAACAAAGAAATCACTATTGTTGAGTATTTAAAACAACCGTTAAACAAAAATCAAATTTTGAATCTATTAACTCAACTAAATTGCAAGCCGGTTGATATGATGCGGATAAAAGAAGTAGAATTTAAAGCACAAGAATTAGCTAATGCGGATGATCAACAATTGATAAAAGCGATGATTTCAACACCAAAACTTATTGAACGCCCTATCGTAAGTGATGGAAATAAAGCGGTTATTGGCCGACCTCCTGAAAATGTATTAGCACTTTGCTAATACAACATTGGTTAAATTTACATGACTATCCGAAAAATTAGTACTCACCAATATAAATTAATGGCCTTAACCGGCTATTTTTCATTACTGTTTTATATGCCTTTGTGGTTATTAGTTATATCACCCAATGGCTTAAGTATTACCACTAATTTACTTTTATTTACTCTGCCGCTGTTATTCCCTTTGAAAGGGCTTTTGCACGCAAACCCCTACACTTATGCTTGGTCAAACTTTGTTGTTTTAATTTATTTTTTACATAGTTTAACTACACTATGGATACTACCTAACGATAGACTGTGGGCAGCATTGGAGTTGGCTTTTGCAACCATTATGTTTTGTGGTTGTAGTTATTACGCAAAATACCGCGGTCAAGAATTAGGATTAAGCATAAGAAAAGTAAAAAAAACTTGAGGAACATCAAATGACACCAACATGTTCATCATTACCAAAGCGCACCCAATTAACATTAGCGGCCCTGCTTTCACTCGGTTTATCGTTAGCAGGCTGTAATGGTGGTTCAACAAAGGCTACTAATAATGTTAACTTTGATATAGGAGAAATAGTACAGATAGATGACAGTGTACTTGTAGGACAAAGTGCTGAATTGGTGTTATTTTTTCCTGATGCCTCCGTAACCAATATCAATTGGCAACAAACAGCTGGAGAAACCGTCCCCTTGCTTACCAAAGCAAATAAAGTAATTGCCTTTACCCCTCAACTGGCAGGTGATTACACCTTTGATGTCAGCTTTTCCCTTAATAGTGGCGCTTCAAAAACGCTTAGTCACACCATTACAGTAGAAGAACAAAACAACAAAGTTGCTACTAGGTTAGCTCATAGTGTGCTCAGTGATAATAGTGTTTCTTTACGCAGTTTTACTGACGTTTCTATTGAAAAAACAAGCATAAAGTGGGAACAACTGTCAGGACCAACGATTAACTTTTCAGAAAATGATCCAACCGGCGACTCTGTGGTTTTCTTTACCGCTCCACAAGTCACGAAAGACACTATATTATCCTTTGAAGTAACAGCCAGTGATGGTGTGCAAACCTACAATGATAAGGTGATGGTATTGGTAGAGCCCGCAGCT
The DNA here is from genome assembly GCA_030754235.1 of Litorilituus sp. Classification (GTDB taxonomy): domain Bacteria; phylum Pseudomonadota; class Gammaproteobacteria; order Enterobacterales; family Alteromonadaceae; genus Colwellia. The sequence goes on from JASMAS010000041.1 coordinate 26,865, forward strand.
AAAATCGCTGAGAATGCCTACTTTGATGAAAGAGTAGCAAATGTACTCCCCTACAATAGCACCAGCCCTTATGCTGAAAACTTAGTTGATTGTGTATATAGCAATACACTTACTAGCTCTTGTACCCTAGCTAAACTGCCTCTACTTGCAGCAGAAAGTTCTACACCCACTATCACCAACATTATGGATAGAGTTGTTGTGTCACACCAGTGGATGGGAGACAGGTTTAAAGCCTTTATGATTAATAACGATGATAATAATGACTTCAAACACCTACTACGGGCAACTACTGCCATCGTTATTTCTTATGATGTTCGCCCTTCATTTTATTGGGCAGCGACAGGTGCTATCTACTTAGATGCTAAAAACTTTTGGTTAACGCCTGATGAGCGAGATACTATTAATGAAGCCCCTGATTACCGTAGTGATTTTGGTAAAGACTTACAATTTGTGATGCCATGGCGCTATGTTAAAGATAATGACTATGCCGATGACTACTTTGCTGTTGAAGATAGACTAACACGTACGACAAATGATGGCTTTTACCGTTTGGCCTCTTTACTTTATCATGAGCTTGCTCATGCCAATGACTTCTTTCCAAGTAATGAGTGGTTTACTCATAGTCTACAAACTCGTATTTTAGATGCCGCCACCAGTACAAACTTTGAATCAGATGGTTTATCTATCACTCACCCTCTTCAAAGTAGTAATATGGAAAGTTTAGCGCAAGTTAGTTTTAAAGGCAGTAGTGCAACAAGCATACAAAAATCATACCTACCAACCGATATTGAACAGTTTTTCAGTCCAGATGTTGCCAATGATTATTATGCTTATTCTAGTGAACGAGAAGATTATGCCATGCTTTTTGAAGAGCTTATGATGCAAAGTCGTTTTCAAGTTTTTCGTGATGTAGCAATTACTAATCAACCTACAGGTAATAATATTTCCGCTCGAGATTATATAGTAACTTGGGGGCAACGCGGACGTATAGGCGCTGACAGTATCAAACCTCGCGTTTTATATACCGCCTCAAGAGTATTACCTGAGTTTGATAGTAGTTCGGCATTAACACAAATACCTACGCCAATTGCCATGATAGAGGGAGGAAACTGGTTAGATAATTTAACGATTTCTCCTTCTAACCTCGGCACTTCGCAAAGTAAAAAGAATCAAAAACCTATAGCAAGAAAAAATCAACAACGTCCACTACCTAACTTTTATTTCCAAAAAGAATTACCTAAAAATTAAGCCAAACTTAATGCCTATCTGAGTTTACTCAAAACCGAGCTAAACTCAGACTCAAGAATGAAGACTACTTTGCATTCCATGTTACTGATACGAGTGCTTCATTGAGAGAAAACACTTTTCCTGAAAATTTACTGCCAGCAATAACCTCACCAACGCCTTTTGGCGTGCCTGTCATTACAATATCGCCATCTTCAAGCGTAGTAAACTCATGCAGCTGAGATAAAATAACGTCAGGTTTGTACATCATCAAGCCCACACCACCGGCTTGAACAACTTCATCATTGATACTTAACTGCAAACTTAATGAGTCATCAATCGTGTCGATCGCGACAAAATCACTAAACACAGCAGCGCCATCAAATGCTTTAGCACGCTCCCAAGGTAAGCCTTTTGCTTTTAATTTTGCTTGCAAAGCTCGTTTGGTTAAGTCAAGTCCAAGGGCTACAGCACAAAATTTACCTTGATTATATAAAAAGCACAATTCAGCTTCATAATGTAACGGCTCTTGATGGCTCGCATGTAAAAGAGTAGAGATAGAAGAATTAGCTTTAAAAAATACCACCATTTCATCAGGGATTTCATTGCCTAATTCAGTAATATGATCAACATAATTACGGCCAATACAAATAATTTTTGATGGCGTTATAGTCGTATTATTAAAATTCACTGTTTGCATAAAGGTTGCTCATTGAAGACTTAGGATTTCTTTAATAAATGGAATAGTGAGTTTTCGCTGCTCTCTCATTGAAGCGTTATCTAAGGTGTCTAATGCACTAAGCAAGCTGGTCATTTCTCGAGACAAGCGATTAAGTAAAAACTTTGCCGACTCATCACTTAGCATCAAACCTCGCTGTGATGCTCGGTATTGTAGAACATTCACTTTCTCATCATCATCAAGTGGCTTAACTTGCTCTGTTAGTCCCCAAGTTAAACGAGAAACTAAGTCAGGCAAGCTCAAGCCTAATTGCTTAGCACTTTGTTCACCGCTAATTAATAGACAATTATTTTGCTCTATTACTCGATTATATAGGTCAAAAATAGCTTGTTGCCATAATGGGTTATTCGCCACTAGATGAATGTCATCTAAGCAAATCAAGTCAATTTGTTCTAGACCTTCTAACACATCAACAGATAGACTTTCTAGCTCAGCACAAGATAAACACACTGACGTTTTACCTAATTGTGCAGCGTAAGCACTACTAGCATGTAATAAATGTGATTTACCAACACCTGATAATCCAAATAAATAAAAACTCTGCGGTTGCTTTTGCTTCTCAACCGTTTCTTGCTCAATGAAGTAAATCAGTTGTCCTAGTACCCCTTGATTCACTTTGCTTTTATAACTATCAAAAGTTTCATCATCGGGTAATTGCACAGACAAAGCTAATTGTGGATTATTTATCATTAATTACCCCAATAGAAAACAGGCGTAAGATCACCTTCATTATTGGTATCAGCTAAGGGATCTGCATATTGTGTTAATTGTTTATCAAGCTTTAATGAAGCTAAAAGCGCTTGAGGAGAACCAAGCAATGCTAATTTGAAGCGTCGAGATTCACCTTTAGCACTCAATAAGGTAACCGACTTTACCGCCGACAAATCAGTTAAAAATTGGAACACCTTAACATAGGTTTTCAGTGAATCTATATTAGCAACATCAATCACAAAAGAGTTGTCGCTTGTAGTTGAGAGCGCATAATGTTGATAAATAACTTCGGTAATATCTGCTAACCCTAACATTAATAATTTCTGACGTTCTTGGCCATAATATTGCTGACTGAATGTTTGTTTACTGGTAATTAAGCTCCAATCCAGTACGTAATCTTGTTGTTCTGCTATGTGTTGTTCACACAATAAGCCACAATCAAACTGTGCCGTAGACATGCGGCTATCTATCGTTGGCTCGGCCTCCCTTACTTTTAAGCTAGAATCCGACATCCTCATTATCACTATTGCCTGAGCAAAATAGCGCGCTGAAGCCTCTCTAATAGGTCCTTCAAACCGCCCCCAAAAATCACTCATGTTAATTTGACTTGCATCCGTTAAGTCCATAAGGGGCATCATAATAGGTAAACCGCGCTGAGCAGAAAAATCATTTACCAAGTAGGGTAACGCTGAATCAGTTGAATTAGAAATGATTGTGCGTGTCAAACCATTTTCATCAATCAACCACAATAAAACTTGTGGGCGTAAACTTCCCCATAAGGGTAAATTAGCTTGTTGAAAAAGTTGATTTATTTTTTCTTCATTGAAACTAGCAATTAAAAATAGCTGCTTGTGGTTAGGCTGTAAGTTTGCCTGACTATTACCTTCCGAGCGTATTACTTTGTATTGATAACGATATTGATTCAGATAAAGCTGATGCTTTTTAAGGCTTTTTTTAATGGCATCGTTCTCTAAAACACTTTTTTCACCGCCAACTTTAAGCATAACAGCAGCTAAAGCCTTCTTTAAAGCAATAGCCCTATCACGGCTAGTTTGCGAATTTACCGCAACACTGGCCTTATATATATCATTGACCTCCACTGCTTGAGCAGGAAATAAGATTATTAAATCAATAATTAAAAATAGTAATAAAATAAAACTTCTAAACATAGAATAAAAAATAAAGTCTTTTGTAGTGATAATATTACCACAACAAATTAAAACTTTTCTGCCAAATAACAATAATTTCTGGCAAAGGCCTAATCTCTGTTCAATCCTTCTCAGGTAGAGTATTTTTATATACTCAAGCCATATACACTGGTAGAATATGCACCTTTAAATTCTTTGGTATTTTTTGAGGTTTATTGTGAGCGAACAAAAACAGTCTTTAAGCTATAAAGATGCTGGTGTTGATATTGATGCTGGTAACGCCCTTGTTGAAAACATTAAAGGCGCAGTAAAGCGCACGACTCGCCCTGAAGTTATGGGCGGTTTAGGTGGTTTTGGCAGCGTTTGTCAATTACCTACGGGTTATAAAGAGCCTGTTTTAGTTGCTGGCACCGATGGTGTAGGTACAAAATTACGCTTAGCCATTGACTTAGCTAAACATGATACAGTGGGAATAGACCTTGTTGCCATGTGTGTTAATGACCTTATAGTACAAGGTGCTGAACCACTTTTCTTCCTTGATTACTATGCTACCGCTAAACTTGATGTTAATGTTGCCTCATCAGTGGTCGAAGGTATTGCCGAAGGTTGTATTCAATCAAACTGTGCTTTAGTTGGTGGTGAAACCGCAGAAATGCCAGGTATGTACCATCAAGGTGATTATGATATTGCTGGTTTTTGTGTTGGCGTTGCAGAAAAGTCTCGTTTACTTGATGGTAGTAAAGTAGCCGCAGGCGATCAATTAATTGCACTTGGTGCTTCTGGCCCTCATTCAAATGGTTTTTCATTGATTCGTAAAGTATTAGAAGTCAATAATACCGACACAAGTGAATTACTTGACGGTAAAGCGATTAGCGAGCATTTACTTGAACCAACCAAAATTTATGTAAAATCAGTGTTAGCCTTATTAAAAGAAATAGACGTTCACGCCTTATCTCACATCACAGGTGGTGGCTTCTGGGAAAATATTCCACGCGTTTTACCTGAAACGGCGCAAGCAGTAATCAACGGCGAAAGCTGGGAGTGGCCAGAAATTTTTAACTGGTTACAAGAAAAAGGTAACATCACAACCCATGAAATGTACCGTACTTTCAACTGCGGTGTTGGAATGATCATTGCTGTACCTAAAGATCAAGTAACACAAAGTATTGATATTTTAACTTCTCATGGCGAAAAAGCATGGCATATCGGTGCTATCGCTAACAATGCTGATGATGCTGAACAAGTTGTTTTTGCTTAAGGCTATTAAAGAATGTCAAATAGAATACTGGTATTGATTTCTGGTAGTGGTACAAATTTACAAGCCATTATTGATGCAGCAGCATCTGAGGATTACCCTGGGGAAGTAATTGGGGTTATTGCTAATCAAGCAGATGCATACGGCCTAACCCGTGCGGCTAATGCCAACATAGCCACAGCCACTTTATCTCATAAGGACTATGCTTGTCGTGAACGTTACGATCAGGACCTAATGTTAGCTATAGACAAATTCAAACCGGACATTGTCGTACTTGCGGGCTTTATGAGAATTTTAACCCCTGCATTTGTACAGCACTATCAAGGTAAATTACTTAATATTCATCCTTCTTTATTGCCTAAATATCAAGGGTTAAACACTCACCAAAGAGCAATAGAAGCAGGTGATAAAGAGCATGGTGTCAGCGTCCACTTTGTTACTGAAGAACTTGATGGTGGACCAGTTATTTTACAAGCTAAAGTACCTGTGTTTGACGGTGATACAAGTGATGATTTAGCTGAGCGAGTGCATGAACAAGAGCACAGAATATACCCTTTAGTGGTAAAATGGTTATGTCAAAAACGCCTTATAATGCAAAAAGATAGTGAAAAAGAATATGCTATTCTAGATGGCAATCTATTGCCTACATCAGGCTACGCTAACGAAGAATAAACTGCTAGTAAGTTGCCTAAAGATCAGGTAAGTTATTTGACTTGCCTTTTCTGACTTTACACGATGCAACTTCAGTTTATGATTGATAATAAGTCCTTTATACATTCGTTATTCGTAGTACTCACGTTAATAACATCTAGCGCGTTTGCTAAGCAAACAGAACAAAATATTCAATTACACCAACCAATTATCCCCGCATTTTCCGCAAAATATTCCGTATTACGCAAATCAGACCCTGTAGGCTTTGCCATTAGAGCATTAAGTTATCAAAATGATGGCACGATTAATTACCATTATAAAACAAAGGTTAAGTGGTTAATTTTTTCGCAAACTCGCGCAGAAACATCAATTGTTACCATAGAAAACAACCAAGTCATTCCACAACACTATACCTATAGTAAAAAAGGCACAGGCAAAGATAAATATTATGAATGGCAATACAACGCTAAAGAAAACACCGCTCAAGATCTAGGTAGAAAACATAAACACGTCGCATTGGATTTTTCACATAACTTACAAGATAAGTTAAGCTACCATTTACAACACAGATTAAAGCTTATCGAAGATGCCACAAAAAAAACTTACAGCTACCCTGTCGTGACCACCTCTGGCACCCTAAAAGATTATACCTATCAATATGATGGTGAAGAAGAACTGATATTACCTTATGGCTTAGTTAAAGCTATTCGATTTAAAAGAGAAGTAAAAGATAAAGAGCGTATAACTTACGCTTGGTTTGCACCACAGTTAGATTATTTGCTGGTAAAACTTTATCAAACTAAATCAGGTGCCGAACAATTTGAAGCACAATTATCGTCATTGACATACTAACATAACATTACCAGCCAATAGATAAACTGTTATTGAAAAACTATTTCCTGCTAACATGCACGCAGTTGGAATGAAAACTAAAATTTGTTAAACAAAGCTATCATATAGAGGTGTATATGCGTTCTAACCGTTTGGCTATATTAAAATTTATCACTGTTATCACAACATGTTTTACGTTATTGGTCATCACTTTAGGTGCATATACAAGGTTGGTTGATGCTGGATTGGGTTGCCCTGACTGGCCAACCTGTTATGGACACCTCTGGGGACCAGAGGGATCTTTTGAAGTTAAAGAGGCTAATAGCAACTTCCCTCTCGCACCTGTTGATTTAGCGAAAACTTGGCCAGAAATGACCCACAGATACTTAGCCGCAAGTCTGGGCTTATTCTGTTTGATTATTTTTGCACTGAGTTGGTCAGTGCATCACTATAAGCATAGCAAACTTTTAAAACATGCCAGCTTATTAATATGCTTGGTTATACTCCAAGGGATGTTTGGCATGTGGACCGTAACACTTAAATTATGGCCTCAGGTAGTCACTTTACATTTGTTAGGTGGGTTTCTCACTTTTAGTCTATTATTACTCTTTTACTTAAGGCTTAGTCCAGTTAAGTTAATTCCCGCAAATAAAAAACTCAAAACACTAGCTGCTTTTTGTTTGGCATTAACACTCTGTCAAGTTGCATTGGGTGGCTGGGTAAGTTCTAATTATGCTGCTTTGGCCTGTTTGCAATTGCCTCTTTGTTCCATGTCAGGGCTGTCATCAAATGATTTTATACAGGGTTTTAATTTGTTTCAACAAATAGGACCTAATTACTTAGGAGGCCAACTTGATGCTACTTCAAGAGTTGCTATTCATGCCAGTCATCGTTTAGGTGCTGTGTTAGTGCTAATAACGATTACAGCTCTAGCAACTAGCCTGGCGCGCAAAGGTTGTATTAGAGAAGCTATTGTCTTATTTGCCTTACTTTCAGTGCAAATATTATTAGGCATGGCAAATATTTATTTTCACCTCCCCCTATACAATGCTGTGGCTCATAATCTAGGAGGAGCGATCTTAGTCGGCTTTTTGATCTACTTAAATTATAGATTATCCAGCAATTTCAGGGCCTATACCGGCAGTCCAAAGAAAGACTGTTAGCCCCATCATGCTGACTAAAAAAACTAAACCTACCGTTACTAGTGAACTGGCATAAATAAAACCACGATTTTCATCAATTCCCATGATAATAGGAACGCCGGTGTATAGCATATATATAGCGTAGGCTAATCCTGCGAAGCCTACACAAATTAAAAACCATAATTCTGGATAAAGGGCAGCAAAACCGACCATATAGATAGGTGTTGCAGTATAGGCAGACACTTCAATACTTTGCACATGTGAAGGGGTTGCTTCAAAACTGTGCGCCATCCAATGAGCCATTAAGCCCAAGCCAATTACACCACCGAAAAGACCGCAAAACATAAGGATAGAAACTGCCAATGCACTTTCTGAAGTAAGAAATAGGCGATTGTTAGCACCAATATCCCAGCCTAAATATACTGAAGAATAATATGAACACAGAGCAGGTATTAATGAGATAAAAACTGTGTGTGAAATAGAATTAACCACAGACTCATGTCGCTCAGCAATTTTTTTCCATTCTTGTTTTGGGTGGGTATATATCCCCCAAATATGAGATAAAACCATAATTCACCTACTATTAATTTTATATACAATAATTGCACTTACAATGCGCTAAATTTTAATTTAGCGGCTATTTTTTATCTTTCTAACTTTCTCTAATACTTATCGCTCAATACTTGTGCTAAATCAAGGTTTATTTCACTTTTTTATTGACAGCGAGCCGCCACCATGATTCAAATACGCACAAAATATAAGCATTTACTTGCTGTTTAAACTAATTTGTACTTATAATGACCTTAAGGCGACCGTCGTTAAAACCTTAAGGTATTGCCCTGAAAGAAGTTATTGCATATAAAAAAATAAAGTAATTCGAGGCTGCGAAGCTGCACTACCATAACAAGAGCTATAGGGTGAGTATCGTGTATAAAATAATAATAACCTTTGCTTTACTGGTTTTCTCTAGTATTGCAACAGCACAAAGTGACTATAATTTACCTCTAGGTGTAACGGATATAAGTCAAAAGGTCTATAACCTACACATGACTATATTTTATGTCTGTATAGCCATTGGCCTAGTAGTATTTGGCTTAATGTTTTTTGCCATGATTAAGCATCGAAAGTCCAAAGGAGTCAAGGCAGCGCAATTTCATGAAAGCACTTTGATTGAAATCATCTGGACTGTAATACCATTTTTTATTTTAATTGCATTGGCCGTCCCTGCAACACAAACGTTAATCGAAATGGAAGACAACTCTAATGCCGACATTACCATTAAAATCACTGGTTCACAGTGGAAATGGCACTATGAATACTTCGATCACGATTTTGGCTTTTATAGTTTGCTCTCTACTTCACCAGAGCAAATTGCTAATACGAAAGAAAAAGGGGTTAATTATTTATTAGAAGTTGATAAACCCCTAGTACTCCCTATAAATAAAAAAGTACGATTTTTAGTAACCGCTGATGATGTAATTCATTCTTGGTGGGTTCCTGCGTTTGCAGTAAAGCAAGATGCTAATCCAGGATTTATCAATGAGGCTTGGACGCGCATTAATGAGCCGGGTGTATATCGAGGACAATGTGCTGAATTATGCGGCAAAGACCATGGTTTTATGCCGATCGTCGTAGAGGTTCTCCCTGAAAAAGAATACCAACAATGGTTAGACTCCCAATTATCGAGTGTTCTATTAGCTAAAGAAAAAGAGCAACAGGATCTCAATAGCGGTATGACTATGGAAGAAGCAATGACCTTGGGTGAACAGGTTTACCTATCTCTATGTGCTGCATGCCATATGCCTAGCGGAGAGGGTATTCCAGGAGCCTTTCCTGCTCTAAAAAATAGTAAAATAGCTTTAGGGGATGTTAAAAAGCATATTGATATAGTTGTTAATGGTGTAGAAAAGTCAGCTATGCAAGCATATGGCCAGCAACTCAGTTTAAAAAAATTAGCAGCTGTTATTACCTACGAAAGAAATGCTTGGGGAAATAATACGGGTGATTTAGTACAAGCTAACGATGTTCAGCAACCAGCTAACAAATAAGAGGTATTATCGATGAGTACTTTAGTGAAAAATAATAATAAAAAAGCGGATATTGATGACTTTGACCACGCTCATGATGAAAAACCTAGAGGCATAATGCGTTGGCTTTTAACCACTAACCACAAAGATATAGGCACTTTATATTTAGGGTTTAGCTTACTGATGTTTTTTGTTGGTGGTGCTATGGCAATGGTTATACGCGCAGAACTTTTTCAACCTGGAATGCAAATTGTTGACCCAAACTTTTTTAATCAAATGACTACCGTTCACGGTCTTATTATGGTTTTTGGTGCGGTGATGCCCGCATTTGTTGGCTTAGCCAATTGGATGGTCCCTTTAATGATTGGTGCGCCTGATATGGCTTTACCCCGATTAAATAACTGGAGTTTTTGGATTTTACCCGCGGCTTTTAGTGTACTTATTGCATCATTATTTATGCCTGGCGGAGGGCCAAATTTTGGCTGGACCTTCTACGCCCCACTCTCTACTACTTATGCACCTGATAGCACAGCGTTGTTTGTTTTTGCGGTACATATTATGGGAATTTCTTCTATTTTAGGCGCTATAAATATCATAGTGACAATCATGAATTTACGAGCACCCGGTATGAGTTACATGAAAATGCCAATGTTTGTATGGACTTGGTTTATTACTGCATTTCTTCTTATTGTTGCCATTCCTGTTTTAGCAGCAGCGGTTACTATGATACTTACTGACAAGTATTTTGCGACTAGCTTTTTTTCTGCCGCAGGTGGTGGAGACCCGGTACTGTTTCAACATATATTTTGGTTTTTTGGTCACCCTGAGGTGTACATTATGATACTGCCTTCGTTTGGTATTATCTCGACCATTATACCTGCATTTTCTCGTAAAAAGCTCTTTGGCTATTCATCTATGGTATATGCAACCGCATCAATAGCACTGTTATCTTTTGTGGTTTGGGCTCACCATATGTTTACTACAGGTATGCCATTAGCAGCCGAACTTTTTTTCATGTACAGCACAATATTAATTGCTGTCCCAACAGGTGTAAAAGTATTTAATTGGGTAGCAACTATGTGGCGTGGGGCTATCAGTTTTGAAGTACCCATGCTTTTTGCTATTGCTTTTATCATACTCTTTACCATAGGTGGATTTTCGGGGTTGATGCTAGGCATAACACCATTAGATTTCCAATACCATGATACCTATTTTGTTGTTGCTCATTTTCACTACGTATTAGTGACAGGTGCGATATTCTCTATTATGGCAGGGGCTTATTTTTGGTTACCTAAATGGACGGGTTATATGTACGATGAGCGTTTAGCTAAATTGCATTTCTGGTTATCGTTAATTTCTGTCAATATATTATTCTTTCCTATGCACTTTCTTGGTCTTGCAGGCATGCCTAGACGAATACCTGATTATGCCTTGCAATTTGCAGACTTTAATCAACTAGTTAGTCTAGGTGGTTTTGCATTTGGCATATCACAGTTACTGTTTGTCGTTGTTGTAGTCAAATGTGTTCGCGGTGGAGCTAAAGCACAAGAAAAACCTTGGGATGGCGCAGAAGGATTCGAATGGGAATTACCCTCGCCTGTGCCTTACCATACCTTTAGCACACCACCTAAAGTAAAATAGTTGGGTTAAAAATGTCTGACAAAACTTTAGTACATAAAAAAAACAACCAATTAATTGCTAAACTTGTCTCAGTAGTAATGCTGATGTTTTTATTTGGTTATGCTTTAGTACCTTTATATGATGTTTTTTGTGATATCACTGGCATTAATGGTCGTCGCTTTGTTCAATCGACACCACAAATTTCGGGGCTTAATGAATCAAGGCTAATAAATCTTCAGTTTACTACCTCGGTAGCACCCGATATGCCATGGAAATTTAGCCCCATGACCAAAACTATTGAAGTACATCCTGGAGAAAATAAGGTGGTCAAGTTTAGTGCTACCAATATTAGCCCTAACACTGTGGTAGGCCAAGCAATACCCTCTGTTTCACCCGGAATAGCCTCATTATATTTAAACAAAGTAGAGTGTTTTTGCTTTAACCGACAAGAATTAAAAGCAGGTGAGCAAGTTGAAATGGGGCTGAGTTTTTTTATTTCTTCTGACATACCTGAAGATATTAATACACTGACCTTATCTTACACTTTATTCAATGTAACAGCAGTAAACCAAAATAAACAACCTATTTAAAATAGGCAGTAAGGAGTATTGGAATGAGTGAAAAACCGATTAATTATTATGTTCCTAGTCAAAGTATTTGGCCTACCTTAGGTGCCTTAGGGTTACTTTTTACCGTGATTGGTGCTGGTATGTCTGTTCAACAATTAGGGAGTAACTCCAGTAGTGGTGGCTGGATCTTAACGTTAGGTTTTATTGTCATACTCGTGATGATGTTTGGTTGGTTTAATGATGTTATTGATGAATCTCAGGCCAATTTATACAGTGAGCAAATGGACAGATCTTTTCGTCAAAGTATGACTTGGTTTATTATTTCTGAAGTGATGTTTTTTGCTGCTTTTTTTGGTGCATTATTTTATGTACGCAATATTGCAATACCTTGGCTTGGCGGAGCCTCTAATAACGCCATGACTAATCTAGTTTTATGGCCTAATTTTGAAGCCATTTGGCCATTAACCACAACACCTGACGGTGTAAAAACGCAAGCTATGCCCTGGCATGGTCTTCCACTAATTAACACTATTATATTATTAACTTCCTCAGTTACATTGCATTTTTCTCATATTGCTTTAGAGAAGAAAAATCGTGGTCAGCTAACTATTTTCTTAGCGATAACCCTAGTATTAGGTATCAGTTTTATTATGTTTCAAGGACAAGAGTATGTTGAAGCCTATCAACATATGGGGTTGACATTAAGTGCAGGAGTTTACGGTAATACTTTTTTCTTATTGACTGGCTTTCATGGGCTCCATGTAACTATTGGCAGTATAATGCTTGCAGTAATGTTATTTCGGGTAATTAAAGGGCACTTTACACCAGAAAACCATTTTGCCTTTCAAGCAACAAGTTGGTATTGGCACTTTGTCGATGTGGTGTGGTTAGGACTTTTCTTTTTTGTTTACATCATTTAATCAATAAGGTTTAGGATTTGGTGTTAAAAATCCTAAGCTAATTGAGAAAAGTATTATAAATAAAATAGCTAGAGACAGAAATAGCCTTCTTCCAAGGTATTTAGACATTGATATTTTAGGATTTTTTTCTTGCATGATTTTTAATGCTGTAAATAAGCTATAGATGACAAAAATAAACAAGCAAATAAGTAGTAACTTTATTATGTTCATTTACTGACTCTGTTCTATGGTTAATAACCTGAGGCTATATGAAAAGTCGTGTTAAAGCAACCGTCAAGCTAAGTTCTATTTTAATGAGCTTATTAGTGGGCTTACTAGTAATTATATTGATTAATTTGGGGTTCTGGCAGTTAGATCGAGCTAAAGAAAAACAGCACTACTTATTATTAATGGCACAGCGCGCAAAAGGGCCTGAAAAAAAGCTTATTGAACTCAACTTAAATGACCTTGATTTTTGGCAGGTTCGCGTTAAAGGTAAATTATTACATGATTACACTTTTTTGTTAGATAACCAGGTTCAAAATAAAAAAGTTGGCTATCAAGTTGTGGTGCCATTTTTAACGCACTCTTCGGTACTACTGGTTAATCTAGGCTGGGTTGCTGACAACGAAAACCGCCAAGCATTACCTCCTTTACAGCAGTGGTTAGGCGTTATTGAGCTAACAGGTAGTATGTATCAACCTAAAGTTAATCCATTTTCACTACCAGCACCAAATACACCACAATGGCCAAAGCTAGTTTCGCAGTTAACCCCCGAAGAATTAAAGAAAAGTTTATTACCTTATATCAATGAAAAAAAACTGTTTCCAGCAGTGCTTAGACTGTCAGAAAAATCTGATATTGGTTACGAAAAAAAATGGCGTTGGAGCAACATGCCACCTGAAAAACATACGGCTTATGCTGTACAGTGGTTTTGTTTAGCTGCAATGTTGCTTTTGTTATTTTTTGCACATTGGAGAAAGAATTCACTAAAACAAAGGGTCGATGACAATGAAACAAAAGATAGAGCCTAATAACAAACAGCTTGTGAGAAAAAAACCACTTTTGAGCATTTTTTTTGTTTTTCTATTACCACTAATACTAGCTAAAATCATGCTAAATCAAGGGATAAGTGGTAAGATAATAACGAAAGGAGGTGAATTAATCAGACCAATAACAGGTTATCAGCAACTTAACTTAACTAACCCAAAACCCGAAAGTTGGCAATTAGTTTATGTGACTTTAGACTCTTGTGAACTGCCATGCAAAAATAGTCTATATAACATACAACAAGTATGGCAAGCTTTAGGGGCTGAAATGCCAAGAGTAAAACTGATTGTTAAAGGAAAATCTCATGCTGCCTTTTCTTCTAAAGATATCCAATGGAAACTGTTTCATGTAGAAGAAAAAGAAAACATATCTTGGGTAGATTTTGCTGGGGAAGTGTTGATAGTTGATCCCCAAGGAAATTTTGTCATGCGTTACTTATTTGATGATAACAAACAGCAATCATTGGCTGAAGCAGGAAATATGTTAAAGGATATTAAACGACTATTAAAACTGTCCCGAATAGGTTAGGAGGCGATATGAGTAAGTATGCACAGTCTTTACCCACAGTTGTAAGTCATAGGTCAAACTGGAGAGATTATTATTATTTAACTAAACCCAAGGTGATTTTATTATTACTTTTAACTGCATTAGTTGGCATGTGTTTAGCCGTAGAAGGGTTCCCTCCACTGTTTAAAGTAACCTTCGCAAGTTTAGGCATTGGCCTTTTGGCGGCTAGCGGTGCTGTTTTTAATCATTGCATTGACCATAATATAGATTGCAAAATGGCTAGAACTCATAAAAGACCTATACCGCAAGGAAATGTGACTATATATCAAGCTGTCACTTTTGCCATTAGTTTATCACTATCAGGCTTTATTGTTCTGTGGTATTTAATTAACCCATTAACTGCAGTATTAACCTTTATATCTATGCTCGGCTATGCCGTTCTCTACACGTTATGGCTAAAACGAGCTACCCCACAAAACGTAGTTATTGGCGGAATTGCCGGTGCAGCACCACCATTACTGGGTTGGACCGCGATAACAGGGCAATTTGACGGTAATGCTTTATTATTGGTAATGATTATTTTCACTTGGACACCTCCACATTTCTGGGCTCTTGCTATTGATCGTTACCAAGACTATAAAAAAACGGGTTTACCTATGTTACCTATTACTCATGGTATTGAATTGACTAAAACCATGATTTTACTTTACACTTTGTTATTAACGTTAGTTTGTTTATTGCCATTTTTAACAGGATTATGTGGTCATTTATATTTAGTAGGTTCCTTAGTAGTTAATAGTCGCTTCGTTATATTGGCTTGGCAACTTAAATTCTCTCCGCAAAAACGCAGTGCTATTTCAGTGTTTAAATTTTCAATTTATCATTTAATGCTACTCTTTTTTATTTTATTAGCGGATCATTACTTGGTATAACATATGTTTAAAAAGCTTTTAATAGTCTTTAGTGTCTCTATTTTTTGTCTAGTCGCTTATAGTTACTGGGACAATAATAAAACTACCTCTTCAGCGTCTCTTTCAGCATTTGCAAGAGTCGTTACACCCGCTAAAAATATAGATGAATTTGCGCTAAACGAATCAAGTAAGAGAATTTTCAACAATGACTCATTAAGAGGTCGATGGAGTTTTGTGTTCTTAGGTTATACCCATTGCCCTGATATTTGTCCTACAACATTGGCTCGATTTAGCGCCATATACCCTCAGCTGAAACAACTAGCTAAAGTACAGCTAGTATTTATTTCTGCTGATCCACTACGTGATAATGTTGACGATCTACACAGTTATGTTAGCTATTTTTCTGATGAGTTTCGCGGCGTAACAGCGAGCCATAATAAGCTATATCCTTTCACTCAAGCTCTTTACTTGCCTTATACTATAGTCGCTGAAAAAAAATCGGAACAATACTCGGTTGGTCACAGCGCTTCTATTGCTTTAATCGACCCCGAAGGAAAATTACATGCCATTTTTAAACCTTCATACAACGTAGGTGATATTCCTATTATCAATATGCAGCAATTAGTTAAAGATTTTAACTTAATACTCAATCAGGCAAAACCCAGCTAACTAGAGCAAGAATAATAAGTATCAAGGTTAAGGTTATGAGTAAGCCGACAAAAATAAATGTAATTAAATTCCCTTGGCTAAAATCTCGATGACGTGTTTTATCGTTTTGAACACCAAAAAAAGCGGAAACCACACTTAATATGACTTGCCATAAAGTAAGGTTTATCATTGGCTTTACCTATTCATTAACTTTTACGATACGAGTGAGTAGTAGTTGGTATCACTCAATAATTTTCCTAGATACCACTATGTCTTTCAAAACGGTAACTTAATGGTGATGCTCTGCAGTGGCGTTTGTGTTATTTTTATCATGGCTATTTCTCACTGTTACAATAACTTCAATGTTACCTTTTTTTGCAAACGTTAAGTGTAAAGGAAATTGTTGACCTGCTTTTAACTGTGACTGTAAAGAAATCAACATCAAATGATATCCGCCTGGTTCAAAGTAAAAGCTTTGATTAGCTTTTACATCGATAAAATGCTGTTGCTCCATCATAAGGTGATCACCATGATGAATGCTTTTGTGCAAAGTGACTTGCTTTGCTACTGGGCTATGAGCAGCTAAAATACGATCATTTATATTGCTATTATTATCAATTGTTAAATAAACCGCTCCGTTTGGTGTGATGGGAGGTAAGGCTCTAGACCAAGCAGAGTGAACATTTATGCTTTTCGTATTTTTCTGCTCAACGTTTTTGAATGTAGAGTTGTCGTTATATGCTAAGCTTGGCTTTATTAGAGAAAATGTAGCACACACAAAAATGATAATTATTGTTTTCATATCCATGATAATACCTCAGAAATTGGCAGCTTTTCGCTGTAATCTTTTTAGTCATTAATAAATAATAACCAAACAAAAAAATATATTCTACAGTTTTGCTGTGCTTCGATGATGTTTGTATTGAGCTGAGGAATATATCATATTTCAGTATGAATTTAATCACAAAACAATCTTAAATTATTCATTAATACCAATGCTAGTAAGCTAGTGATCAATTATCAATTAGGCTGAATATTCAAAAACAAAACGCTTTATTGTGTAATGGCTAGCTATTGGGATTAAAAGTAACGACATTATTAAAATATTTAGTCCATTTAGCGGCAGTTGCTCTTTCGAAATTACTTTTGCAGCGAATTATTTTGTATTTATACAAGGTAGAGGCTTTGTCATGTGGTTGTTGCACATAAAAAGACGATAACGAAGTAAAAATGTCCAACATACACTGTTTGAAGGATTTGGCTAAAACCATTGTATTCTTTGTTGAGGTGTATTTGCTTAGAATGACTAGGCTACACACTTCTTGCTGCAACTAAAATGCTTTTATCACAAACAAAATTTAACCCTGAAAGATAAACAGATGTAGAATGGTCACAAATTTATTTGTATTGCTAGTATGTTGTCCTGCTTGCCAAAAAGTATCTACAGCCATTTAAACAAAGCACATAGCATGCAAGCTTACATTAGCCAATATTATCATAACGGCTAATTTAATCAGTAGAGCAATTAATCGATTCACCTAAACAAAAAAGTTGCCATTGGCCAGCACTCATTTTATGCCATATTTCATCATCTGTCAGTGGTTGCGTGGCAATAACGGTAACAATATCATTCGGTGTAGTCTCTGTATGAAAGTCAACGGCGACCTCTGCGTCAATTAAACTCGCTTTACCAAAAGGTGCTCGGCGAGTGATCCAATGTAAATTATTAGCACAATAAGCAAATAAACTTTCACCATCAGTAATAATAATATTAGCGACCCCTAGTTCATCTATTTTGCTTGTTAAAGTAGCAATAAAGCTAAACAGTACTTTCGCTGTAGGTTGTTGTTCACCAAACTGATAATGAAGCTGATCCAGTATCCAACAAAATGCATGTTCACTGTCAGTAGTACCAATAGGTAAGTGCAATGTTATGGGTAACGTTTCTTTAAATCCTTTGAGCTGGCCATTATGGGCGTATGTCCAATTTTTCCCCCACATTTGACGAGTAAAAGGGTGTGTATTCTCTAAACATACTCCACCTGAATTTGCTTGGCGAATATGACAAACTACCGCCTCACTTTTCATTGGGTACTTTGTTACTAATTCAGCGATAGGTGAATGTGCGCTTGGTTGTGGGTCTTTAAAGCTACGACACCCCTTACCTTCGTAAAAAGTAACTCCCCAGCCATCCTTGTGGGGACCAGTATTGCCGCCACGTTGCATTAAACCACTAAAACTAAAACAAATATCCGTTGGAACGTTTGCAGACATCGCCAAAAGCTCACACATAACTATACCTTTTTAAAAGACAAAACCTATTCACACCCGCAAAAAATCAGCTTGGCTTACGGGTTAATTTAACTTATAAATACAGTATACCATTGAAAGAAAATATTTTGACATTCATAACTTTAACAATGATCTGTTTAATTAAGGGAAACATATGAACATAGGTATTTGGTTATCAGCTGCATTCGCACTGTGTTGGTTTACAAGTTACAAAAGGATTTCTTTATCGAGCTTTACTATCGCATTTGTTATGTTAATGGTGATAGGTACTTTTTTAAATATTATTGGCTTTGTTTCTTGGCTATTATTTGCAGTTATCTTACTGCCATTAAATATTGATAGTATTCGACAACAGTTCATTTCTTTACCCCTGTTATCTTTATACCAAAAGATAATGCCTGAAATGTCTGAAACAGAGCAGCAAGCCATTGATGCTGGAACAACATGGTTTGAAGCAGAACTTTTTCGTGGCAATCCTGATTGGACAAAGTTACATCACCTTCCTCAACCTCGACTTAGCGCCGAAGAAAAAACCTTTATAGATGGCCCGGTTGAACAAGTTTGTACTATGATGAATGATTGGCATACAACACATGTAATAGCTGACTTACCACCAAAAATATGGCAATTTCTTAAAGACAACAAATTTTTTGCCATGATAATTAAAAAACAATATGGTGGTCTAGAGTTTTCTGCCTACGCCCAATCAAGAGTGTTACAAAAACTCACCAGCGTTAGCACTACATTAGCTAGCACGGTTGGAGTACCTAACTCCTTAGGACCAGGCGAACTATTACAAGAATATGGAACCACAGCTCAGCAAGAGCATTACCTACCTCGTCTTGCATGTGGCGAAGAAATTCCTTGTTTTGCACTTACAAGCCCTGAAGCAGGTTCTGATGCCGGCGCAATTCCTGATACAGGGGTTGTTTGTATGGGTAATTTCAAGGGGAAAGAAGTACTCGGAATGACATTAAACTGGGATAAGCGCTATATCACCTTGGCACCCATTGCAACAGTGCTTGGCTTAGCCTTTAAGTTAGAAGACCCTGAGCATTTATTATCCGATCAAATTGAGCTTGGCATTACCTGTGCTTTGATCCCGACCAATTTAGATGGCGTGACTATAGGCCGTCGACATTTCCCCCTTAATATTCCTTTTCAAAATGGCCCAACGCAAGGTGAAAATGTTTTTGTACCGCTAGATTATATTATTGGTGGCAAAGAAATGGCCGGACAAGGTTGGCGTATGCTTGTTGAGTGTTTGTCGGTAGGACGTGCTATTACGCTACCTTCCAATAGTACTGGCGGAGTAAAGTCTATCGCGTTAGCAACAGGTGCTTACAGTAGAATTCGCCGACAATTTAAATTACCCATAGGTAAAATGGAAGGTATAGAAGAGCCTTTAGCACGCCTTGGTGGTAATGCTTATTTAATGGATGCCGTTACCACTTTGTCTACCGGAGCAATAGATTTAGGTGAAAAGCCCTCGGTAATATCAGCTATTGTCAAATATCATTTAACTGAGAAAATGCGCTCATCAATCATAGATGCTATGGATATCCATGGAGGTAAAGGGATTTGCATGGGGCCAAGTAATTATCTCGCCCGTGGTTATCAAGGAGCTCCCATTGCAATCACAGTAGAAGGTGCAAACATTTTAACTCGCAGTCTGATTATATACGGTCAAGGTGCTATTCGCTGTCATCCTTATATTTTAGCTGAGCTACAGGCAGCAAAAAATGACAATAATGAACAAGCATTAACTGATTTTGATCATGCCTTATTTGGCCATATTGGCTTTACTATAAGTAATATTGCTCGCAGCTTTTGGTGCTCTATTACTGGAGCGCGATTTATTCTAACCCCCTACTCAGATCACACTAAAAAGTACTATCAATTGCTTAGCCGCTTTAGTAGTAATTTAGCTGTATTATCAGACATTGCCATGCTAACTCTTGGGGCAGATTTAAAACGTAAGGAGAGAATATCTGCCCGCTTAGGCGATGTGTTAAGTCATTTATATTTAGCCAGTGCTTGTTTAAAACGTTTTAATGATGAAGGGAGACAGCAAGATGACTTGCCCTTACTACAATGGACTGTAGAAGATTCACTTTTTAACTGCCAGCAAGCAATTAAGGCAACGCTTCATAACTTTCCTAATAAATGGGTTGCTTTCATTTTAAAAGTCATTATTTTTCCTGTGGGTACCTGGTTACATAAACCAAGCGATGCCTTAGATCATAAAGTGGCGCAACTTCTACAACACCCAAGTAAAACAAGAGATCGTCTTGGTAAAGGACAATACCTAACCAGAAATAACACTAACGTGTTAGGTATGCTAGAGCAAACATTGGAAGACATCATTGCTTGTGAACCTATCTTTAGTAAGGTATGTATTGCTTTAGATAAAAAACTCCCTTTTTACCATTTAGATAAAGCAGCTGAATTGGGCTTATCAATCAGTGCTATTACCAAAAAAGAAGCTGAATTACTCATTAAAGCTGAGCGAGGAAGAAAAAATGTAATAGCTGTCGATGATTTTGATTCAAGTGAACTTAGCATAAACGATATCAGTTCAGAACGCGATTGAACATAAATAATTAAATGGTAAATTAAACCAAAAAAAATGCACAAACTTCATTGTTTGTGCATTTTAATAATGTTTATCTAAGTTAAACTCGGCTTAAAAAATAACTCTCTAGCAGCTATTTAACTTCTCTCTTAAACCGTAGGGTTAACTTATAAGAAAGAAAACAGCTCAGGATCGAGTTGCATCACAGACTTTGGATCTGCCATCATCGTTTTACCTAAAGACTTAGTTTTAGGCAACATACGTTCAAAATAAAACTCTGCTGTTTTGATCTTAGAGCGGTAAAAATCACGATTCTCTAAGCTTTTATCTGCAAGTTTTTCATAAGCAGTTTGAGCCATTTGAGCCCAGAAATAGCCCATCACAATATAACCAGAGAACATTAAATAATCTACCGATGCCGAGCCTACAATATCACGGTCTTTTTTCGCCTTTAATGCTAAACGAATAGAATATTGTTGCCAATTAGCCACGGCTTTACTGAGCGGCCAGATAAATTTGTTCATCTGACGCTTATGAGGATTACTTGAAATCATGCTATGGTTTTTACAGAAACCAAGAATTTCTTTCGTATAGGTTTTTAAAGAACGACCATGCGTTAATAAGATTTTACGGCCTAATAAATCAAGAGCTTGAATACCAGTCGTTCCTTCATACAAAGTAGCAATACGAGTATCACGAACAATTTGTTCCATACCCCACTCTTTAATAAAACCATGCCCACCGTAAATTTGAACACCATGATTTGCACACTCTAAACCAAGTTCAGTTAAGAAAGCTTTTAAAATAGGAGTGATAAACCCTAATTTATCATCAGCATCTTTTATTTCTTGCTCTGATTTAGATGTTTCGATGACATCAACCAACTTAGCTGCATAATAGATCATGGCTCGACCACCTTCAGACACAGCCTTTTGTGTCATCAGCATTTTTCGAACATCAGGGTGAACTATAATTGGGTCAGCAACTAATTCAGGGTTTTTCTTTCCCGTTAGTGAACGCATAGATAAACGCTCTTTAGCGTAAATAAGTGCATTTTGATACGACAATTCAGCCGCACAAACACCTTGTAATGCAGTACCAATGCGAGCTGTATTCATAAAGGTGAACATACATTCTAACCCTTTATTTTCAGGCCCTATTAATTCACCTACTGCGTTATCAAAGTTTAATACTGCCGTTGCAGAAGCTTTAATACCCATTTTATCTTCGATAGAACCACAAGTCACATTGTTAGACTCGCCTAAATTACCTTGAGTATCTGTTTTGACTTTAGGCACAATAAATAAAGAAATACCTCGAGTTCCAGCAGGTGCGTCCGGTAATCTTGCTAAAACAATATGGATAATATTATCAGTTAAATCATGTTCACCTGCTGAGATGAAAATTTTTGTGCCGCTAATTTTATAAGTACCGTCACCATTAGGCTCTGCTTTAGTCTTGACCTGACCTAAGTCAGTACCACATTGTGGTTCAGTCAAACACATAGTACCTGTCCAATTACCTTCAGTAAGGCGCGTTAAGTACAAATCTTTTTGTTCTGCTGAGCCATGCGCCTTAATAGTATTCATAGCACCATGACTTAAACCTGGATACATAGCCCAAGACCAATTAGCCGTTCCCATCAATTCAGAGCTAATCATACCAAACGAGGGAGGTAAACCTTGTCCGCCATGATCAATTGGGTGAGATAAGCTTTGCCATCCACCTTCAACAAACTGATCATAGGCTTTTTTAAAGCCTTTAGGGGTGATTACGTTACCGTCTTCCCAACGACAACCTTCTTTGTCACCACTTTGATACAAGGGTAATAATTCATTTTCACAAAACTTAGCACACTCTTGAATAATTGCATCACCTAAGTCTGGCGTAGCTTCTTCAAACTCAGGAAACTTTTTAAAATGTCCATAATAATCAAAAACGTCTTCGATTAAGAATTTAATATCAGCAATGGGTGCTTTATAACTAAGCATGTAGGCTCCAATGTTTTTTGGGTATTTAATTACCTATAGACTAGCCTAGAATTATCAATCTGTAAACTGGTCATACCAGATTTTTATAATAAGAGTCCATTTAATGATAATTTTGTAGTTTAAAAACTAGGATTTTTGAAGGGTGAATCATGGAAAATTCGCAAAAACATAAACAATGTAATTTTTATTACCATAAGCCACTAGTATAATGGCGGCGCTTAATAAGTGTCATATACAAAATGCCACTACTTATATAAATAATCATGATGCGCAATATCACGGTGATGAAGTTTTCGATCCCGTTTCACTGAAAAGTTAACGTATCATTCTTTTTAAAGTTTCATCTTTATCAATAACATGGTGCTTAACGGCAGCAGCCCCATGTAAAATTGATAACGCCACTAAAATATAAGCGACATATTGATGAATAAACCCGCTAATATCTGCTTGTTTGTCAAACAATTCACCTAAAGCAGGAATACTAAACCAGTTAAAAACATCGATGGCGCGATCATCCGCAGTTGAAATTAAATAACCACTAATCATCAATACAAACAACAAAACATAAATAACTAAATGTGCTATTTTTGAAGCTTTTTTTACTGAATTTGAATGGCTAGATATAGGTAACGGAGAAACATTTACCCAGCGCCATAAAAGCCTAAGAGATGTGATGATTAATAAAATAATACCTACACTTTTGTGCCAATGAGGGGCAGTTTTATACCACGGACTATAGTAAGTTAAATCAACCATCCAAAAACCAACAGCAAACAAGCCAAAGACCATTACCACGGTAAGCCAATGTATCGCCTTTGTTACAAGACCATAAGCTGTTTCACTATTTTTCCACATAAAGTAATTCCTTGGTATATAAGTATGCTGACAAAACAATGATAAAAGTTTAGCACGTGGAATAAAGATGTATTAAACAAAGAATAACCTCAGCTTAGGCACAATCATTGTAAAGTTTTATTTAAAGTAAGAACACAGCCAGCCACACACGTGGATGGTGGTGCTCTTTTATACTTTGTTTAATTAAATCGCTTACTGGCGGATGCCTTCAATATAAAGGTTCAAATTTACTTTACCAAAGTCCATTTTAAAACCAAAATCTCCCATAGCAATTTGTGTAGTGCCACTAAAACCTAAACGGTAGCCCCCCCAAGGATCACTTCCCTCGCCTATTTTAATCGCATCTATCACTATAGATTTAGTAATGCCATGCAAAGTAAAGTCACCTTTTATGGCTAATTTACCATTTCCTTTATCTTCTACTGTTGTGGAAGTAAATGTTGCGGTACCAAATTTACCTGCTGATAAAAAATCATCTGAGCGTAAATGTTTATCACGCTCAGCATGATTAGAGTCAATACTTGTAGTATCTATTGTGACTTTAATTTTTGATGCGGCTATATTGGCTTCATCGTAAGAAAAAGACCCGTTAAAAGTATTAAATCTACCCGTTAAAACACTAAAGCCCATATGTTTTGTATTAAAGTTAATTGAGGCATGTGCCCCTTTAGTATCAATAATATAATCTGCCGCGTATAAAGGCGTTAATAATGAAGTGGATAATAATGCCGTAGCTATAAATAATTTTTTCATTTTGTCTTCCTAAGATTTAATTTTTGCCCTGTATAGGCATTATTTTTAAATGTAAGAACATAATAACAACTGCTATTTAGGCAATAAATACTGAAAATGTAAATAATAATTACAGTAAAGGTAATAATAGTAATGACGGATTATCACAAAACATTATTTTACTACACTAATGGACTAAGTAGGCGTTTTAAACATTTGGAATATGTATTAAGGTGTTAGATTATTAAACAGAACAACAAAACAAATTGAAGTGGCACAGTTAGGTGGTAAAAAAACTTAAGCTGAGGTCAAACACCTGTATTCAGATAAGTTGATTACTGGTTGAATTAAGCGATATTTTCAGTTACAAACCCCATATTAAAATATTGATTGCCCCTTCGTCGTATGTGTAAAAAAGAGCTTTATTTTTCAGGTGATAAATAATAACCAAACAGTTTATAATTATTAGCTTTTTGGTTTGCCACCAATTAGTGGTATTGTATCCGGTATAGATACTTTAGGGCTATTATATAAATGGGAAACACTAAGTGATACACAAACATATCTTAATAATTGAAGATCAGTCAAGTATAGCTGACACCATAAGTTATGCGCTTCAAACAGAGGGGTATAATTGCTCTTGGGCTAGCAATGGAACTAATGGCATCGAAATGTTAACAAGTAACGTCGTTGATTTAGTGATCCTTGACATAGGCTTACCTGACATGAGTGGTTTTGAGGTATGTAAACTAATCCGAAAAAAATCTGATCTCCCAATAATTTTTCTCTCTGCACGCGATGATGAAATGGACAGAGTTGTAGCTTTAGAGATAGGTGGAGATGACTATGTCGTTAAGCCACATAGCCCCCGTGAACTTTTAGCTAGAGTCAAAGCGATACTCAAGCGGCAAACTAGTGATAACCTTGCCATTATAAACAATAAAATTAAGTTTATTGTTCACGAACAAAAAAGAACAATTGAATTTTGTAATATTCCGCTTGACCTGACAAATTATGAATACGGTATTTTAAAAGTGTTACTTTCTTCTCCTGGTCGAGCATTCAGCAGAGAACAACTGATGTCTGCGGTTTGGGCTTCACCTGAAGAAAGTTATGATCGCTCTGTAGATACCCATATCAAAACTATCCGCGCAAAAATTCACGCAATCAGCTCAAAAGATAACTCATTAATCACACACAGGGGCTTTGGCTACAGTATAAAAATAGATTAAAAACTCTGAAATCGGGCCAGATGTTGCTTCTCCATTTGACCCCGTATATAAGTATTCATCTAATTTATATTAAACTTTTTATTTTTGACGTTAATGATGTGTCTAGATAAGAGCCTATGGTAACTAGTGGTGGATTTACACTCTCGTCGAATTGTTGGCTGGGCTATGAGCAAACGAATGACTGTTGATTTAACCATGAGATCTTTTCAAATGGCTATCAATTTACGTCAACCAAGAGCAAGCTTGATTTTCCATAGTGATAGGGAGGCACAATCATAGTAATGATTGCCAAAGGGTTAATCCGCTATTTCGCTAGTATTTTATCTTCTGTCACCACAAAATCAATTAACGTTTACCCTTTGATTATTTGCTTAAAAAAACACAAGTCAATAGCGCTTAAAAACAATTATATTACATTTATTTCTTTCAAAGAGTAGTCAGGCATTTCTTGCTTTTCAACTAAGACAACAGGTAACTGTTCATCTTCAACGTCATCTTCGTAGTACAATAATGCGTCAATTTCCTCTTTTGATAATAAGTTACTCATTCTATCCTCTATTTGTTTGAGATGAATATGTGCTGTCAATAGCTTACTGACAAACTAAAACTGTACTTGTTTAACAGTTTTATACTGTACGCCTGTTTTATGTGCAAAATATGTGCTGTGTGTGAAGTGAGCTATTATTTTTATTAAAATAACGCGACAGACTAATTTTTATCCCCTGATCAAAAACAGGAAAATAGGTATTGCTCCATTCAGAATTTTAGCTACCTTCATCTGGCGAAGTTACAGACTTGATGTCTATTGATTTTTCAAGATTGTTTTTACCGCAGTTTGTTGGTTATTCACACAACTCAGAGCTGTTGTCATATGGTTATCCAGATAAAAAGGCGATAACGCCCTAAAAGGGACCATAAACGCTGTCCGAAGGGTTCGGTTAAAAGCAACATAACTGAAGTGGAGTACACGGTAAGAAAAGAATCTTCCCCCCTTATGATGTAACATTAATATAACAGATTTTTCAGCAAAGCTTTATCAGCCCTAGAAAGTCAGATTGATTAAAAGGCTTTTGTAAAAAGTTGATATCTGTTTCAATATCATCAGACAAAATTTCACTGCGTTCATTAGCTGAAAGAATGAAATATTGCGCTGAACTATGTACTATTTTTAGCTGTTTAATTAAAGTAAGTCCGTCAGTATCATCAAGTTTATAATCAGAGATAATAATCTCGGGTTTTAAGTCATGAATACTTGCAAGCGCCATATTACCAGAGGTGAATGTACTCACTTTCATTCCTAATTCTACAAGTGATCGCGAGCATAACTCTAAGTTCATCTCATTATCGTCAACCAATAACACAGACTTACCTTTCAGCTGACTGACATCGATACGGGCACTGCGCTCATTATGTTCATAAGGAAATCTAAAAATGACTAAGGTACCTTTATTGATCGTGCTTCGAATAAATATTTGCCCACCAATACTATCAATTATTTTTTTACAGGTGTACAAGCCAACCCCAATACCCGATTGACCACCCATTTGATTTGCCGAGTTTCCAGTGGTAAAGGGTTTATTAAAAACACTACGCGCTTTAACTGCCATACCTTGACCGTAATCACGTACGGAAACTCGAAGAAAACTGCCTTTGTCAGTGTTAACCGTTGAGACATAACAATCGACGAGTGCACCTGAACTGTATTTAAATGAATTGTTGATAATATTGGTGGTTAATTGGAAAAAAACAGATATATCAAGTTTAATAAACGAACTGATATTTACCAATGGGTGAACCTCTAAGCGTTTATTTGATTTAGCCGTATAAGAGTGGTAATTGTCTCTAATACGTTGTAGCAGCTCATCAAGATTAACTGGGGCATTATACAGTTTTAATAACCCGGCTTCTGCACGACTGTAACTCAGTGTGTTTTCTGCCACACTGTTAAGCATATTCGCCGACCATATAACACTTTCTATCAGTTTTTTTTGTTCAGTGTTATCAGTCACGGTTTTTTTTAGCATGGCACTATAGCCTAACACGGCATTGATTGGCGTTCTGATCTCATGATTTATTGACGAGAGTAATGCAAGTTTAGAATTATTTTCGATATTTTGTTGAGCATTTTTTTGGTTGATGCGTATTCTGAAAAACAGCATATAAGCAGCAAATATTCCCATTAAACTAATAACACATAATATACCAAGTAAATCTAAATGGTCTTCCCAACACACTTCAAGACGAGCCGCAATCGTGTAATATTTGTTTAATGAGTTAATCGTAACAAACACACTATTTTTATAGGTTTTCAGACGATTAAACCAAGCTTTATCACTTTGAGCACAATGAGGATTTTCAATGATTTTATCTTTATCAATTAACTGAAGACACAAATTCCCAGACGCATCAAGCATAGAATGAAAAACTGAATCCGCGATTATATAGACTAAATAAGGATTTGCATCTTGTGATAATTTAGCGGTAAAAACAGTATGCCCCGGCATAGTAACCACAGGGATTTCTGCAGGGGTAGACATAATAATGGCTTGTTCTTCAACAAAAGAAAAGTTATCTGATGAAGCAAAGTCCCATTCACTTTTATGATTTAGTGTTGAAATAAAAATATTATTTTGCTTAATTAACTTACTGGTGAATAACCTAAATTCGTCTTTAGTGACCAAATTAGATGCTTCAAAAAAAGCTTTAATCGCATTAATGTTTGCTTCATGGTGAAGCAATTGTTTTTTCTTCTCGAGAATATTCAATTGGGACACTTTGAAAAAATGATCTTGTTGACTTTTTTCAGCTTCAATGAAAATAATCCAACTGGTCATCAGGGTAAATAAAATGATACCTATAGAACTTGCCATGGCAAATTTATAAAACTTCATGTCTAACTTTCCTTTGAGCATTCTTTTTACCATTGACAGAATTTTGTTGTTTCTACGACGTTTCTGACGCCTTCCAAACGTTCATTATGTTGTAACGAGCGCAGGGCTTTAATCTTTATAAACATCAACAAGAGACATTATTACTCTGAATATGTTTCTTTTATCATTAATATTTTATCTAAGTTATTTACAAATAGTGGTACCAGTAACGGATCAAAATGATTGCCAGCCCCTTCTTGTAAAAAAGTAATCGCTTCATTTACTGACCACGCTTTCTTGTAAGGCCTCTCTGATGTTAATGCGTCAAAAACATCAGCTATGGCTACAATACGTCCCTCCAATGGAATACTTTCACCACTCAGACCATTAGGATAACCCGAGCCATCCCATTTTTCATGATGACTAATAGCAACCGTTCGTGCGAGTTTTAATAGTTCACTACCATCATCACCGATAATCTTCGCACCAATTTCACTGTGGTTTTGCATGTGCTTATATTCTTCTTCTGATAAACGTCCTGGTTTTTTAAGAATATTATCAGGAATACCTATTTTTCCAATATCATGCATAGGTGCGGCATTAGTTAATAACTCAACATGCTCTTCACCAAGTCCCGCAGCTTGAGCTAATATCTTAGTGTAGCGACTCATTCTAATGACATGTAAACTTGTTTCATTATCTTTATATTCTGCGGCACGACCCAGTATATGAATAATTTTATGCTGCGTTTCTTGTAGTTGATTTGTTCGAATTGCCACTAAGCGTTCTAATTCTTTCGTTTGGTTATTTAAAGCAAGATGCGTTTTAATCCTAGCTTTCACAATGGCTTGGTTAATTGGCTTTGTTAAAAAGTCGACAGCACCTACTTGTAAGCCATATTCTTCATCTTCAGACTGGTCTTTTGATGTGATAAAAATTACGGGAATTGTTCGTGTATTTGGCTGTTCTTTTAAACGTTGACAAACCTGATAACCATCGAGATCAGGTAGCATAATATCAAGTAAAATTAGGTCGGGTTTATTATCTGAATTGGCTATTTCAAGTGCTTTATTGCCATTTAATGCTGCAACAACTTGATAAAACGGTTTTAAGATTTTACTTAAAATTGCAATATTATCAGGCTTATCGTCAACAATTAAAATATTTACTGACTTGTTTTTCATTTTTTTCACTCTGTATTTAGCCCCGTTTTATTTTCGTCAACCAACGTTTCTAATAACGCTAGCGCATCTTCAAATTCATACTCATCAATAAACCCAACAAGCTGTTCAACTGCATTAGAGGAAAACTTTTGCTTTAATGCAGTTTTAATTTGGTGGCATTTATCATTAGCATCGGTATCTGAAGCAATTAAAAATAAACGTAATTCATCAATATCCTTTGCTAAATCAATAATGTTATCGCTGACTTTAACGTCTTGTTTTTCAAGTGCCATGGCATTTATATACTCAATTACCTCCATAAGCTCATCGTGAACATCTGTTGCTAAACTCAGTAAGCAATCGTTATTGTTCTGTGGTGTGTCACATGCTAACTCTAATTTTTTTGCCCTATTGGCTAACCTTAAGGCACCAATATTAGCAGCACTGCCTCGTAATGAATGAACTTCAAGCTTTGCTGATTCAACATCAGGCTTCGATAATAACTGACTAAAGCGAACAGAAAAATTTGCTTCATTGTTAGCAAACCGACTCAGTAAATCATAATATAGCTCTTTGCACCCTAACGATATTTCGAGCCCTTTATTGATATCTATTACCTCATCAGCCTGCTCATAAGGCGCCTCAAAATAGCTATTTTTTTGATTTGGCAACTCCGTCAAAGCAACCGGGGTTGATGGTGTGATCCATTTTGCCATTGTAGATAAAAGTTGCGTGACATTAATCGGCTTGGCGACATGATCATTCATACCCGCCTCCAGTACTTTTTCCTTGTCACCAGCCATAGCACTTGCGGTGATGGCAATAATAGGCAATTCACGATATTGTATTTTAGCTCGAATTTTTCGCGTGGCCTGATAGCCATCCATTACCGGCATCTGACAGTCCATTAAAACACCATCAAAACTTTCTGTTTCCAAGATAAATAATGCCTCTGCACCATGCTGAGCAACAGTAACGTCAATATTATAAGAGGATAAAATATTGACTGCTAATTCACAATTAATTTCATTGTCTTCCACTAACAGTATGTGGGCTCCCGATAAGTATCTTGCCGAAGCTACCAATTGTTCCGGTAGTTCCTTTTCTTCTAAAGGTTCTTTTTGTCTGTCATCAAAGACCGTAGAAATAGCATGACTAACTACTTTAGATGTGAGCGGTTTATCTAAAAAGATATCAATATACTGGCTATTGGTATGTTGATATACTTCTTCTCTATCGTATACCGTAGTCATTATGACTTTGGGCTGTTGAAAGTTATGTTGCTTAACAAACTTGTTGATCTCATCAAGTGCCGTTAACCCATCCATATTAGGCATAGCCCAATCCATTATAACTAAATTAATGGGAGAGGTGGCCGATTGAGATTTGAATTTGTTAACTGCCTGTACGCCATCTACCGCACTAGTTACCTTGATCCCTAATTCGGCTAAAATACGATTTAAAACAGATCTTGCTAAATCATTATCATCAACAACTAAGGCATGTATCTCTTTGGATATTTTGGGAAAGTCAAATGACATTAATTGAGTTTCAGTAGATTTTAATCTAACGGTAAAAATAAATTCACTTCCTTGCCCGTATTCACTGTTCACCGAGATATTTCCGCCCATTAATTCGATCAGTTGCTTACTGATCACTAAGCCTAATCCTGTACCGCCATATTCTCTTGTCGATGAGTTATCTGCTTGAGAAAAAGAAGAAAATAATTTATCAATGTCTTGTTCTTTTATACCAACACCATTGTCCCTAATGACAAATTTTAGTGTAATATCGTTGCCAACCTCTTCGAGCAATGACACCGCCACTAGCACTTCGCCTTGCTCAGTAAACTTGATAGCATTACTAGCAATATTCACCAATACTTGCCGAAGACGAAGAGGATCACCTAAGTAAGTTTTATGCAAAGCTAAAGGAATATCAAAAACTAATTCAATATGCTTATCTTTTATCAATAAAGATAAATAACTCGATAGGTTGTCAAATAAATCGTGTAACTTAAATTCGGAAAAGACAAGTCCAAGTTTACTTGTTTCGATTTTTGAAAAATCTAAAATATTATTTAATAACCCCAACAGGGATTCAGCAGACTTATGAACTTTTTCAACATAGTTTTTTTGTTTATTATCCAGCTCTGTTTGCAAAGTTAAATAAGACAAACCAATAATGGCATTCATCGGCGTTCTGATTTCATGGGAGACATTAGCAAGAAAACTCGATTTTAAATCATTCGCATTTTCTGCTTGTATTTTCGCCTTCTTCATTCTACTAGCCATTTTAACAATGCTCGCGGTGCTTTTTTTTACGATAACTGCCAGTAATAAGATAGCAATGATAAATACCAATGCTATATACATTAAATTTGAAGTAAAATCTTTCGCTTTATATGTAGATAAAAGCTGTATATTACGTAAACGATAAAGTTCAGTATTTGCTTTAGTGGTGATTATGTTGAGTGTTTCATTAATTTTAGCTTGATAAATCATCCTCTTTTCAAGTTCGATAAATTTAAGCTTAAAGCTCTCGATAGTGCCTTTAAGATCGGCGCTATTAGTCAATGAAGTGTTAGCTAACTGATGCAAAATATTACTCAATAATTGTTTAATACTCTGGGCTAAATTATTTTCCCCTGCTATTCCTTCAAAGAGGATAAAGCGCTCGACCAATTCACCGACTTTATTGATATTAGTCTCAATTTCATCATATTTTTTGATGATACTTGCCTGACTTTCTTGCGCATAAGTATGGTAATGAAACAAAGTTAGGTTATCGTGTAAACCCGTATTTAGTGACATAAACGTCTGTTTAGCTAACTGCGTTTGTTTCTGTGCACTAATTAACGCTTTGAAGTTAAGTTGATAGTCTTTCAACAGCTCAATTAATATAGAAACATCATATTGCGTATCCACTTCAAAATTTGTGTGCATTAAACTATTGAGTAAAGAGATACTTTGGCTAATATCTTCACCAGCCATAAAACTATTGTCAGTGGTCGAATCTATACGATAAACCATGACCTTAAATTGAGCTTGTATTAAGGTATCTACAACCTCATCAATCTCCATATAATGCTCAACCGTATCGTTATAATTCTTTAAACTCCACCAGCCAACAAGTGCCGAGCCGATTAATATAGCTATAACAGCAATAAAGCTTATAAAAATAAGATGACCATCGTGGTATTTTCTCATTTTTACTTACCCCATATGTAGGTTGATAAATTAAACAATTGATTGGTTTAAATCAAAGGTGAGCGTAAAAGCAATATCCTGCTCTGATTGCCATGAACAGGTTAAACTACCTTGTTGAACTTCTGCCATTCGCCTTGCACTATAAAGTAATAACGCATCGAAATTAGTATCATGGCCCGGTTGATAAGAATCGAGTAATTTATCTTTTTCGACCGAAGAAGCTATTGAATCTAGTTCAATGATTAATTGGCATTTTTCCCTATTTTTTTCTAACTTAATGATAATATGAGAATTAGGTTCTGCAATATTAATACAAAACTCCAATACCTTAGCGGTAACTGAACGCAATAAAACAGGTTCCCCGCTCACGTTGTAATCTTGCAGTACAAAAGAGGTATCCAAGTTTTTTTCTTTTATTGTCATACCAAAGGCTAATAAGACTTCCTTTGCTAAAACACCCAAATTTAATTCACTTCGTGATATTTTGTAAGACTCATCTTCAATTTTATAAAGTGTCAACATATTATCAATTGATTGGCTTAACAATTTAGTACTATGATTTAGAGTCGCTTTAGCAAAATTAGTACGTTTGTCTTGACCTAGTTTCTCATTGATTATGGTGATAGATTTCATCATTTCACTGAGAGGGCGCTTTAAATCATGCTGAATAAGAGATTCAAAGTCTTCACGCAATTGCGCATTACTGAGCATAATATCAACTTGACTGCGTAACTGGAGCTGTTGATAAATAAGTTTACAATGAGTTTTAACACGTGCTTTCAATATTGCTGCATTTATTGGCTTGGTAATATAGTCAACCGCTCCGGCCTCTAGCCCTTTAACAATATGAGAGGTTTGATCTAATGCTGTAGTAAATATAATACTGATATGTGACAAAAATGGATTGTTTTTTATCAACCGGCACAGCTCTAACCCATCCATACCCGGCATCATAATATCAAGTAAAATAAGATCTGGCGGGCTATCAGACTCACATATTTTAAGAGCTTTTATCGAATTATTGGCAGCTTTAATTTTGTAATCTTCCCGTAATATATTAGAAATGATTTTAAAATTATCTACTATGTCATCAACTATCAAAATTGTTGGTTGTTTTTTTTGCGCTTGGGCACGAGCTATATTGCCTCTTGTTTGCGCAGATGACATTTTTTTTACCGGTTTACTCAAGGCATAATATAATTTTTCTTCCAAAATTTTTGCCGTAAATGGTTTAACCAGATAATCTGAAACCCCCAGTGAAATAGCGTAAGCAACATCTTTATGATCAATATTAGCGGATACTATAATAAATGGCATAGTTGCCGTTAATGGATTAGTACGAACATTTTTCAGTAATTCTGTGCCTGATATATTTGGCAATTCATAATCGCTAATAATAATATCAACATGAAAATTATCTATATTTGACAAAGCATCTTCCCCATTTGATACTTTGTATAAATCAGAGATGCCTATAGACTGCAAAGTTGAAGCGATGATGTCGGACATTATCGGCTCTGGCACAACAATTAATGCTGTTTTATCTTTAAAAACTTTTTTATTGATCACGCTCATAACCTTAAATCTTCTTGCATATTACCTTGAGCCAGTCTAAAGCCGTCGCCATTTGACCTAACATGAGGAAAATCACGTCCTCGATATGAAGAAAAACTAAACATAGGTCTAAAGCGAAAGCCTCCTCCCCTGATCACACGTCTGTCACAACCATGAAGAATATTGGCACGACTGTCTCTGTACGTTAGGTTATAATTAGCAAAACAATCTGCTGTCCACTCCCACACATTACCATGCATGTCATAAACACCAAAACTATTAGCAGGAAATGACATAACGGGTGCCGACGAAATATTATCCCATGGGCTACCACAGCCCCAGCAGTTGGCTAAACCTAATTTAACTTTATTACCCCAGTAATAATGAGTTTTTTGACCCGAACGAGCAACATACTCCCATTCTGCTTCAGAAGGAAGACGAAATTTACTATTGGTTTTATTGTTAAACCAAGGAATAAAAACATTGGTTATTTCTTGCCAACTTACACCGGTGACAGGGTGCGAGTTGCCAATAGTGTTGTCCCGCTTTTGGGCCGTACAAGCCCCATCTGCCACACAAAGTTCATAGAGTGCCCAAGTAACTTCATGTTGCATAATACGAAATTCATTAACCAAGATCTTTCGGGCTGGATTGGCTCGCTCAGAGTCATCATCCCCCATGATAAACTCACCCGAAGGAATGCCTTTAAAAAGCACACTAGTGCCATTAATGTTATAGGTTTTGTCATGTGAAAGTTCAAAAAACAAACGAGGTTTTAGAGTAACAAACTGTTTTGTTTCAGCTGATTGAATGGCAACAACCTTTGTCACATAGTCATCATGGCTGACTTTTACATAGCCTTGTTTACTTGCGCCAGTGTCTTGATCAAAATAACTGACTAGTGCATTTTCCGGAAAAGTAATGATATGTTCAAATTTAGACTGAGGGCTTTGGCTAAATAAAAAAGCTCCTAAAGTAAAAAGTCCTAGGAAAAACGTGATGGTAAGCTTAATTTTATTCACTTCAAACATAAATGATACTACTATAATCAGCTTTCTAAAATATAAAAAATTGTGCTATTACTGAAATTTTTTATGGTCATACATGGTTATTTACCGATTCTTTTATCTTATAATATATGAAGAAATATTAATACAAATTAAGCTCCTATATCTCTATAATATAGCCCACGATAAGATCATGGCGTTGTTGATCAAATCAAAATAGAGGTTAAATAGACCTGTTTTATATGGATTTTATTAAGCTCCCCCTCATTTGGGCATACCAATCCCTGTCATTTTATTAAGTATTTTTACATTTGCTAAGGCTTCGCTCACTTGTGCGTTGAAGCAGCGAAGAGATAGTGTGTCACTGGTCAGTGTTTTGTACCTATACATGGCTGTTTCCGATAACGAACGTGCATGGTAACCA
>JASMAS010000042.1 GCA_030754235.1 Litorilituus sp.
CATTACAGCAGTTTCCACGGCAAAGTCAGTATCTTGAATACGACTACGTGAGGCAGATACATTCTCTTGGATATTAGCCAAGTTACTAATAGTATGACTAAAGCGGTTTTGCACCGCACCCAATCCGGCTCGCTCCGAATCTATTTGTGATAAAGCTCCGTCAATGATATCAAGAGCATTTTGAGCACCTGTTTGCGTTGACAAATCAACAGTGCCTACATTTACTTGAGAAGAAACATGGGCAGCAGTATCTGCGCCTAAAGTCACATCACCAGAAGTAGCAGAGAATGCCTCTGTTGAACTTAAGCGAATAGAACCAGCTACCCGAGTTGAATCAGCAGCCCCTGTAGCTAACGTGATCGTAGTTGTACCTGCGCTTCCATCAAAGTTTTGACCTCTAACCGTAGCATCTGCACCTGTGAAGTCTTCAATAGTAATATCTGCACCTGACTCATCAGTTAAAACCAAAGTGCTACTATCAGAAATACTTGCCGTAACACCTGTTGCTCCCGATCTTTCGTTTACCGCTTTAGCAATTGAAGTAAAATCAGTTATGCTTGAGGTTGTAGCTGAAATAACACTGCCATTTAGTTTAAACGAGGTTGCTCCTGCAGCACTTAATGTTAACATCTCTACTTGAGTTTTTGCATCTGCAGTAACCCCTGTTTGACTTTGTTTCGTATTAATATTCTCCGCAATAGTTTCAGCTGAATCACCATTACCATTAGTGACAGTAGATGACACACCTTTACCCACTATTGTCAGGCCACCATTAGTAACATTGTTATCACCAGCACCTGCAAGTGTTGCGTTAGCCGCTACAGCTTCACCTAACCCTGTGGCTGTACCACTTAAATCATAACGCTCTACACCAATATCTGAAGCTTGAATGCTACTTAAGCTAACTGAAATGGTTTCATTTGCATTAGCGCCAACTTGGAATGATTTTGTACCAAAAGTACCATCTAATAATTTTTGACTACCAAATGACGTTGTATCTGCAATACGTGTTAACTCGGTTTGTAAAGCGGCCACTTCTTTTTGCAATGCCTCTCTATCAGCTGATGAGTTAGAACCATTAGCAGCTTGCAGTGCAAGCTCTCGCATACGCTGTAGGATACTGGTAGACTCTTGCATGGCACCTTCAGCGGTTTGCGCCATAGAAATGCCATCATTAGCATTTCGTTGTGCAACCCCTAACCCATTGATTTGCGAAGTTAAGCGGTTTGATATTTGCAGACCAGCGGCATCATCTTTTGCGCTATTAATACGCATACCTGATGATAGACGTTGCATTGAAGTAGCAAGCCCGTCACCAGACTTAGTTAAATTACGCTGAGCATTCAACGATGATATATTGGTATTGACTGATAAGGCCATAATATAGCTCCTAATGTTTACATTTACTTTGTGTTATTAGAAGCTTGTCAAAGCAAGCCTCTGTACTATTTAAAAAATTGCTTGTTAACCGATTATTATTTAGCTTGTTAACTTGTCAATTTTTTTACTATTTCTATTTCCTTGTTTAGATAAAGCAAAAATTTTGCCAACTTTTAATTTTTCGGTATTACACTATTTATATTTATGGTACTTCGACGGACGACTCATTCTTCGCCTGCTCAGTACAAACGGTTAGAGAGCAGTTTTTTATTCATATGCCAGTACAAACGGAATCTAAACCGAACATCCTGAGCGTGAAGCAGTCGAAGGACAGGCTCAGTACAAACGGTATAGAGCAGTTTTTTACTCATACGCCAGTACAAACGGAATATAAACCGAACATCCTGAGCGTGAAGCAGTCGAAGGACAGGCTCAGTACCAACGGTTAAATAGCTTTGTTTTTGTTATATATAGTTAAACAATGATAAGTTTTGTACTTGAGTAAACGTTTGTTGTGATGCCTGTAGCGCCATTTGTGATTGCTCAAAATTAGCGATGGCTTTGGCAAAATCTAAATCTTCAATACTTGCTTTGCCTGAAGCAATATTAAGCTCAGAATCTAGAATGCTATTTCTTTGTTTTTCAAGCACTTGCAGGGTAACACCTGAATCTGAGCGCCGAGAAGATACATGGGTCATCGCTGCATTAAATTGATTAAGTATGGTGTTAAAATCCACCTGATGTTGCTCTTGGTTTGTTGAAACACTCCCCCGTTCAATCCACTCAATGGCATCGTTAAGCGTAGAAAAAACACTAATATTCTCTTCTTCAGCGAGGGTAAAACTGTCACCCGGCAAAGGGTTGCCGTTTAGGGTAACGTCTATGCCATCAAAGGTAATAGTTTGCCCTGCTACATAGCTGGTGGTATTGAAAACATTGGCTCCACCACTGTCGACAACATTAAGCTCGGCAGTACCCGGCCCGAAGGTAAAAGTATAATCATGTGGCATGGCACTGGTATTATACTGATTACGATTAATAACATTCGCGCTTTCAACAGCAACTCCAGATGTGTTGGTTATATAATTAGCAGAAAAATCACCAATCGCATTAGTAACCTTGGTAAAAACGGCATCGCCGGCTTGATTGGTTTTTACGTTAATATTTTTGGCAATTTGTAATTCGTTAACCCCATTATCTCCGTTATAAATAACAGCACGGTCAACTTGATGACTAAAAGGCTGTTGCTGAGTTTGATAGCCTGAAAAAATATACTCACCTTTTGCATTTTGAGTATTAGCAATATCTAGTAATTGATCAAAACCATTATGCAACTCGTTGGCAATTGCTTGTAAATCTTCATTAGACATTCGACCATTATTGGCCAATAACAAATCTTGTTTCATTTTGTCTAAAATTAGCTCAGCATCAGCAAAAACCACCTCTTGTAGGCTATTATGGCTTTCAGCCATGGTAATGTTTCGCTTATATTTTTCAATATTAATCAAGCTTTCATTGTAACCAGCCAAAGTACCATATTGAACCGCGTCATCTTTTGCGGTAAGCACACGCTTACCGCTAGATATAAAACTCATTTGTTCATTAACATCAGACGCTTTATTAGCCATTTGCAAGGTACTTTGATAATAAAATTGCGCAGTAGAGACTCGCATAATGTACTCCT
This sequence comes from Litorilituus sp., assembly GCA_030754235.1. Classification (GTDB taxonomy): domain Bacteria; phylum Pseudomonadota; class Gammaproteobacteria; order Enterobacterales; family Alteromonadaceae; genus Colwellia. The sequence goes on from JASMAS010000042.1 coordinate 3,065, forward strand.
TATCTTACCGCTGACAATACAGTGTCAAAAATGGTGTTAGCAGTGGAAATAATTTGTGAAGCAGCTTGGTAAGCTTGTTGAAATTTCATCAAATTGGCGGCTTCTTCATCAAGGTTCACCCCTGATGTTTCTTGATTACGATTAAAAGCTTGGGTAAACATAGCTTGAGCTGTGTCAGCGACTAATTCGGCGTTACTGGCTTTTGAGCCGATAACAGACGTTGTTATCGCTAAACTTTGATTAAAGGTTTCTTTATTACCATTAATAACCCCTTGCTCTTGGGTTTTGGCCATGGCAACAGCATTTGTACCATTACCCATCCCAAAGGCATCTCCTATACTAAACTCTTCTCGAGCCGCTGTTCCAGCGCCTGTCATATCACCAGTTATCTCTATTTGAAATGCTGGGCTACCCGCTGGAATATCCACAGTAACCGAGCCTCCGGCAGCGTATGTACCCGTTGCTAATGTAGGTGCCGGCGGTGGTGTAGCCGTATTATAAACCCTATATTCAAAGATATTAGGCGCACTTTCATAAACATCAACCGTGAGATCATAAGTTCGTGCTGCCTGAGGATCAGTAACATTCGTGATAGTAATCTCGCCGGCACTAACATTATGGCTCGAAGGGGTAACACCTACAGCGCCACTGGCAGCAATTGCCTTGTTATCAGTTAGGGTTACATTCAAAAACGAAGCACTATTTCTAGTGGGCTTAATAATAAACGTATCATCAGCAGACGGTGTGCCACTATTTTCAACAAAAGTGAAACCATAATCTGGGCTACTAGGCGTAAAAGGGCCTGTTCCAGGCATACCCAGTGTTTCAGTAGCACCACTTGTCATGTTGGTCATCACATAATTTGTACCATCAAAACGCACTTCAAATTCATCGGTAGGTAATAGCGAAACATTATTAATCTGTACTTGAGCATCAAGATTACCACTATTTGCTGACGAGCCTAACACGCGACCTTGTTGTAAGTTGCTGGCATTAATGTCGGTAAAAATATTAATGCCTTGCAAGCCATTAAGATCTAAGCCACTAGCTTGGCTGTCATTAATAGTGCTAGATATAGCCATAGCTAAACGATCAACTTCACGGCGCGCATGTGATAGATGCTCATCTCTAAATTCTATACTAGCCGCTAAGGCACCGCCTAAAGATGAACCGTCAATAGCAACTGAGCTATTTTTCCCCACTAATGCTAAATCTGTTTTTAGTGGATCAGGGTCACCTGCTCTGGCCTGAATAGTTAATGGAGTAATACCAGCAACTAAAGTTGTGCCTTGGCCTATCATTACTGACATAACACCATTTTGGTCTAAAACGGTATTAACATGGGTATATTCGCTTAGCTCGGTAATTAACTGATCACGCTGATCAAGTAAGTCATTGGGTTGACCAACCTGATTTGGATCTTGAGAGTGTAGTATAGTGTCATTTATTTTTGCTATCTGTAGCGATATTTCAGAAACTTTACTGGCCATCTGTTCAATTTCACCATTAACCGATTTGTGCATTTGCTCAAAATCGCTGTCAAGCTCATTAAAGTTATTGGTTAATGTACTTGCTTGCGTTAGCACTATGCTACGTAAGCCTGCATCATTAGGATTATCGGCAACGCCATTAAGCGCCTGATAAAAAAGGCCTAGGGAATCAATAACAGAATTTCCAGAAACACTCATGACTCTATCAAGTTGATTAAGACGTGAGCCTAAAAAGTCAGCACTTCCTAAATTACTATGGCTACTCAGTTGTTCCTTATAAGCAAACTTGTCATAAAGACGAGTAATATCTTGAATATAAGTACCTGAACCAAGGTAATTAGAACCATTATTTAACCCTAAACTAGCATTTTGCTCTGCTCGTTGTCGGGTGTAGCCCTCGGTATTAACATTAGAAATATTATGACCTGTGGTAGCCAACTGCTGCTGAGCAGCTAATAAGCCACTCACGCCGGTCTGGTATAAACTTACAGTCATAGTGATTGCCTCTATAATTAGTTATTTGCCCAATTTCTCAGGGGAAACGTCACAGTATATTTTGAATGACGTTATCGATAACCTATTTATTTAGTTATTAAATTAGAGACTGTACGCAGCGTTGCCATTATTTTATTAGCGTATTGAGGATCTGTCGCATAGCCTGCTTCCTGTAAGTTATGCAGGAAGTGTTCCACATTACCTGGTTTTTGTAATGCATCTTGATACCTTTCGCTGTTTGTAAGAAAATCCACATAATCATTAACACTGTCAGACAGTGATTGATAGGCTCTAAAGGGGGCTGTCTTTTTCACCATAGCCCCATGTTCAAACTCTAAGGTTTCTTTTTGAACCTTATCGCCAGACCAGCGATTATCGGCTTTAATGTTGAATAAGTTATAAGAGCTTGAGCCACTTTCATTCTTGATGATTTTCTGCCCCCAACCTGTTTCCAGTGCCGCTTGGGCAATAACCACTTGAAAGGGAACACCAAGTTTTTCTTGTACTCTTTTTGCTGGCTCCGTCAGCGCGGTAACAAAATCTTTAGGCTTATTAAAGCTTGGTGATGAAAAATTGACGCTTGTGCTCGGCTTGCTTTTCTCCAAAAATCGGCTGTCATCATTAGTGATTTTTGTTGCTAAGGCATAGGGAATTGAAGTCCCTTTTGCTTTTACTGAACTTCCTCTAGTTAAATGCATAGCTAAGTAATTATCATCTAAAGGGGCTACCTCTGATTGTCGTTTATCTTGTTTTGCTAGTTTTTTAATTTGTGCTAAATTAGCATCATTTCGCAAAACTGTTCTTGGGGTAAAGTTATCACCGTCGCCACCCAGTTGTCTGACGATCAAATCAGTTAAACCTAAAGAGCCATTAGATGACATTTCAAGCGACATCTGTTGATCATGCATATCACGATAAAATTTTGTTGATTGAGAGTTAAACGGGCTATCTGATTCCAAGACATCTTGAGCTTTACGCATACTTTTCATTAGCATTTGCGTAAATATCGCTTCAAACTGCTTAGCGGCTTCCGTTAAGGCGGCTTTTTTGCTTTGCCCATCACTTTCTTTTGACTGTTGGCGAATGGCATTTAAGCCATTGAGTTCTAAAAAGTTTTGAGCTTGTTTAAAGTTAGTATCCATGTGCTACTTTACCCTTTAAAAATACAATGACAGCATAAACAGGTTTACAATGACGATGTTGGTTATTACCACTAAATAATAACTAACTCGCCGCGAATAGCACCGGCTTGATCAAGTGCCTCTAAAATAGCCATGACATCACCTGGGCCTGCACCGACTTCATTAATAGCTCTTACCAAAGTGTCTAAAGTCACTCCCGGTTTGAATAAAAACATACGTGCATCAGTTTGACTAACATCGATAGTGGATTGATTGGTCTCTACTGTTTCGCCTTCGGCAAAGGCATCAGGTTGTGAGACATTTCTAACTTCATTAATTGTCACGGTAATGCCACCATGAGTAATGGCTGCGGCAAGAAGTTGCACTTGCGATCCAATAACAATAGTACCGGTTCTTGAGTTAACAATAATTTTTGCTGCTGGTGATGCTGGCTCAAACTCTAAATTTTCAAGTACGGATAAAAAGCTTACTCTGTCGGCAATATCACGTGGCGCAGTCACTTGCACAGAAGTAGCATCAATAGCTCGAGCAGAGCCTGCAATAAGATCATTGATGGTATCTGATAAACGCTTTGCGGTAGTAAAGTCTGATTGGCGTAAGTTAAAGGTAATATAATCGCCTGAAGAAAACGGAGATTTAACTTCACGTTCAACTGTAGCACCATTAGCAATACGGCCAACTGTTGGCGTGTTGACTACTATTTGAGAGCCATCTAAACCTTGAGCACCTAAACCACTGACCACTAAAGAGCCTTGCGCAACTGCATAAGCATTACCATCAATGCCCATTAAAATGGTTTGCAATAAAGTGCCTCCTCGTAAGCTTTGTGCACTTCCCATGCTGGAGATAGTCACGTCAATAGTTTGACCCGGTTTGGCAAACGCGTTTAAATCGGCATGTACAGCAACAGCGGCAACATTTTTGATTTTAGGTTTTAAGTTTTCTGGCATAGTAATACCAAAGTTACTTAGCATGGTTTTAAAACTCTGCTCAGTAAAGGGACTTTGCTCCCCCGTTCCCGGTAAACCAACTACTAAGCCATAACCAATCAGCTGGTTAGAGCGGACACCTGCCACATCGGCTAAATCTTTCACTCGTTGAGCATGACTTGGCAAAACAGCCAAAAAAGCCAAAACAGATAATATAAAAATACTGATTTTAATAACTGCTTTCATATTATTACCCTTAAAAAATAACAGCGACAACCGTTTTATAACGGCCACCAAGTACTATTGAAAAATTTAGCAAGCCAGCCTTGTTCATTAGAATCGGCAAAACTACCCGTGCCCGCGTATTGAATTCGAGCATTAGCAACTTTAGTGGATAAAATAGTATTGTTTGAATTGATGTCTTTTGAGCGAATAATGCCAGTTAAGCGTATATATTCGTCACCATTATTAAGCGTGATCCATTTTTCGCCTCTAATCATTAAGTTGCCGTTAGGAAGTACTTTTAGTACGTGCACTGAGATATTACCGTTTAAACTGTTACCTTGATTAGCTTTAGAATCCCCTTTAAAAGCACTATTTTGATTCAGACCAAACTGCAAGGATTGACCATTAATGGTTACATTAGAGCCATTTAAACCAACAAGTGGGTCTAAGGTGGTATTACGCTCTTTTTTCAACTCAGTTTTAGCATTTTTATTGGCTTGGGTACTTTCTGATAAAATAACCGAAATAATATCGCCAATACGGTGTGCTTTGGAGTCTGAATAAATATTATTGACATAACTTTCTTTAAACAAAGAGCCCGTGGGTACAATAGCCTCTTCTTCAGTTTCAGGTAAAATAGGCGCAAAATCAGGATCATTGGGCAACGCTTTACTTAATTCAACCGTATTACTGCATGCAGCTATCTGAGTGATAAGTGCTACAACAAACACATAGTTAAATTTATTTCTCATTATTGCCTCCATTATTGTCAGTTTAAAACTCGTTAAATTAAAAGGTTAAAGTTGTTGATTAATATAACTAAGCATTTGGTCAACCGCAGAAATAACTTTTGAGTTCATTTCATACACGCGTTGTGATTCAATTAAGTTGACGAGTTCTTCTGTGGTATTGACATTGGATGTTTCTAGCGCTCCTTGAACTAACATACCGTAACCTTCAAGCCCTGGAACGCCTTCTTGTGCTGCACCACTAACTTGTGTTTGGGCATATAAATTCTGCCCTATCGGTTCAAGACCTGTTGGGTTAACAAAATTTACAGTATTAATTTGACCAACCACGGCTGGCTCGGCTTGACCTTGTATGGTCACCGATACTTCACCATCTTGAGAAACAACAATACTTAAGGCGTCCTCAGGAATAGTTACTTGCGGCTGTAATAAATACCCCGCTCCCGGTGTCACTATGTTGCCTTCATCATCCATAGTGAATTGGCCATTTCGACTATAAGCCGAGCTACCATCAGGCATTTGTACTTCAAAAAAACCTTCCCCTTGAATCATTAAATCTAAGGAGTTATCCGTGGTTAACATGTCACCTTGTGTGTGTATTTTTTGCGTCGCAACCACTTTAGTGCCAGCTCCTAGCATTAACCCTGAAGGTGCTTCACTGTCATCAGCAGTACGCCCACCCGGCTGGTTAATATTTTGATAAAGTAAATCTTCAAAAACAGCACGACTCTTTTTAAAGCCGACAGTACTGGCATTTGCTAAGTTGTTAGAGATTACCGCAATATCTTTAGTTTGCGCATCTAAGCCGGTTTTACTTATCCATAATGCTGGGTTCATACATCACCCCTTCTCTTTAAATGGTTATTCACGTCACTTAAACTTGTTAAGTGAATTATTTATTCCTAATTGCTAACATTGTTAGAAAGCACGTAATAATGACGAAGCACTCGAATCAATCTCTTCTGCGGTTTTCATCATTTTTAGTTGCATTTCAAACTGCCTTTGCAAGGCAATCATCGCTGTCATTTCATTGATTGGATTCACATTACTTGACTCAAGTGACCCACCTTGTACTTTGACCGTAATATCAGCCATTTCAACTTGCCCGTCTTTGCGCCTGAATAAGCCGTCATTGCCTTTTTCTAACATACGAACATCAGGGTTCACTAATTTAATTCTACCGGCTTCTTCTTGTACCGTGTTGGGCGCCCCTTCTGGTTGAACCATAATGGTTCCATCAGGTGATATTTGAATATTGTTCACGGGTAACGGTAATGTAATAGGACCATTCTCGCCTAAGACAACTTCACCGTTTGACGTTTCTAACAACCCGTCTTCTGTTACGCGCAAATGACCTTGCCTGCTATAAGCTTCACCTGCACCCCCTTGAGCGTTTAATCCAACTTGGGAAGCGGTTTTACCATCAGTTGGTGCTTGTACGGCAAACCACCCCTCACCAGCGATAGCGATATCCAGTGGTCTACCTGTGGTAAGTAAAGCGCCAGAGTCAAAATTTTGGCTAGCACGCTCAGTCATAGAAAATACACGTGTGGGCTGCCCTTCACCAAAGGCTTGCATGCTTCTAGCCTGTGCTAAATCGGCCTTAAAGCCCGTTGTTTTAGCATTGGCGAGGTTGTTGGCATTAATTGATAACGCCTGCATATTTTGTTTCGCACCGCTCATGGCGATATAAAGCAGCTTATCCATTATGAATTCCCCTTAGGGTCGGCTCTATTAATTAGGTTACAAATTAGAATAATGCAAAGAAAATGCCAGAAAGAAATTATTAATAATATAAGCTAGGGGTGAAAGAAAATATATTTAAAAAGCAGCGATTTTTAGCGGTGTTTACCACTAAAAATCGCTGCTTTATTGTATTAATGTCTGTGGGGATAAATAAAAATTAATTATCTAATTTGTAAAATGGTTTGGTTTAATTGATTATCAACTTCTAGTGCTCTTGAGTTCGCTTGGAAGTTTCGCTGTGCTGAAATTAAATCAATCAACTCTGTGGTTAAATTTACGTTAGATTGCTCTAAGGCAGATGAGTTAATCGTACCAAAGGTACCAGAACCCGCTTCACCTGCAAGTGGAGTTCCCGACACAATACTTTCCTTCCAACCGGTATTCCCCACTTGGGTTAAGCCTTGTTCGTTAGCAAAAGTAACCATAGCAATACGCGCTAACGGCTCCGAAGTACCGTTTGAATATGTTGCGCGTACTAAACCATCAGCACCAATATCAATCCCCGTTAAGCGCCCTACCGCTAAACCGTTTTGATCTAACGCGGTCACCTCAAAGTTTGAAGCAAACTGGGTTGGTTCGTTCGGACTTGGGGAAACAGGATCTAAATTAAAGTCAATTGCTACGGTTTGGTTAGTATCTGCGCCATTAGGTAATAAGGCTCCAAAGGCCGCAGTCACAATACCACCATTAGCAGGTGTTGGAACTTGCCCCTGAAAGTCACCTGAAGCACTGAACAGTAAACGTGCTCCCGTAACACCGGTTGGTGATAAAGGACCAGATACAGTACCCGCTACTGGGTTGGTACCACCAATAGGATCTTCAATGTCAATGACATTACCATCAACGGCGGCAAACATCATCCACTCATTAGGGTTTGTTGCCGGGTTATCTTTAATAAAATAATAAGTCATTATATGACTATCACCGAGTGAGTCAAAAATAGTTACCGAGGTTGAATTATTATAAGTTAATGGATCATCGGGATCAAAATTACCAGGGGCGTTGTTAATGAAGGCATCACCGGCGGGTAAGTTCATACGAACATCTACTTCACTTGTTGCGGTTGGCGCACCTGAAGCTGTTGGGATCAATACTGGCTCAGCGGTACTTAGACTTACCGAGGCTGATGAACCGTCAACATTAACGGGAAAACCTAATAAGTGGCCACCTGAAGAGTTAACCACAAAATTATCTGCGTTGAGCTTAAATTGCCCCGCTCGTGTATAAGATGTTTCTAATGAATCAATCTCAGGCACGGTGGCAAAAAAACCATTACCCGTGATGGCTAAATCAAGGGCATTATTGGTAAATTGAATACTCCCTTGAGAAAATTGCTGAGCAACCTCAGAAGTTAACACACCGTCACCTACTTTAGTTTTACCAGAAGCGAGCAAAGATGCAGCATAAACATCAACAAATTCAGCACGTGACTCTTTAAAGCCGACAGTATTTACATTCGCTATATTATTTGATGATACATCAAGGTCTTTTTGTGAAGCGTTCAATCCGCTTAGTGCAATATTAAATGACATAATTTAACCCTCTTAAAAATTCTTTTTTACTGCTGTTATATTGCTATAACTTAATTCGCATGCTTCCTTCAACGAGCTTGCTTCGACAAGTTCAAGACAAACGTAAAATTGCGAGTTCATCCTGAGCGCGAAGCAGTCGAAGGGTTACCCTTCTGAGACTTCAACCACATCAGCTAATGCCATTGAGCTGCCACCATTAAGGTTTAATAAAATATTTCCGTTTGCACCTGCTAAGGTAACGCTATCTACTTTTCTATAAGTCATAGCTTGTAGCTCTGATGCTTGACCATCAACTAAGCCCGCAACCCTAAAACGATAAGCACCAGCCGGAGCAGGTTCACCGCTGGCTGTTTGACCATTCCAAATAAAGTTGCCCCCACCTTCAGAGACGTTACCAACGGGTACCGTTTGAATAATTTCACCGGCAATATTTTCAACATAAATATTCACATTGCTCGCTGGAGTATCCGTAACTATTTTACCTTTCACAGATTCGCCTTCATTCATACCAAAAATATTGTCTTCAACAAGGACGCTCCGCCCTACCAGTGAAGATGCTTGCAATGCTTGGCTTGAGGTCATAGACGTGGCAAAGTCATTAAATGATTCATTTAACTGACTAACACCATCTGTAGTGGAGAAAGCCGTCATTTGTGAAATCATTTCATTGTTGTCTACGGGCTTAGTGGGATCTTGGTTGGCTAATTCTTTCGTTAATAATGCGAAGAAATCCGCTTGTGTAAGCATGCCATTTTCATTTTCTTCAGCTACTTTATATTCTTCTTTTTGCCAACGAAGACCGTCTAAGAGATTGCCACCTGAAACTGTTTCCATTATCTTCTCCTATTACGCGGGATTACCGCTGTCCTAGCATTAGCGTTTTATTCAACATGTTTTTTGCTGATTCAGCTAGTTGTACATTGGTTTGATACGAACGTGAGGCAGAAATCATATTGGTCATTTCTTCTATCACATTCACATTAGGCTTATAAATGTAACCTTCATTATCAGCCATTGGGTGCTCTGGCGCATATTCAATATTTAGCGGTTTATTACTTTCGACCACCCCTAACACTTGAACACCCACACTCTCACGTTGACTATTTTGCCCTGCGGCAGCTTCTTGCATAGCAGCGGCAAAAACAGGATGACGAGCACGATAGGTTTGATCGATGCTGGAACTGACACTATCTGCATTGGCAATATTACTTGCTGTCGTATTTAAACGCACTGACTGTGCGCTCATACCACTACCTGTAATGTTAAATACGTTAAATAAGCTCATAATTATGCGCCTCCCTTGATGACTTTTTGCAGTGCTTTAATTTTACCATTCAAAAACTGCACACCGGCTTGATACTCTACTGAGTTTTCTAGATACAAGTTTCGTTCCACTTGTACATCTACGGTGTTACCATCACCCGTATCAGGTTGATTTGGTGTGCGAAAATCAACCTTATTATTTAGTTCAGTACGCACATCAAAATGTTTAGCATTAGTTCTGCTCATGCCCATTTGTTGTTGATGGCTGGCTTGCTGCATAGCTTTTTGAAAGTCCATACCCTTTGCCTTATAGCCGGGAGTGTCTGCATTAGCAATATTACCGGCAATCACTTCTGCCCGCTGGGCACGAATTTGCATGCCTTGTGCATGCAGCTCAAACCCTTTATCAAAACCTATAGCCATAGTTAACTCACCATTAATTCTACTTAACAGTGAGCATTCAAAATTTATGCCAAAAATAGTGTCAAAAAAGCTTTTATGGAGAGTTTACAAAAAATTATAGCGTTGAGCGTTGGTTGAAAAGTATTTTGATAGTAACAACTAACAATAAAATAAATAGAGATTAGTTAGAGTTATTTTTTTTGATAGACAATACCAGGCTTACATCTGAGCATATTAAAATTATCATTTAATCCAGATAATGACTCTGATGCGCCTAAGAATAAATAACCTGCATTATTGAGGCTAGCATGAATTTGACCAATAATTTGCGCTTTTATTTCAGGAGAAAAATAAATAAGTACATTACGGCAAAAGACAATATCAAAGCGTCCCATCAAGCTATAGCTATTAAGTAAATTAAGTGGTCTAAAACTAACCATCTTTCTTACCTGCTCTTTCACTTTTAACATGCCGTTATCACCTGGTTCGAAAAACTTAGTCTTGCGTTCAGCTGATAAACCACGAGCCAGTGCTAATGAATCATATTGGCCTTGTTTACAATGTTCTAACATGGTGGTTGAAATATCGGTACCAATAACTTCCACGCCACGAGGAAATGCGAGGGGGTTAGTTTGTTGGTATTCTAATACAGACATAGCGATTGAATATGGTTCTTGTCCAGAAGAGCTTGCAGCTGACCATATTTTTACCGGGGTTTTTCTGTCAGCTAAATCAGGCAGCAACTGCCTTTTTAATAATTTAAACGGGTAATCATCACGAAACCATAACGTTTCATTAGTCGTCATTGCATCAATAACAGCAGCACGTAATTGTCGCTCAACTGGCGATAAGGTACGGTTAACCAACTCACTTAGAGAGCTTAGGTCAAATGTACTCATTAAAGGAGCTAAACGACTCTTTACTAGGTACTGCTTACTTTCACCTAAAACGATGCCACATTGCTGCTCTAAAAAAACTCTAAATTGATGATAACTTTTATCATCAAGTTGTCTTGCTGACACTATTACTGCTTCCTAATAACTATGGTGAACGGTTAATGATTAACTTATTCATTATGATGAAGCCACTTTTTTACCGCGGTTGCCAGTTCGTCAGGATGAAATTTAGGAATAAAGTCTTCTGCCCCCACCTTTGCTACCATGGCATTATTAAATACTCCGCTTAATGATGTATGCAAAATCACTGGCATATCTGACATACGCTCATTACCCTTGACTTCGGCAGTTAAGGTATAACCATCCATTTCAGGCATTTCAATATCTGACACCATTAAGGCTACTTTTTCTGTAATACTGCTTTTACAGGTCGCCTCAATAGCAATTAATTGATCGAGTGCGTCTTGCCCATTTTTAGCTAATGCCATGGTAACACCTAAAGGCTCTAATGCTCTTTTTACTTGATTTCTAGCAACAGTAGAGTCATCAGCTATCATGATAATACGCTCCCCCAACTCTTCACCTACCGTTTCATCTGCAACCTCTTCACTTAATGCAGTAGAGACAGGGTTAATTTCGTTGAGAATTTTTTCTACATCTAAAATTGAAACCATTTGATCGTCAATTTCAGTCACTGCGGTAAGATAACTTGATTTGCCAGTACCTTCTGGAGGTGGCATCATATCCTTCCAGCTTAGGGTCACAATACGCTCAACACCTGCAACAAGAAAGCCTTGTACACTCCGATTGTATTCAGCAATAATAATAAAAGATTCTTCCGTCTGAGTGATAGCAGGGCCACCAATTGCCTTACTCATGTCGATGACTGAAATTGTTTGGCCACGAATATGAGCAACGCCTTTTATGTAAGGATCTTGCTTTGGTAAGGAAGTTAATCGAGGACACTGTAATACCTCTCTTACCTTAAAAACATTGATACCAAACCGTTGACTTCCTATTAGCCTAAACAGAAGTAACTCTAGTCTGTTCTGGCCAACCAGTTGCGTTCTTTGGTTAACTGAATCTAATATGCCCGCCATAAAAACCTCGTTTATAATCCAAGTTGCTACCTGCTTTAGCGATTAAATAAAAATCAAAGAAGGCACAATTCTTGATTGCTTTAATAAATAGTCAACTATACGCCGAAATGTTAACCCATTTATAAGCAATTATATTAGAAATAACAATACAATTGTTATGTAAGTAGTTAAAATAATAAAAAAAATTAACTTTTCGTCACAAATTTGACGTATTAACAACTATGTCAACCTAATTTAAGCATAGTCGAGTATTTAAATTTACCTAAAGTCAAACGATAAAAACTATGCCTAATAAAAATTTTTTTTTGATAATTACCTATTTTATAGTACTTATCCCTAGCTTAGGCTTTGCGAGCACTTATGATCGCGCTTTTATTGAGATGCTTGCCAAAAATTATCTCGAAGAGAAAATCTCTCCCCCTGAAGGTGGTAAAGTATCAATTAGCATTACCAAACTAGATCCGAGAATAATTATTAAGCCATGTCATCAAGCCCTTACAGCCAATATACCTGAAAAAGATAACGGTAGAAATGTAAATGTTGAAATATCTTGCGACGATCCAATTCCATGGAGGCTCTATATACCAGCAAAAATTGAACAAGCATTTGCGGTGTTAGTAGCAGTATCCACCATTGAAAAAGGTATGCTACTTACCGATGAAAATATAGCGATTGAATATTTACCAACGAATATGATTCGCGGTAAAAAGCTCACTGAGAAAACGGGCGTAGTAGGTAGTAAAGCGACTAAAAGAATAGGTAAAGGACGAGCAATAGCAAGCAAACATGTCTGTTTAGTTTGTAAAGGTGATGCCGTCACTATCATTGCCAAAACCAATAACTTTTTGATCAAGGCCCGGGGTACAGCGCTTAGCTCCGGTAATATTAATCAACAGATCAGAGTAAAAAACACACGTTCAGGTAAAATAATTCGCCCTAAAGTTATTGCTATTAATCAGGTAATGATTAACTTATAATTTTATTTTAATTTAATTTAAGTTTTTAATCTATTTGCCGATATAAAGTTAGTAAATAATTTTTAGATAAGTATCTTTGCCGCAGGTTAATATTATGGCTATAAATATCAATAACTTGAACAACCAATCTCAAGTTCATCAAACGAAACAAACACAAGTTAAGCAGCAAGCTGAGCAAACGTCTACTGCTAACACTCAAGCAAAACAACCAAGCGCTGATTCTGTCTCTATTACTGCGCAGGCGAAACAGTTAAATGCGTTACAAAAAAAAGCCAATGAAGCACCTATAGTTGATCAGAAAAAAGTAGATGAACTAAAAAAATCCATTGCCTCGGGTGACTACAAGGTTGACCCTCAAAAGCTTGCTGCCAGCATTGCCAACTTTGAATTTAAGCTGATTTAATTGTTAGCCTTTTTTTTGATATGTGGCTACGACTATGTGATATCAAGAAAACATTAGGTGATAATTGCTGTTATTAACGTTATCATCTAACGTGCTATCAACCAAGGACGCCTTTTATGCCTGCTTCAGAACAATCGTTAAACCTGCTCGCTAAGCAGTACTCACAATTACAAGCGCTCGAAATTATTATTAGCGAAGAAAAAGTCGTGTTACAGCAACATCAACCCGAACAACTCATTAATATTAGTCAGCAAAAAAACCAACTGCTAGTTAATATTCAAACCTTAGATCAACAAATCAGCGTTAACCAACGGTTCGCTCAAGATAAAGCTGCTGGCTTATTGAACCAAGAGTTGTCTGACATAGAAAATTTATTATTAAAATGTCAGCAACAAAACCAGGTCAACGGTCAAATAATTAATCAATCTCAATTGGCTGTTGAACGCATGAAAACAAGTTTATTAGAAAACCATAATAAAACAGCGATAACTTACGATAATAAAGGAAAGAAAAGTGGTGGTTTATCTAGTATTGGTTTAAAAGCCTAATGTACTCTAAAGTTATATTGAAGGCTTATTTTTAAGCCCTCTTTTTTAGCGACTGAACTTTTAAAAATACTGAACTTTTTTAATTTCTTTACGATTTAAACTGACCTGATAAACTTCATATACATCTTTAAAATCTAACTGTAACTCTGTGGTATAAGTATCCCCAACAGGGTAGCTTTTTACCACTTTAGCTCCGCGAATGACGCCTTGAACAGATGAGGTTAATTGCTGATTTTCAATTAACATATCTGCCATGGTTGCTTTACTGCTCACCTGCTGACCATATACTTGCTCAGCTAATTCAGCATAAGCGGCAATTTTTGACGCTTTAATGGCCATAAGCATCCGCTGAGTTTCATGTTCAGACTTTTGTAAACTGATAGGAGCATATCCAATGCCACGAATAATAGGAAAAGCTTCAGGTTTTATCACTTGCCACTGCACATGTTTATCATAGACACTCGAACAGGAGGTTATCAGCAATAAACTAAAAAAAAGTATCAAAAATAATATTTTATTCATATTTTCACCTTGATAAATATAGGAAAATTAACGACGTAAGCTTCATTAATTTTGTATCTCAACCGCTCTTTCGTTCTCAAGTAACATTGTGTTACTTCGAATAAGCATGCCGTCTTTCATTTTGACACTTTCACTATGGCTCTTTTCTTCCCCTAGCACCCAAGAAGGTATAAAAGACTGCGCGGTGGCTACAACTACCCTTGATTGAATACCAATCATACGGGCATTAATCAAAATACCATTTTCTTGCTCCATCATCGTTCCTGCAACAACGTAGTCAATAATCTGGCGTTCGGGTAATTCTTTCCAATCACGGCTAAAAATATAATCACCATCTTTAGTAACACGAATGTGCCCTGTTGTCTTAAAATCAATAACCACTAAACCATGGCGTTGAAGCTCATGAACAAAATTCTCTGCTAGTTGATTTCCAAGCCAATTTGTCGACTCTAAGTCCTTCAAATTAACAAATGAAGCTACCGCCACAGGTGTTTTTGCGCTAACAAAAGCACTACTTTCTAGCATTTGATAAGCTAAACCTTTCACCACGTCATTAATGGCATGTTTGGGCAGGTTGTAACTGTCAATTTCACCTTTATCAACTTGTACGGACTTATAAAAATTATCTTCTTGTGTTATTCCACAAGAGAGTAATAATGGTAACAATGATGGTATAAGCCACTTTTTCATGCGATTCCCCTTTTAAAAGTTAGCGCTAATCTTTGCTCTTTATAACAATGCGTTAACTAACAACTTTATTTTGATGGCAAATTGTTTTCTGTTTGAGAATAATGCACATATCAGACCAACTATTTAACAGTGTCAAAATTGTAATAAATAAACAGGCATAAATAATGCATATCTCATAACTAACAACACAACATGTATTTTAAGAAGTAAATAATGCAAGCATAGCACTTGCAAAAGTGGACATTTTTATGCGTAGTTACTCAACCTTGATATTAACTTTACTGTTTTGCTTATCTTTTACCTGCTTCAATGCCTGCGGCCAATGGTATGAAGTGCAAGGACACGCAAATATGGAAAAAAACTCTTTGGAGGTAGCACGCACCATCGCCACGGAAAATGCTCTTAAAAAAGCATTACTTATTGCTGGTGCCAGTGTCTCAAGTGTACAACAAGTCGTCAATGGCTTGTTAACTCAGGACAACATAAGCATTA
The DNA here is from genome assembly GCA_030754235.1 of Litorilituus sp. Taxonomy (GTDB): domain Bacteria; phylum Pseudomonadota; class Gammaproteobacteria; order Enterobacterales; family Alteromonadaceae; genus Colwellia. The sequence goes on from JASMAS010000042.1 coordinate 18,666, forward strand.
GAGCAAGTGGTAGCGTTAACTCAATTGAGCTTGTCGATGAGTTACACAGTGACAACACTATTAGTGTGACTATTCGAGCCGATATTTTCCCACAAAATAAAGCATGTTATGCTCTGGATTTAAAAAAATCTATACTGTTCACCAAAGCCAAATTAACTCAACGTGAACATGCTAATATGGGGGAAATATACGGTATTGACACAGCGTTAATAAAAAAAATAAACCGTAAAATTAAAGACCACAGCAACTATTTACATGCGAAATTGTTATTAAAAAGCACTACGGCTTTTTCTCGCTTAAACCAAAGTTTAAATAATGAGAAAATAAAGCAGCTTGCTATTTCTCTTGCAAGTAATAGCGATAGTCAATATGTACTCTTTACTGAAATAAACGATTTATCGTTAACTGAGCAAAGGGCTAATAGCTGGCAAATATGGCAACAAGCCACCTACCCGAGAAACTTTCATTTCACCCTATATTTATATAATGGTTTGACAGGAGAATTAGCATGGCAGCAGAATTATCAAAGCAGTTCAGTCTGGGACTTTAGTAAAAGACGAACTGTTGATGTCAATAGTAGTGTTTTTTGGCAAAGCGATTATGGCTTAATGGTAAATGAACTAGTGGAAAGAGCTGTGACTGATATTGACAAAAACATTATGTGCGAACAAAGCAAAGGCAAGATATTGGCTGTGGCAGGAAATCAAGTCGTTATCAATTTAGGTCGCTATCATGGTGTAAAAATAGGCGATGAATTTTCTCTTTTACACTTAGATAACTTTATTGCAGATAATGGGAAACAATACATACGCTATAATGTTAGTCCTTATAAAGTTAAAGTGACAATGTTAACTAAACAAAGTGCGAATGCTATAACGATTGATAACAGTTTATTAGGCAATATTCAGCAAAATGATCTAGCGATTAGGCAGTAGCAGTAAGAGCTGACCAAATAGAGCAACTTCCTTGCTTACATTATCATTTTAATTCGTGATTAAAATACAAGCCAAGCAAGGATGGATATAATTTTATGACAAGAAATAACACAGTTTTTACTAATCGTCTGATAGCTCTTTTAATACATCAACTTTTAAATCGACCCAGAGTTTTCCTGATTCAATACCGTATTTACGAACAGCAAAGACGGAGTCGTCAAAGCGATTCTCTTTAGCAAGCTCAATGAGTTTTTGATAATACACTCTTGAAATTTCACGCCCTTCTGGATTAGCAAAATACAAGCTACCAATGCGAGAATACAAGCCGCTAAAACCGTTTAATATTAATAAATAAAGTGGGTTACCCGATGCGACCGCCAACTCTTTGTTTATTTTATAATCAAACTCCGCAAAAGCTTCTCCGTTATCAGCTACTTGAGTATATGCTTTTAATGATTCAATTGCTTTTTCTGGGTTATTTTTTAATGCACCACGAATATAAATAGCACTAATATTAGTGCGAGCTGAAAGCAAATTATCAACCAAATCAGGAATTCCTTCCTGATCAAGCTGAGCCAGTGTTTCTAATACATTTAAACTGGACGTTTCCCAGAAATTATTAACCTTGGTTGGTTTGCCATGCCTGATGGTTAACCAACCATCACGAGCTAAGCGTTGCAACACTTCTCTAAGCGTCGTTCGTGTAACACCAATTAACTCTGACAATTCTCGTTCGGCAGGAAGAATAGAGCCAGGAGGAAAGCCCCCATTCCAAATAGATTCAACAATATATTGCTCCGCGAATCCGGCTGGACTTTGTGCTTTTATAACCATGTGGGTTTATTAACCTAAAAAACATTATGAATGAAACTGATTGTACCAGAAGTAGCTCTCGGTACAAGCGCAATAAGAGCTTATAAAATAAGTTCTTATTACGCTATATATAAAATTCATAATTATAATCAAAATGTGTAAACACATTAACAATAGTTACCGCTATTTAGTTGAATAATTTTACACGTGGCTGATTGAGCTCAACACATATATTATATTCAATAACAATAAGGTAAATAACCAAAATATGATAAAAGGCACTAAGTGCTGTTGATCTTTCTGGGTTAAATTTGTTCGAGAAAGTTAAACAGCCCTTAGAAGAATGTATTTTCACAATAGCAAAACCCTTTTCTATTCTAACAAGATTGGTTATGTAACAAACAATTCACTCTTTGATAAGCTAGCGAAGCTAAGAAGCTAAATTATCCATACAGATAATAGGGCTAATTTTGCCATATAAACCACTTTACCTAAGGGTCGATATAAAAGACTTATTATTTAACTAGAGCTAAGTTACTGTATGGGTGAATAGGTTATTTACAACACAGCCAATAGTGCTTAAACTACTGGCAATTATTGATATTTCTGTTTAACTAAATTCAATAATAAACAACCTCTACAGTTAAACGTTTACATAGCAAAAAGGCCAAGTATGCAACAGTCATTTATGAGTGCGTTTTATAAAAATTTTTTAGGAAACTCTCCTGAGTGGTACAAATTAGCGATTATTTCCTTCTTAATTTTAAACCCTATATTATTTTTTCTAATTGACCCTTACACCGCGGGTTGGGCATTAGTTATTGAGTTTATTTTTACCTTAGCAATGGCACTAAAATGTTACCCTTTACAACCAGGTGGTTTATTAGCAATTGAAGC
>JASMAS010000043.1 GCA_030754235.1 Litorilituus sp.
CTATTTTGTGAGGTTCTACTCCCTTACCCCATCGTGTTACGGCACGCACTGAATCATGATTTGAGAGTGCCCAACAAGGCCACCCATCACCAATATTGTCATTAAGATTCTTAACAACATCTTTAATATATGGAATATCTGCCTTTTCAGTAAGTAAGTCGAAAGTATAAGCCATGTGTAATTTATCATTACCGTTGGTATATGCCGTCATGGTTTTAAGTGGATGATCATCACCTATTTCACCGACCGAAGTTGCATTATATTTATTCAATAAATTTCTTATATCTCGCAAGAAAGCAATATTTTCTGGTTGGCTAACATCATAGAGATGACGCTGATATGTATATGGATTATCACTAGGTGCATTAACATTTCTTTTGGCATCTTTGGGTAATGGTGGATTATCTCTTAATTGCTGATCATGAAAATAAAAATTCACCACATCAAGACGTAAGCCATCAGCACCTAACTTTAACCAAAACTCTGTTTCGTCTAAGATTTGTTGCCTAACTTCTGGGTTATGAAAATTGACATCAGCTTGAGACTCTAAAAAATTATGTAAATAGTATTGATGCCTTCTCGCTTCCCATTTCCATGCAGAGCCGCCAAAAATTGATAACCAATTATTAGGAGGAGAACCATCTGCTTTAGGGTCTGCCCATACGAACCAATCTGACTTAGGATTTTCTTTACTTGATCGGCTTTCAATAAACCATGGGTGTTCAACCGAGGTATGGTTCATTACCTGATCGATTAAAACCTTCAAATTCAACTCATGGGCTTTCGTAATTAAGTCTTTAAAATCTTCAATATTTCCAAATAATGGTTCTACATCTCGGTAATTAGAAACATCATAACCAAAATCTTTCATAGGAGAAGTAAAAAAAGGAGATATCCAAATTCCATCGACTCCAAGAGATGCAATGTAATTTAATTTATTAATAATACCTTTAAGATCGCCAACGCCATCACCATTGCTATCAAGAAAACTGCGTGGATAAATTTGGTAGATAACGGAACCGCGCCACCATTCATTATTTTTAATCATAATATTTACTTCCTAACTAGTAACTAAAAAACTGTTAAAGCCTAAATTGATGTAAGAGTCATATATATACGGCTCTATAATAATGATTTAATAAAAAATATGCAAGCGCTTGCATATTTTTATTGCAAGCGCTTGCATTGTTGTCTATATTAATAATTGAAATGGAAGGAAGTACTAATGGACTATTATAAATTAACTAGCCAATATTCATGAATAATGGCGCTAAGGGGAAAATAATGAAAAATCAATTTAAATTAAGTTCTGTTGCATTGGTAGTAGCATTAGCTTGTCAAGTTAATACTAGCTCAGCCGCCGAACAGCAACCTACAGATAAAACAACAAAAACCGATAAAATAGAAAAAATTGTCGTTACGGGTACTTTTAGTGGTAAAGCCGTTGCTAAAGAAGAAGCAAGCTTCGCCATAAGTTCTTTTTCTGAAGACGATATAAAAAAATTAGCACCTAAAAGCACTGCTGACTTATTTAAAGCAGTGCCTGGTGTTTGGTCTGAAAGCTCTGGTGGTGTATCAGGTGCCAATGTATTTGTTCGTGGTTTCCCCGGTGGTGGCGATGCGCCATTCCTTACAGTACAACTGCAAGGTGCCCCTATTTTTCCACCACCAACACTTTCATTCTTGGAAAACTCAACATTGTTCCGGTTAGATGAAACAGTAGAGTTTATGGAAGCATTACGTGGTGGTACAAACCCGGTAATTTCTAATGGACAACCTGGCCTTACTACCAACTTTTTATTAAAAGAAGGTTCTGAAGATACTGAAGGTCTAGTTAAGTATTCTACTTCAGACTATGGCTTGCAACGCATAGATGGCGTAATCAGTGGTGAGCTAGCTGACGATCTTTATTTTATGGTTGGCGGCTACATTAAAAGTTCTCCAGGTGTTCGTGATGCTGGTTTTAATGCTGAAGAAGGCCAGCAATTAACTATCAACATTACTAAAGAGTTAGATAATGGTAAAATTAATCTTTATACCCGTCAAACTGACGATCATGGCGTTTGGTATTTACCAACACCTTTAAAAGTTAACGGTGTCGATAATGACTTCACTCAAATAGGCAGCTTGAATAGACAAGCAAGTATTCAATACGGTCCAGATGGTAATAAAACTACAGAAAGTGTTGATTTTGGTCAGGGTCGTGGTTGGAATGGCTCAATATCAGGCGGTAACATTGATTTAACTTTTGATAATGGTTGGGGGCTTGTTGATCGTTTCATTTATACTAATGGTGATGCTGATACCTATGGCTTAGTACCAAATGGCTCTGCTGTTAAATTATCTACCGTTGCTGATAATGGCAGTACCGCTGTTGGTGCCGCCACAGGCACTGAGTATTCAGGTGATACTGATGTGCAGCAAATTGGTCGTTGGGTGGTTAAAAAGCAAATTGAAGCATTTACTAATGATTTAGCGTTAACTAAAACCTTTGATAAAGGTAGTGTAACCGCTGGCTTTTACAACTCTACTTTTTCAGCAAAAGATTGGTGGGCTTTAGGTAATCAGTCTTACCATGTAGTTGCACCTGGTGGTGAAAACCTTATCGGTATTGATTGTAATGATAATGCGGATAGCTGTGGTTGGAATTACGACATCAATAGCATTGGTGATGGTAGTACTACGGCACTTTATTTTGCGGCTTCTTATGAAGTATCAGACTCTTTAATTATTGATGCTGGTTTACGTCGTGAAAATCATGAAATTGACTATACAGTTGATGAAGGGCTAGATGGTGTAATAACTAAAGCCGTGTCTTATGATGAATCAAGTACCGCATGGACCGTTGGCGCTAATTGGATGTTTACTGAAAGGCAAGGTATTTTTGTTCGTGTAAATGACGGCAGCAAAATGCCTTACTTTGATGATTTCAGAGATAATTTTGGTGCACATCAAAGTGGTGAAGACTTAATTAAAGACGTTAGTCAATTTGAATTAGGCTATAAGCATTCAGCTGATAATTTTGATCTTTACGCTACCGGCTTTTACAACGAGGTTAAAGGCGATACTTTTGTTGCTACTCCAGGTGAACCAGCAGAGGTATTTACCAACGAAGCGTATGGGGTAGAGATTGATTTTAATTACTACAATGACAGCGGCTTTTCAGTAAACTTAAATGCGACACTACAAGAAACTGAAGTGACTGAGCATAGTGACGCTACAATAATTGGCAATGAATCACCTAGATTACCGAACTACCAAGTACGTATTACGCCAAGTTATGATTTGGAATTTGATAATGGCATGTATGCAACCTTGTACGGTACGCTTACCGCCGTTGATGATCGCTTTAGTGACTCAGCAAATACCGATGAGGCTGTGTTAGCTGGTTATGAAAAAATTGATCTTGGTATGATTGTTAACCTAACTGATGAAGTTCAAATGCAGCTAGCGGTGAATAACCTAACCGATGAAGAAGGTTTAACAGAAGGTGATCCACGCGATACCCTTTCAGCAAATGGTCGTTATATTTTAGGTAGAACAATTGACTTTAGTGTCAGCTATCAGTTTTAATTTCAACAAAATTTATTAAAGTTATTTGTATGCATAGAGTGACATGTTAGCCAATACTTCTACAAATGTTGATATTGGAGGTTTCGACATCGATCCTACTTTAGATAGTAATGGTGATTATAGCGTTGAGAGTTTCATTGATGACATCGCTAATCTGACTGCTGAAGAGAGAGCGCAATTTTCTAAAGCTTTAGGCGACATGTCCACTTTACTCGGTGGATTAGTGGAAGCTGCTAATGCTCAAGGTGCAAATATATCAGCGCAAACGCTCACTGATATTGGTAATTTAAGTAAAGGTCTCGGTGCAGTTGCTACAGCAATTGACGCAGGATTACTCGCAACCAAATTTGCAGCCGGCGACTTTTACAACAGGCACAGTGGCAAATGCGCTGAATTTAGTCGCTACCGTTGCTGTCGGTACGGCTTTAGGTGGTCCTGTTGGTTTTGCAGCTTCTTTTGCCACAGCTTTGTTTGGCGATGAAGTGATTGAATTTGCTCTTGATGCGGCGGTTGATGCTGGACAGTTGACGGCTCAACAGTACAATGAGGTCGTTAACAATATCTCAATGTCCATAAATTCTACCGGTATGGATTTTGGCGACCTTGATTATTGGCACGCATTGTTTGGCATTCCTAATATCGGCGGCGGTGGCGGCTGGAACGAGTAAGTCACAGCCTATGCTTTAATATCTTAAAAAGTAGGTGGGTGTATAAGGTTATATGCCTGCCGTTTACATGAGACAAGACTATGAACAATATAAAAACTGAACGTTCGAGAAGGTGCCCTACTTGCGGATGGAAGTTCCCGATATCTAAGGTGAGTGCGCCTATAGACAGGGTTGATGGTAAAACATTCAATTGTCCAGATTGCAAGACTGCACTCATATATCGAACGAATACAGGACCAATGTACCGTTTTTTCTCTATAATAACGGTCCCGGTTGCCTTGCTAATGTTTCTATACAGAGATAGTGCTTTACTGGAAATAATCGGCATGTTTATCATATTACCCTTGGCAATCATTGCCGCGGTCATATGGCGTCGCAACGAATTTATTGAACCCGTGAAATGACCGGTGCCGTGAGTTTATTTAAAGTCATATACTTTATTACGGCGGTTATCTTTTTTATGCCTTCTTGGCTTTTGGCAGAAGAAATCTCTGATAAAAAGGCCTCCCAAATGCGTGAGCTTAATCGCATAGCCGAGAGACGTTCCGTATTTGGTGAGCTTGATTGGCTAATTAATGACACGCCCGAACATCTCAATACCACTATGTCTTTCGTTGGTAGTGTATTCGTTGCCGGTGAAACCAATAGTTTTTCTGTTGGCACTTTAATCTATAACCAAGAGAATAAGACCCATCAGTTATTGACGGCTAAACATGTTTTTTACGATTTATTGAGTAATAAAAAGAAACGCATTAAACGAGCCTATGTCGGGTTCCTAGATACAAACAGCTCATATCAACTGGATGTAAGCTCACTCCCCGATTCGTTAGTAAGTAAAGATGATATTATTTTGGTTAATTTTGTTGATCCTATAAAAAGAAAAGGATTCTCAAATAAGCACATTATTCATAACGGGTTTGCAGATCGTGATGACGCAACTTTACTTTCAATCGTCATCAAACGCCCACATGTGTTCAAAATTGTTCAAGAGAATATCCGTCTTCAGAGATACAAAGACAGTAAAACCTTAACTATTT
>JASMAS010000044.1 GCA_030754235.1 Litorilituus sp.
CCCTCAATCCTCTGGCACGATTATGAGACCTGGGGGGTGTCCCCTAAGTTTGACAAGCCTTCTCAGTTTGCGGGTATTCGTACCGATTTAGATTTAAATATTATTGGCGAACCTGAAATGTTTTACTGCCAGCCACCTCAAGATTATTTACCTCACCCTGAAGCCTGTTTAGTTACAGGCATAACGCCACAAAAAGCACAAAGTGAGGGGTTATCAGAAGCTGAGTTTGCTGCTCGCATTCATACACTTTTTAGCCAACCTAATACTTGTGTAGCAGGTTATAATAATATTCGTTTTGATGATGAAGTGTCTCGTTACCTTTTTTATCGTAACTTTTATGACCCTTACGCCCGTGAATGGCAAAATGGTAATAGCCGCTGGGATATCATAGATATGGTAAGGGCCTGTTACGCCCTTCGTCCAGAAGGTATTGAGTGGCCAACCATAGAGCGTGATGGTGAAAAGGTTGTTAGTTTTCGCTTAGAGTTATTAACCAAAGCAAATGGCATTGCCCACGAAGCAGCTCATGATGCCATGAGTGATGTTTATGCCACTATAGCTATGGCGAAGCTCATTAAAGACAAACAACCAAAACTCTATGATTTTATTTTTAATTTGAAAAATAAAAAACAAGTGGCTGAACTGCTTAATGTTGCAGAGATGACGCCTGTAGTTCACACCTCATCTAAAATTTCTTCAGCTCACGGCTGTACTAGTTGGTTTGCGCCTATTAGTTATCATCCTGTTAATAAAAATGCGGTAATTTGTGTTGATTTAGCCAGAGATATTGAGCCATTATTAACGTTAACAAGCGAAGAAATTAAAACACGTTTATATACTCGCTATGATGATTTACTACCCGATGAAAAACCAATTCCTGTTAAATTAATACACATCAACAAGTGTCCTATTGTTGCTCCTGCAAAAGCATTACTACCAGAAAACGCAAATCGTCTCGCTATACCGCGAGATTTTTGTTTAGAAAACCTTTCTACATTAAAACGCTATAGTGAACTAAGGGATAAATTGAGCGATGCTTTCATGCCTGAACCCTTTAACAATTTAGCTGTCGATGCTGAGCAAGCATTGTACGGTGGAAATTTTTTTAGCCACAGTGATAAAGCGCAAATGGATATTTTACGAGAATTGCCGTCTGATCAACTTGGCAGCTATCCGTTTACTTTTCAAGATGAACGTTTAACAACACTTCTATTTAGATACCGAGCGCGTAATTATCCACAATCATTAACTAGTGAAGAGCAACAGCAGTGGCAGCAATACTGCCAAAATAAGTTGCACTATGGGGGTAAAGGCACTTTAAGCCTAGATGAGTTTATAATGAAAATTGAAAATTTAGCCCATGAACACGAAGAAAACAAAACTAAAATGTCATTACTAAAAGCGCTATTTGAATATGTGCAAGGCTAGGGTTCACTACTTTCACGATTAAATTTTGTTCTAGATAAAAGCGCTTTAATTGAGGCAAGTAGTGTGTAGCTTAGTCACTCTAGCCAAATACCACTCAGCAAAGCGTAAAACGCTTTTAGCGGAATCCTTCGCACAGCGTGTGTTAGTCATTTTACGACCTTATTGCCATTATTTGAGCATTAACTTAGCAGTGAATAAGTTTTGCGCTAATACGTTTGTGTAAACTTAAGCTATGACTTTAATATGAAAGGTATATCTACCAATGTCTATAGTTTTTACTATGGGCATTGGTAGAAGCAATAACCAGCCTTTACAGCGCTTTACAACACGCAGGCAGTTTTTATTGTTTAAATCGGGAAATAAGACTAGAAGTATCCCAACGGTTGCCACCACTTCCTTGAATTTCTTGATAAAAGCTGTCAACCATTTTAGTCATAGGCAATTCAGCATTATTTTTTTCGGCTTCTTCAAAAGCAATAGCAAGGTCTTTACGCATCCAATCTACTGCAAAGCCAAAATCATATTCGCCTGCAAACATGGTTTTGTAACGATTTTCCATTTGCCATGAGCCTGCAGCCCCTTTAGAAATAGTTTCTACTAGCGCCTGTGGATCAAGACCTGCTTTTTCTGCAAAATTAAAAGCTTCGGCTAACCCTTGTACAACACCGGCAATACAGATTTGATTAACCATTTTAGCTAATTGTCCACTACCGACTTTACCCATCAGTTGACTAAAGCGTGCATATGCATCCATCACAGGTTTAACCTGCTCAAAGATCTCTTGTGCTCCACCAACCATCACAGTTAATACACCATTTTCAGCGCCTGCTTGGCCACCTGACACGGGCGCATCAAGAAAGAATTTTTGTTGTGCTACAGCAATATCAGATAATTCACGCGCTAGGTTAGCAGAAGCGGTTGTGTGATCTACCAATATACTGCCTGCAGACATACCTGCTAGTATCCCATGCTCACCAAGTACCACTTGACGAACGTCGTCATCGTTACCTACACAACAAAAAACAATATCACAATCTTTTGCCGCCAATGCAGGTGTTAGCGCAAATCTGCCGGAAAATTCTACTTGCCAGTTTTGTGCTTTAGTTTGGTTACGGTTATAAACGCAAACCTCATGTCCTGACTTTTGTAAGTGTCCAGCCATAGGGTAGCCCATAACACCTAAACCGATAAATGCTACTTTCATTTACTTTTCCTTAATTTTGTGTGCTTGTTTTTAAGGTTGCTTTTGCCGCTTCTACTTTTGAAAAATCAAGACCTAACTCTTCAACCGCTTCTTTAATGAGTTCAGGTTGAGTCATCACCAAGCCCATAATTGTTTGTAGTTTTTCAGGGGGAATTTCCAATTGTTGAATAACGCCCATGGCCATAAGTGGGTTTTCGGTTAACGCTTGGAATAATTCATTAATTTTTCCTTCATTAATATTTAATTCTTTCAACAGTTGAATAATTGGGTTCATATTTTACTTTCCAGTACTTTGTTAATTACGATTAAATGATTAAAAAGAAGTTTACCCTTTTTTGCATTTAAAAGAAAAACAATGTAATATTGCTCAAAATTAAATTGTGCACAACCAAAACACATAAAGGAATCATCATGAGTGAAAATATTTATCAGTTTTCAGTAAATAATATTGCGGGGGAAGTCACTGAGCTTTCAAAGTATAAAGGCAAGGTGTTGCTAGTTGTTAATACTGCGAGTGACTGTGGCTTTACTCCACAGTATCAAGGTTTACAAGAACTATACGAAAAACATCAAGCTGAAGGTTTTGAGGTACTTGCCTTTCCTTGTAATCAATTTAAAAACCAAGAAAAAGGTAGTGACGAACAAATCAAACAGTTTTGTGATTTACGTTTTAACATTAAATTTCCATTATTTAGCAAAATTGATGTAAACGGTGAAAATACACATCCTTTGTTTAACTTTATCAAGGCAAAAGCCCCCGGTTTACTTGGTTCAACGTCAATAAAGTGGAATTTCACAAAGTTTTTAATTAACCGTGAAGGCAAAGTATATAAACGCTTCTCACCAACCACTAAGCCTCAAGCTATTGAGAAAGATATTTTAAAGTTTTTGTAAACGATGAATTTATCAACCATGATAAAAAATGAAGGTTTGCAGTTAGAAAACCAATTATGCTTTCGCCTTTATAGTTTAACTAAGCTAATGGGCAGGCATTATGCACCTGTACTGAAAAAATTAGGGCTCACTTATCCACAGTATTTGGTAATGCTTGTTCTTTGGGAAAATAATAACATTACATCAGCAATTTCGGTAAAGCAGTTAGGTGACAAACTTGATTTAGATTCTGGTACTTTGTCGCCGCTGCTAAAACGATTAGAAAAACAGCAGTTGCTTCGTCGACATAGAAACCCTAAAGATGAACGAAGTGTTGAAATTAAACTTACAAACGCTGGCTGTCAATTAAAAGTAGAAGCTCAAGGTATTCCCGCGCAAATGTTTTCTGTCACGGGAATGTCTATTGATGAATTACATAAACTCAATAGCCAATTAGATAACCTATTGGCTAATATGAGTTAAATAGCTTATTGCCTGCTTAAGCAAATAATTCTCGATGGAGTTTTTCAACAACATGATTTGCATCGTTTTCAGCCACTAAAAAGCATAAATTATTGGCACTAGCGCCGTGACAAATTAAACGGATGTTAGTGTCATTAATGGTTTGAAAAATACTTTCACCAATGCCTTTTGCACTATGTAAACTATTACCAATTACAGCAACCAACGATAAACCATGCTCAACAGTCACTTCACATAATTGCTCTAATTCCTGCACTACGGTAGAAGTTAATAATGCCTGCATGGAACCGCTAGGGTTATCAAAGGTTAACGCGACACTAATTTCACTGGTGGTGATCAAATCCACACTGAGCTCATGTTTAGCTAATATAGAAAACACTTTGGCTAGAAACCCGCTTGCATGTAACATTGCAGGGCTTTTTACTGTCACAAGAGTTTGCTCACGTCTTAAGGCAATTGAGCGATAAGTAGGGTTTGATTCAACTTTTTGTTTTATCTGTGTTCCCCCTTTTTCAGGCTCTTTAGAAGAGCCAACAAACACGGGAATATTTTGACGCATGGCAGGAATTAACGTTGCCGGATGCAAAATTTTTGCTCCGAAAGTGGCCATTTCCGCAGCTTCGCCAAAACTAATTTCTTTAATGGCTCGTGCTTGTTCGGTAATGCGCGGGTCAGTTGTAAATATACCAACAACATCGGTCCAAATAGCTAAATGATCAGCATTCAATGCTTCAGCAAGTAATGCAGCACTATAATCAGACCCCCCCCGGCCAAGTGTTGTTGTTTCACCTAAACCATCTTGACCAATAAACCCTTGAGTAACCGATACTTGTTGCTCCAATTTAGGCAATAAAAGTGCATTACTTGCTTGTTTTAATTGCTCAATATCAACAACCGCTTTGCCGTATAAACTATTGGTTTTCATTACCTGTTGCACATTAAAGTATGCCCCATTAACGCCGATAGATTGCAACACTTTAGCAAATATTCGCGAACTTAATTGTTCGCCAAAAGCTAAAATGGCATCGGCCTGTTTCACCGTATAATGCTCAGATTGCTTTAAAGCATAAATAGCTAACTGATCAAGTAGGCTGTCTATTTCTGCATTTACCGATTGCTCTACTTCATTAGCTAAATGCTGAGTAATTTTTAATTGAATAGCACGAATATTAGCTATAATTTCTCGTTGCTCTTCACTAGAGATATTGCTTTGACTCAGGCGTACTAAATAATTTGTCACACCAGCGCTAGCTGAAACAACAACTAAACGAGTACTTGTTTCATTTTTAATGATCTGTGCACAACGCAGCATGGCTGAAAAGTCAGCAACACTTGTCCCGCCAAACTTAGCTACCGTCAGTGCGGTGCTTTGATCAGATAGCTTTTGAGGTGATTGATTTTGATACATGTTTTTCTTCCTAAATGCTATGAGTTATCAATATTTATAATAAAGTCACTAGCGAATTAATACAGGAAGAGCATGACTGAACAGTTTATAAACAACGCCATAGAGGAGCAATAGGAGCGATGATAACTTTTTCAGCCAGAAGCTCTCCACCTTGCCCAAAATGGGTTTATAAAAACAGGTGACAGCCCTAAGGATTCAGCCTTAGCGACCGAGTATTAACAGCCACAATGTTAATACTCTCGGCGATAAACTCCCTCAATAACGCTTGTGGAATGTGGTTCCTGATACCTTTTGGGTATAACGTTATTTACCTAGTTATCGCGCCTCTTCTGGTGTTACTTCACTATTAATAATAATTGAGCAACGGCTCTATTAGACCTTAAGTCAACGATAATTGCAATAGACTTTTAGACGGCTATTCCTATTTATTTTTTCAATAATACTATTAAGTAAAGTTAGTTTATTGATATAGTTAATTTAAATTGATTAACTCATGTTATCTATAAAAATAATGGATTTATTTCTTCTTAAAAAAATTATCTCAGTACTTATTATGCCTATTAATTTGATAATAATCTTACTGTTGCTAGCAATAATATTTTTTAAAAGCAAACCTGCTCGCAGTTTTAAATGCTTATTAAGCGCTTTTATTGCAATAGTGCTGTGTTCAGTACCGGTTGTTTCAGACACCATGATGGTAAAGTTAGAAGATAACTATGAGACATATACTCGTTCAAGTATGCCTGTTGATTATATTGTTGTACTTGGCGGTTGGCATTATCCCAATGATGCTCGACCTGTTACTAGCCAACTTAACCATGCTTCATTACAACGTTTGGTTGAAGCATTTAGAGTATATAAACTTCACCCCGAAGCTAGAATTATAACTTCAGGACATCACAGTACTGATGCCGTTTCAAATGCCGAAAAAATGAAGCTATCTTTGGTGTTATTAGGCGTGCCTGAACAAAAGATCATCATTGAAAATTTCCCCAGAGATACAGAAGAAGAAGCTCAACTTATTAGCCCTAGAATACAAGGTGCTAATATAGTATTGATTACTAACGCCAATCACATGACAAGAGCAATGCATTATTTTCATGCAGAAGGTGTCTACCCCCTTGCTGCCCCAACAGGCTTTTGGGTTAAAAACCCTGACAGTGAAAAAAACTGGACAAATTACCTGCCTGACATTAATAAACTTCATCAAACAACTCTTGTCTGGTATGAAAGTTTATCCTTGCTGGTTCAGAGGATTAAAGAGTTGTTCAGTTAAGCCGGATTATCAACATCGACAAAAACCACTTCCAAATTAAGAGTTTGCGCTAAATGTTCACCAAGTGCTTTAATGCCATATCGCTCAGTAGCATGGTGGCCAGCCGCAAAAAAATGAATATCCATTTCATGTGCAATATGGGTTGTTTTTTCTGATACTTCCCCTGAGATAAATGCATCAATACCCTGCTCAGCCGCAAGCTCAATATAGTCTTGACCTCCGCCGGTACACCAAGCAAGCGTGTTAATGACTTTATTTGAAGGAGGAGCAATATGTAAACATGGACGATTTAATTGTTCATTAAGCAACTGAGAAAACTCTTCACCGGTATGTGTTTGAGGTAATTTTCCTTGCAGAGCAACACTCAAAGGGTTTTCTAGCTCTAACGGGCCTAATATCTCAAGACTTAGTCGTTGTGCAAGTTGAACGTTATTACCAAGTGTAGGGTGAATATCTAACGGTAAATGGTAAGCAAACAAATTAATATTATGCTCAAGTAGAGATTTAATCCGTTTATGCTTCATACCACGAATAACATAAGACTCATTCTTCCAAAAGTAGCCATGATGCACTAGTAAGGCATCAGCATTTTCTTTAATCGCTTGCTCTATCAACGCTTGCGATGCGGTAACGCCAGTGACAATTTTTTGTACTTGCTCGCTTCCTTGAATTTGCAAACCATTTGGCGCGTAATCCTTAATTTTTTCAGGTTTCAATATATTATTTAAGTAGTGTTCTAGGTTATTTCTTTGCATAGTATTTATTTTGTTTTTGAGGTGAAGTGCGTTTTAGGTACCTTCATAGAAGGCACTTTTACCGGATTAAATTTTGCTCTGATTTGCCACTTTGGTTTTATAGGGCTTAGTGGTAATAGTCTTTTTTTGGCAATCATAACATAGACAGATCCTAAGCTAGTGAAATAATTTCCTGCAAATTTTCGCCAACATTTTGCCACGCCATGTCGGCTTACTTTCCCGACTAATGAAGTATGTAAAACACGTTCATCGGCAATAATTTCGTAGCCCATCAAATGTAGCCAATCTTTAACTCGCCCTGGTGTGAAAAAATGTTCATTCCATGGTGTTTGTTTTTTTCTATAGGGAAGCCAGCGGTTCATTCCTGCTAACGAAAAAGGATTAAAGCCAGTAACAACTAGATACCCATTAGGAATAATAACTCTATTCGCTTCGCGAATAACATGGTGTGGGTCAAGCGAAAACTCTAACGCATGGCTAAGTATGCAAACATCAACACTATGCTCAAGTAAAGGCAAATCATCTAACTCAGCAATAACACAAGCATGGCTACCCTTTTCCATGATTATATTGGTACTGTTTTTACTAGAGCAGCACGTAACTTGATGCTTTATAGAACTACCTTGAGTATTAATATCATGACTTAGTGCACCAATTTTTAATAAATGATAACCAAAAAACTTTTGCCACCAAGGTTGCAGCGTTTTATCTATCGCCGATAGAATAACTTCACCATTGGGTAAGTTTTTCCATGAATCTGGGTAATGAGGTTGTCTAAATGCTAACGCAGGTTTCATAAGTCGCTTTATTAACAAGTGTTTTTGTCAGTATAATTAACTATCAACGGTAAGCAAGTTAGATTTTCCAACGCCTCAAGAGTAACAATTATGCAATCACATATAGATATTAAGCCAATTCATGCTTTCTCAGACAATTATATATGGGCAATAACGCAGTTTGGCAATCAAAATATTGTTTTGGTTGATCCCGGCGATGCTGATGTTTGTATTGATTACATAAAAAAATACCCATGTAAACTTTGTGCTATTTTAGTGACACATCATCATGAGGACCATGTCGGTGGTATTACTAAATTAATTAAATATTGCCAACAACAACAGTGGCCAATCACTGTATATGGCCCAGCTAATGAGACTATACCTTATTGCGATGTGAAGCTAAGCGAAGGTGATAGTGTTTCTTTAAATGAATTTAAAATTAACTTTAACATCATTGATTTACCCGGGCATACCAAAGGGCATATTGCTTATTACGGTGAAAATATTCTTTTTTGTGGTGATACCTTATTTTCTGGTGGATGCGGCCGAATTTTCGAAGGCACTCCAGAGCAAATGTATAACTCACTTAACAAGCTTGCTCAGCTAGCTGACAATACAAAAGTATATTGCGCTCATGAATATACCCAGGCAAATTTAGCGTTTGCTGCGGTTGTTGATAACGAAAATGCTGACTTGGAAACTTATCAAAAAGAAGTCGTTAACAAACGAAAAAATGGGCTTAGTACTATTCCAACCAACATAGCGCAAGAAAAACGCATTAATCCTTTTTTTCGCTGTGATACTGAGGTTATTCAACGCAATGCTCAACGGTTTTCTCAAAATACTAATCTAAGCTCCCTTGAAACCTTCACCGCAATACGACGCTGGAAAGACCAGTTTTAACGTGATAACCTTATTTATCCTTTATTGGCAATTATTGTCAGTTGTTACTGTGTCTCAGTTATTTTAGCTATCTTGGTTTCTCATGAAAAAAATACTTCTTCCTGCATTACTCGTATTTAGTGGTTGTCAGATCACTACAACTCCCACAACAAAGGTAAATGAAAGCAACCAAGATTTTCACACCATTGCCAGTGCGAGTGAAATAAACCAAGCTTTACTAACCGATGAGAGTATTGATGTTATTCACCCTGTTGAAGATGTTGATTTTTCCTTAAAAAACAAAACATTTAAAAACACCAACGATGTGTGGCAACGTATTCGAGACCAATTAAGTTTTGATGTACCACAAAATAACCGCGTTGTTGTACAACGTAATTGGTATGCAAAGAACCCTAATTATTTAAATCGTGTTGCCAAGCGAGCAGAGCCTTTCCTCTTTTATATTGTCGAAGAGCTTGAAAAAAACAATGTGCCAGTAGAGCTAGCATTGTTGCCTATTGTTGAAAGTGCCTTTGACCCTTTTGCATACTCTCACGGTAGAGCTTCAGGCATGTGGCAGTTTGTTCCTGGCACAGGTCAACGCTTTGGCATGAAGCAAAACTGGTGGTATGACGGCCGTCGAGATGTTATTGCATCGACCCAAGGCGCTATTAAATACATGAAGTATTTACATAAATTTTTTGATGGTGATTGGCTACTGGCATTAGCAGCATACAACTCAGGTGAAGGCCGTGTTCAACGTGCTGTTCGCACTAATAAGCGTAGTGGTAAAAACACTGACTTTTGGGCATTAAGCCTACCTAAAGAAACAAAAGCATATGTGCCTAAACTGCTTGCCTTGGTTGATATTATTAAGCGTCCTAAAGATTTTGAGTTATCTTTGTATGAAATAGCCAATGAAGCGGTGATCACTGAGGTAGATATAAAATCACAACTTGATTTAGCTAAAGCCGCAAGTTTAGCTGATTTAACATTAGCTGAATTACAACGACTCAATCCTGGTTTTAATCGCTGGTCGACGGATCCTGATGGTCCTCACCGTTTACTATTGCCCAAACATAAAGTAGAAAAATTCGAGCAAGAATTAGACAA
The DNA here is from genome assembly GCA_030754235.1 of Litorilituus sp. Lineage (GTDB taxonomy): Bacteria > Pseudomonadota > Gammaproteobacteria > Enterobacterales > Alteromonadaceae > Colwellia. The sequence goes on from JASMAS010000044.1 coordinate 10,202, forward strand.
ATTAGCCACGAAAGATCGTTTAGCTTGGCAACGCTATCAAATTAAAAACGGGGATAATTTAGGGTTTATTGCCAAAAAATTTCATACCAGCATCGATTTAATTCGCCAAGTAAATAATATTAATGGTAATCAAATTCGTGCGGGCAAACATTTATTAATCCCTGTTGCAGCAAAGTCTTTAGATAGCTATATTTTATCTCAAGAGCAACGTATCGCTAAAAAACAAGCGAAGAATCAAGTTGGCTTTAAAGTAATTCATACCGTAGTGTCAGGTGATAATCTATGGGATCTTGGTCAGCACTATAAAGTCAGCAGTCATAAAATTGCAAAATGGAACGGTTTTGCGCCAAGAGATACATTAAAGCTAGGTCAAAAACTAGTTATCTGGCAAAAACCTAGCGCTACAGATAAACGTTCAACAACAGCTAAAACGACTGCAGGTGTTGAACAAGCCATAATGCGCAATATTACTTATAAGGTGCGACGTGGTGACTCATTTGCCCGCATTGCTGATAAGTTTAATGTCCGTATTAGTGATATTGAGCGTTGGAATAGCTTAAGTAGAAATAAATACTTACAACCAGGGCAAAGGCTAAAACTTTCTGTCGATGTCACCAATAACATCTAAAAAATGCATGAATATATGAATATATGATTAGCGAGTTGCGAAGCTTGAGACCCCCTATGTTCTTCGTACTCCGCTAAAATCAAGCCAGTTCTTTAGAACCTTTTACTATCAAAATCGATAAAAACTGTTTGCTCGGATACTTTGTCGTCTGCCCTCACTTTTATATCCAGCCATAATCGCCAAGTCATAACCTCTTGTGTACAGCTTACAAGCATGGTTTCTGCTTTTTTTACCTTTGGGTGAGGCGCCTCATTAAAAAATATGGGGATTTTACCCATAAACATAGTTGCTCCCTCAATATAACTATCAATGCTCAGTAATTTCACTTTTTTATCAAGAGTTAAAAGCTGTACTTGTATTTGAAAAGGTAGCTCTGTTTTTAGCTTCCCTTGTTCTGTTAAACCTGAAAAAAGAACGCTAAACTTTCCTAATTCACTATCAATTTCACAATGACTTTGTGATGAAAGACACAAAAAATTAGCTTTTTTTTCAATTTGAGAAGTTTTTGTTTCGGCGGGTTTGCAAGCTAGCATATTGAAAACACAAATGAGAAGAATAATAACTTTGAACATTTTTAATTTTTTATAAACGCTAGTAATTGTCATTGCTAGCAGAGTCCCTTAGAATATATGGTATTTATTACTGAACGATATGCTAACAATTTATAATGACTGTGCCTAGTAAATCTCTTGTGAAATCAAAGAATGTAAAGACTTCCTCCACGAAAAAACAAAGCAGCACTAAATTTGTTGAGTGCGATGATTGTTCAATGAACTCAGTGTGCCAGCCAGTAACTACGGCTAACCAATCTTTTAATTTATCCGAAAGTTATTTGAAAAAGCGTATAGCCAGCAAAAATGGTTATATTTTGTTCTGTCAAGACGCGCCGATAACAGATATTTACGCGGTTAGCTCTGGCACGTTCAAGTTATGTCAAAAAACAGATGATGGCGAAGAAAATATAATCGGCTTACGCTTCCCTGGTGAGCTCATCGGTGAAGATGCTTTATACTTAAAAACATATAATTACACAGCGGTTGCTATAGGTAATAGCTCTGTTTGTAAAGTTTCGGTTGAGCAAATGACCTCTTGTGGAAAGCTTGTTCCAGAAGTTCAACAAAACCTCATCGAGTTATTAAGCAGACAAAGCTATGTTCGACAACGAAATTTCCAAGCCTATATAGGAAAAAAATCGGCTGATAGCTTATTAGCTGCATTTTTATTAAATATCATCGAAAGAAATACTGATTATACTGGTAGTGATGACAGCATAGAACTTCCTCTTAGTCGTAATGATGTTGCCAACTTTTTAGGTTTACGTCGCGAAACATTGAGTCGTGTGTTTTCAAAATTTCAAAAAGAGCAACTTATTCAAGTAGATGGAAAAAGTATACAATTAGTTGCACTAGCAAGATTAAATCAACTAGCTGATTTTTAATTAGCAAGCGCTTTACTTACCTGAACAGCCCTTATACGTTTTAACCTTATAAGCCTTGTGGATAATCTATTTAAACTTGATCTAGGTCAAATTTAAACATCCTCAACTGTTGATTTATATCATACGCAAAGGGTAGAATTGCCTTGTATATGGAGCATTTAGCTTGAATTTGTGACATATATCAACGTCACTTGACGAACAAACAAGAATAGGTCAAAAAACGCTCATTTTTTTGCAGATTTTGTATTAAATGTAACAGTATAAAACCATTCTTCTTAATAATAACACTGCGGAATCTAAAACATGACTCAAAGTAATACGTCAGCAGTAGACTACAACTTCGACGTTGTACGTCAATTTACTGTGATGACTGTAATCTGGGGGATCGTTGGTACACTCGTTGGTGTACTTATCGCGGCTCAATTAATTTGGCCTGCGTTAAACTTTGACACACCTTGGTTAACCTATTCTCGTCTTCGCCCACTACACACCAATGCAGTAATTTTTGCCTTTGGTACAAGTGCTTTATTTGCAACATCGTACTACGTTGTACAACGTACATGCCAAACTAGGCTGTTTGGTGGTAAATTAGCTTCATTTACCTTCTGGGGCTGGCAAGCTGTCATTTTATCTGCGGCTATTTCTTTACCATTGGGTTATAGCACATCAAAAGAATATGCAGAGTTAGAGTGGCCAATTGATATTCTTATCACTGTTGTTTGGGTTTCATACGCCATTGTATTTTTTGGTACACTAATCAAACGCAAAACTTCACATATTTATGTGGCTAATTGGTTCTTCGGTGGCTTCATCATTACTGTTGCCGTATTACACCTTGGTAACTCGATGGCTGTCCCTGTATCAGCAATGAAATCATACTCGCTTTATTCAGGCGCTATTGATGCTATGATGCAGTGGTGGTATGGACATAATGCTGTTGGTTTCTTATTAACCGCTGGTTTCCTCGGCATGATGTACTACTTTGTTCCTAAACAAGCAGAGCGTCCTGTATACTCTTACCGTTTGTCAATTGTCCACTTTTGGGCATTAGTTTCCTTGTATATTTGGGCTGGTCCACATCATCTACATTACACAGCCTTACCTGATTGGGCTCAATCAGTAGGTATGATTATGTCTATCGTATTATTCCTTCCTTCATGGGGTGGTATGATCAACGGTATCATGACACTTTCCGGTGCTTGGCATAAACTTCGTCATGACCCTATTCTACGTTTCTTAATTGTTTCATTATCTTTCTATGGTATGTCTACCTTTGAGGGACCTATGATGGCAATTAAATCAGTAAATGCTTTATCTCATTACACTGACTGGACTGTTGGTCATGTTCACTCTGGTGCTTTAGGTTGGGTTGCCATGGTATCAATTGGTGCTTTATATCACTTGATTCCAGTCTTATTTAACCAAGGTCGTATGTATAGTATTCGTTTAATTAACATCCACTTCTGGATGCACACAGCAGGTATTGTTCTTTATATCGTTGCAATGTGGATTTCAGGTGTAATGCAAGGTTTGATGTGGCGTGCAGTAAACAGTGACGGTACATTGACTTACAGCTTTGTAGAAAGCTTAACAGCATCTTACCCGTTCTACTTCATCCGTTTCTTAGGTGGTGTTCTGGTTGTAGCTGGCTTCGTCTTAATGGCTTACAACATGTTTAAAACAATTGGCGCTAAAGACGGAAGTCTTAAAGCTGTTGAAGAAGCTTAAGGAGCACGACATGCAAAATAAACATGAAACCGTTGAGAAAAATGTTGGCTTGTTCTTTCTTATCACAGTACTGGCAATTAGTATTGGTGGCTTAGTAGAAATAACACCATTATTCTTCCAAAAAGAAACAACGACACCTGTCGATAATTTAAAGCCTTATACCGCCCTACAAATGGAAGGTCGCGATATTTATATTCGTGAAGGCTGTAGTAACTGTCATAGCCAAATGATTCGTCCATTTAGAGCGGAAACTGAGCGCTATGGTCACTACAGTGTTGCTGGTGAGCACGTTTGGGAACATCCTTTTTTATGGGGTTCTAAACGTACTGGCCCTGATTTAGCTCGTGTTGGTGGTCGTTACAGTGATGATTGGCATATTGCCCACTTAATTGATCCTCGTTCTGTGGTACCAGAGTCAAATATGCCATCTTATAAATGGTTAGCTGAAACTAGCCTTGATGGTGAGTTAACAGGTAAAAAGCTTGAGACCTTTAATTGGTTAACACGTAATCGCTCTCACAAAGACGAAAATGGCAAAGCAATAAAACTTTATTCTGATGAAGAAATTGCAGGTGCTAAAGATGCGGTCAACGGTAAAACTGAAATGGATGCCTTGGTTGCTTACTTGCAATCACTTGGGCATGCATTGAAGTAAGCTGACCCATGGATTACGGAACACTAAGAGGGTTTTTTGCCCTCCTAATATTGGCTTTATTTATTATTATTGTAGTTTGGTCATTTTCTAAAAAACGTAAATCATCTTTTGATGATATTGCCAATTCAATTTTAGAAGATGAGCAAGAGCAAAATAACAAAAGCCATCTTGAAACAGATAGCAAACAGGAGACTAATAATAATGTCTAGCTTCTGGAATATATGGGTTTGGGTTCTTACCCTCGGCTCGCTAGTAGGTTGTTTAATTCTACTACGCTGGTGCTTAAAGAACTTTGCAGGCGTTAAAGAAGGTGAGTCTATGGGACATAGCTTTGACGGCATTGAAGAATTAAATAATCCACTGCCAAGTTGGTGGAGCACCTTCTTTTTATTAACCATTATTTGGGCATTTATCTATATTGCCATGTATGGTTTAGGTAGCTGGTCCGGTTTACTCGGCTGGAAAAGCTCAAACCAAGGTATTTTAAATTTAGCCGAGTCTAAAGCTAAAACGTCAAAGTATTTACATAAAGAGTCTGGAATTTTAGTACAGTATGACCGAGAAGTTGCTCAAGCAGATGAAAAATACGGTCCAATTTTTAAAGCTTATGCCGCACGTAGTATTGAAGACTTAGCTAGCGCTAAAAAGGTTGACATTGACTTTGACACCAAAGGCGAACTAACCGAACAACAAAGCGCTTTGTTGCAAGCAAAAGAAGCGCTTAAAGTAGGTCAACGTTTATTTATTCAAAACTGTGCCCAATGTCATGGCTCAGATGCTCGAGGTACCACTGGATTCCCCGATCTAACTGATGATGATTGGTTATATGGAGGCTCACCAGAAGCAATAAAAGAAACCTTGCTTGAAGGAAGAAAAGCCAATGGAATGATGGCTTGGGAAGGAGCATTAGGCGAACAAGGTGTGAAAGAAGTTGCCGCTTATGTTATCAGTTTAAGTGGTCGCTCTGTAAATCCTGACTTAGCCAAAGCGGGCAAAACTAAGTTTGGTATGTGTGCCGGTTGTCATGGCCCCGATGGACAAGGTAGTTTGGCTCTAGGTTTACCTATGGGTGCACCAAACCTTTCTGATAATATATGGTTATATGGTGGCACTCAACGCGCTATTGAAGCGTCAGTAAGAAATGGTCGTGCTGGTGTCATGCCACCATGGAAAGATATTTTAGGTGAAGATAAAGTACACGTAATTAGTGCTTATGTTTACTCTCTTTCACAAAACTAATATCAAGATTGGTTTTTATATTTAACCTTGATTGAAAACAAATCTAAAAGGCCAGTTAACTCATTGTTAAATGGCCTTTTTTATTATACCTACCTCACTAACAAAACTAGCTCAATGCCAAGAAAAAAGCTATAATACTGTCAATTTATTTTACTTTGACTGTTTGGTTATTTTTATGAAATCATCTTGGTATCGTGAGCCATGGGCTTGGTTAGTGTTTATTCTTCCTTTATCTGCTGTTGTTGCCGGCATTACCACTGTTATCATAGCAAATACAAATCCAGACACTTTAGTTGTTGGTGATTATTACAAAAAAGGTAAAGCCATTAATTTAGAAGTTTCTAAAGTAAAAATGGCACAAAAGTTAGGGATGCGCTTTGCTTTACAGTTAATAAATGGCGAGTTAATCATCAAACCTACAGGTATAGAAAAGGTTTTTCCTGTACTTAATATTCAGTTCTTTCATCCGACACTAGCAGAGAAAGACTTTAATTTAGCACTGACTGCCGATGGTAATGGTTACTTCAGATATCAATTTGATAAGGCTGTTTCAGGAAAATGGAAAATAACTATCACGCCATTTGAAAATACGTGGAAAATTCAAGAAACGATTAGCTTACCGCAAGCTAAATTTATTGACATTATTCCTGATCCAACAAAAGCACAATAATAACCTTTAATAATCACAACGGTATCTATGTCATCTTTGAATAAAAGCTGCTTTCACTGCTATGAACCTATCCCTAAAGGAATAAACCTTACGGTTTCAATCAATAATAAAACGCAACCTATGTGCTGTATTGGTTGCCAAGCTGTTGCCCAAACCATTGTTGATAACAATTTAACACAATACTATACAGTAAGAACTGAACCCGCAAATAAAGGCTCTCCCCTGATACCAGCGCAATTACAAAAAAACAAATTGCTGGATGAACAAGTATTACAAAATGAATTTATTTATCAGGATAAAGGCTTTAAAGAAGCTATTTTAACCGTAGAAGGCATCAGCTGCGCTGCTTGTGCTTGGTTAATTGAAATGCAACTTAGTAAGTATGATGGTATCAACAACATTAGTGTCAATGCCACCACACAAAGAGCAACAGTGAAATGGCAAGATAACAAACTTGTGCTTAGTGATATTCTTAATGAGATTGAAAAAATTGGCTATCATGCCCTGCCTTTTAAAGCAAATGAACTTGAACAACGTAATAAAGTTTTAAGTAAAGTTTTTATTAAAAGGTTAGGTATCAGTGGTATTTTAATGATGCAAATCATGATGATAGCCATTGGTTTATATTTTGGGGCTTTTGGAGACATGGCTGAGCATAATAAACTCTATTTACGTTGGGTAAGCTTTATTTTAGCTGTCCCCATTATAACCTATGGAGCAATGCCCTTTTATGCTGGAGCTATCAACGCACTTAAACTCAAGCGCTTATCTATGGATGTTCCGGTATCCATTGCCATTATTTTAGCCTTTAGTGCCAGCGCTTGGGCAACATTAACAGAGCAAGGTGAAGTCTATTTTGAGTCTGTATCCATGTTTACTTTTTTATTACTCATAGGTAAATTCTTAGAATTTAGAGCTCGCTCTCACGCCGCACAAGTTTCTGCTAATCTACTAAAGCTTATGCCAATGACAGCAACAAAGCTAAGTTTCAACAGCAACTTACAAGCTACACACAACAATGACTTCTCTAATAAACAACACAAGGAGCAGCTTGTTGCAGCTAAACTTTTGGAAAGAGATGATTTAGTTTTAGTGAAACCGGGCGAAACTATCCCAGCAGACGGTATGATTACTCAGGGCTTTTCTCAAGTCAATGAAGCAATGCTCTCTGGTGAACAGTTACCTGTGAGCAAACAGGTTAATGATAATGTTTTTGCAGGTACAGTAAATGGTGATGGAAATTTAACAGTACAAGTAAAACAACCAAGCAACCAATCATTTTTAAGCCAGTTAATCCGCCTTAGTGAGCGCTCTCAAGCCCATAAGCCCAAATTGGCGCGTTTATCAGATAAAATTGCCCAATATTTTGTCGCTATTATTTTAGTTACCGCCATAGGTACGGCTATTTATTGGCAACATCATTTACCTGAAGAAGCATTCTGGATCACCTTATCAGTACTTGTTGCCACCTGCCCTTGTGCATTATCTTTAGCAACCCCCACAGCGCTCACTTGTGCAACGACACGCTTAAATCGCAGCGGTATCATGATTAAATCCGCCCATGTTATGGAAACCATCCCACAAATAAATTATTTTGCTTTTGATAAAACAGGCACATTAACTACTGGTGAATTTGCCATTAGCAACGTTAAAATTTATGGAAACTATAGCAAAAAACAGGTACTCGCTATTGCCGCCGCCCTAGAATCACACTCAGAACACCCTTTAGCAAAACCATTTATCCCATTTAGGGACTTTGGTTTAACAACAAATGACATTAAGGTTGAGTCAGGTAAAGGAGTAACCGGTGTCGTCAATCAACAACAATTTAGCATAGGCAAGCCTGCTTGGCTGTTGACATCACTTGATGAAAAAACACAAATAGCCTCTTGTGTACTAGTCAAAAATAACCAGCTGATTGCGGCCTTTTATTTAAACGATCAAATCCGAGAAGAAGCCCTATCATTAATGAACGTGATTGGAAAACAGCACCAAACATTAATGTTATCAGGGGATAGTCAAGTAGCATGTAATAAAGTTGCTGAACAGCTTGGTATTACCCACTGCTTTGGTGGCTTATCTGCCACTGATAAAATGAATACACTTATTAAATTACAAAAGCACCAACAAGCAAAAATAGCGATGATAGGTGATGGTGTTAATGATTCCCCCGTATTTGGCGCTGCTCATATTTCCATGGCTATGGGCTGTGGTGCTGACATTGCAAAAAGTGGTGCAGATGTCATTTTATTGAATAATCAACTGAGCAGTATTACAACATTAACAAAAATTGCTTTAAAAACACGGCGCATTATTATTCAAAACTACCTTTGGGCTTTTGGCTATAATGCTATTGTGCTGCCACTAGCAGTAGCAGGTTTTATTGCTCCATATATGGCTGTAATAGGTATGTCTACTAGCTCTATTTTAGTTATTACTAATTCATTACGCTTGTTAAAGAAATAAAATTTCGGGAGTAAAAAAATGAGTATCATTTATATATTAATCCCTATTGCTGTTTTACTCACGGTCATTGGTATTTATTTGTTTTTTTGGGCTGTAAAAACTGAACAGTTTGATGATCTAGAAAAGCAAGGCATGAGCATTCTTTTTGATGATGATAAAATAGACGACAGCGCAAGATTTGAAAGGGCTGAGAAAGAAAAAAATAACGATACACAAAACGCTAGTACCGAAAAAGAAACGGATACAAGATAAAATGAGTTTAGATTTATTCACTGCTTTTATCATCGGCTTACTTGGTTCAGGACATTGTATTGCCATGTGTGGCGGCATAACCACGATGCTAACCTCGGCATTAGCCCCCCATAAATATACTGCTAGTAAACAAATTCAGATCAATGAGCAACACTTAGCTACTTATCACTCAAAACAATCAATCCAAACGAAACTAAAAGTTCCGAGTAAATATACCTTAATTGTTTTTTATAATATTGGTCGAATTGCTTCATATAGCGTAATAGGAGCAATTGTTGGCTTTACCGGTTCTATAGCCGCTAAAAATATGGGAATGCCTTTAGCGGGTTTACGATTATTTTCAGCTGTCTTTGTTATTCTCTTAGGATTATATCTAGGGCAATGGTTAATGTGGTTGAATCGTGTTGAAGCATTAGGCAAAATTCTGTGGCAATTTATATCACCTTTAGCAACAAAAGTCATTCCAGTTGCCAGCCCACCCAAAGCTTTTTCTTTAGGGGCTATTTGGGGCTGGTTACCCTGCGGTCTAGTCTACTCGACGTTAACTTGGGCATTAGCCAGTGGTAGCGTTATGAGTGGAGCAAGTATTATGTTTTGTTTTGGTTTAGGAACCTTACCGGCTCTATTCACTTTATCTTTGAGTTTGAACAGCATAAAAAACCTACTCGTCAAACCAACCTTTAGAAGAACAATGGCTTTTATGTTAATATTCTACGGTATTTATAGTTTTATTGTTGCATGTCAACAAATGTTCTACTAACATAGTCTAGCCCTGAAAATTAGAGCAAATACCTTAAAATCCTTAACGATAGTCGGGTTATTAGAAATTTATCTCTAAAAGAAGTAGAATCAAAGATGTCCCATAAAAGTTGTCCTAGTCCACAGCATATTAAATGTCAAAATTGCAGTATCAGTGAGCTTTGTCTACCATTTACGCTAAATGAGCAAGAGCTTAGTACACTTGATGAAATTATTGACCGTAAGCGTCCTGTTCATAAAGGTGATAAAATCTTTAATGATGGCCAAGAGCTACATTCACTGTATGCAATTCGTTCTGGCACCTTTAAAACATTTACAGTTAATGAGCAAGGTGAAGAGCAAATTACTGGCTTTCATTTAGCTGGTGATCTGCTTGGTTTTGATGCTATTGCTGATTCAGAGCATAAAAGCTTTGCCCAAGCGCTAGAAACATCGATGGTTTGTGAAGTGCCTTATAATAATTTAGACAAGCTTTCAAACACCATGCCTAAGCTAAAAAAGCAAGTATTGCGCTTAATGAGTAATGAAATTAGAACTGATCAAGAGATGCTTACGTTACTTAACCGTAAAAATGCTGAGCAACGCGTAGCTACTTTTTTAGTGAGTTTAAGTGATAGATATCACGCTAGGGGTTTGTCAGCAACTGCATTCCGCTTGACTATGACACGAAGCGATATAGGTAATTATATCGGTTTGACCGTAGAAACAATTAGTCGATTACTAAATCGTTTCCATAAAAATGGCTTAATTAAGGTTGATGGTAAGCTTATCACTATCATCGATATTGATGAATTAATTGACTGCGCCGCTAACTAATTTCAACCTATCCCTTCGTAAAATATTCCGTGTAAAATTAGCACTACACTTATGTAGTGCTACTGTATAAAAACCTCAAAGAAATTGATTGAAAACAAGCATTAATTGAATACTTTTGCTATAAGTTAGTAAAGCAAAGTCGTAGATATTGTTTATCAAAACAAAGTGAGATTATCATGGAAACTTATCAGAATATACTTGCCATTGTTGATCCAAGTACGGACGAACAAAAAGCACTTAAAAGAGCTATCAAATTAGCAGATTGCATCAAAAACAAAGGTAATTCAACAGTGACAGTCACTGCTTTTTTATCTATTTTCGACTTCTCTTACGAAATGACTACAATTCTCTCTAGTGCCGAACGTGATGTTATGCGTCAATCTGTCATCAAAGATAAAGAAGAATGGCTACAAGAAGTTATCGATAAGCTAGAAAGTGATATCGATACAGTTTGCCAAGTAGTTTGGCACCACCGCCCTTTTGAAGCTATCATAGAACAAGTGATTGAGCATAACTTTGATCTTCTAATCAAAGGTACACACCAACACGATAAGTTAAAATCAGTAGTCTTCACGCCTACAGACTGGCATATTTTGCGTAAGTGCCCATGTCCTGTCTTACTTGTTAAAGATCACGCATGGCCTGAAAATGGTAATATCATCGCGGCGGTGAATGTAGGTAGCAATGAAGATGAACATCATTCACTTAATGCAAAAATTACCGAAGAAGCAAAACAGCTTTCCCATTTGATTAAAGCTAATGTTCACTTAGTTAACTCATATCCAGGTACACCGGTCAATATTGCTATTGAAATACCTGAATTCAACTCTACTGAATATAATGACAATATGCTTAAACATCACCAACAAGCCATGATTAATTATGCTAACCAATACGATATTAGTGTCATGAACACTCATGTAGAAGAAGGTTTACCTGAAGCAGTTATTGAACAGATCGCACAGAAAATTGATGCTGAACTAGTAATATTAGGCACAGTAGGTAGAACTGGGTTTTCAGCAGCATTAATTGGTAACACCGCCGAGCATGTTATTGATCAACTCAACTGTGATGTACTGGCTCTAAAACCCGAAGGGTATATTTCACCTCTGGCAGAAGCATAAGTAAATAATTAACGGTAAAGGATGTCATGTTTAACCACACAGACAACCTTGTAGCTTAAATAACATGGGGGTATAATGCGCGGCGAATTACCCTGCTTCATGTAACTTAAGTACCCTTTATGACAATACCACCATCTCAGCCATTAACAGCTACCCAACACACCCAACTGTCTAAACTAGAAAAAAGACTAAGACATCATGTTGGTCAAGCTATTGCGCAATACAATATGATTGAAGATGGCGATAAAGTCATGGTGTGTTTATCAGGTGGAAAAGATAGCTACGCTTTACTTAGTATTTTAATACTACTTAAAAAGTCTGCTCCGATAAACTTTGATTTAGTCGCTGTTAATTTAGACCAAAAACAACCCGGTTTTCCTGATCATATCTTACCTAATTATCTTGACAGCATAGGTGTTGAGTACCATATCGTCGAAGAAGATACCTACGCCATCGTTAAAGATAAAATTCCAGAGGGTAAAACCACTTGTAGTTTATGCTCAAGATTAAGAAGAGCTGTGCTTTATAAAGCGGCAAAAAATTTGGGCGCCACAAAAATAGCCTTGGGCCACCACCGTGATGATATGATAGAAACTTTAATGCTCAACATGTTTTATGGTGGCAAAATGAAAGCCATGCCAGCAAAGCTTGTTTCGGATAACGGTGAACATGTTGTCATACGTCCATTGGCTTTTTGTAAAGAAAGTGAATTAATTCAATATGGTGATTTAAAGCAATTCCCTATTATCCCTTGTAATTTATGTGGTTCACAACCTAACTTACAACGTCAAAATATTAAACGCATGCTCAATGAATGGCACGAACTGTATCCGGGCCGAATAGAGTCTATGTTTACTGCAATGCGTAACGTAGTTCCGTCACACTTGTGTGATAATAATTTATTTGACTTCAAAAATATTAATAGCTCATCAGGCATTATTGATGGTGGTGATTTAGTGTTTGATCAAGAAGCGTTTAGCCGGCCTAAACAGACAAATAACGAGCTAGTTAACGCACTAAATGTTGTCGAAGTAAAATAGCAAAAACAAGATATTAAAGGGGTTACTCTGAGACAGAAACTCCTGTACTAATCGGGTTGCTTTTTAAGTAGACTTGGTTGTGTCTTAACATTTTGGTTATTTCAATAACATAATCACTGCCACGCTCAGAATAGGGTAATAAGCCTGTCGCTAAAACTTCCGGGTTTATTGGTTGGTTTTGAGAGCGTAATTCAAATCGAATATTACGAAGCACTCTATATGCATTGTTAGAGTTTAAATTGTAGAAATATCGCGCAACGGCTTCATCAACGCTTTTAAAGGCGGCAACTTCGTGCTTCGCACCTTTATTGCGACCGGCGGGAATCATACCGCAACCTTCTCGATAACACCAAATACCAAAGAAGTTTAATCCTACTCTTGCAAACCTTGATGTACCCCATGCCGATTCATTAGCTGCCTGTACTAAAACCAGCGCTGTGGGCACTATATCAACTTTTATTAGCAATTCATTTACTTGCTGCAAAACAGAGCCCTTCTTGTTCACGCGATATCTATTCACTAAAGTCGCTAACGCTTGAAGCTCTTCATCAGACAAAGATAAACCTAAAGACTTTTTTTCCAACCACAATTCTAAGCTCGCACGTAAAATTAATAGCTTAGCGTTCTCCCGCTCTACTGCTGGGCGTAAAAAGTCAAAGAACTGTTGTTTTTTGGCTTTTACATCCCTAATGGCTGCAAAGTTTGGCAAATTAACTTGATGTAACGGCTTTTCAACCGACTTATTCACCACAGGTTTATTGCTTTTTTCTATTAAATAATTAATCCCTTCAACAACACTTTTGTTGGTTGGCTTAGGTTTTAAAAAAGTAAAAGGCGCCAATAAACAAGCCAGTATAACTACTAAAAATATCGATTTATTTAATACTGCTACACTCATTATAAATCCTTCTTATCGTATTGCTACGCCGTAAAGGTATCATCAGGATCAGAACCTGATTTAGATACTGACGTGTTGGTTGTGCGTTCTAACTCATCAATAGCTTTATCTGTTGCTATACTCACACCAAATATTTCACGATATAAAATACCTTTTACATTGTAAAACAGTGGTGCTAAATAAGTAAAACCAAACAAAAAACATAAAATACCTAATGGCGCTACGCTTGTTTCTATCAATAGTGCAAATGGAAAGAGCAACATAACTAATGACATGAGTAAAATAAAGTGCAGTAAAAATAATGGTAGTATTTGAAAACGTAATGCCTGAATTGACACAACTACAGCCTTTATGGGCATCATTTTCTTTTCAATCACTAAAGGGATGGTTAATGAAAGCGTTATCGCCAAAAATAGGCCCGGCAATACAAACAGTTGAAAACCAATACTAGTTAACAGGGACGTAAATAAGGCACATAATACTATCCAGCTAGCGCGATTTAAAAAGCCAAAAGTCATTTTTACATGGCTTTTCATACCTACCGCATGAAGTACTCCCATCATTTCAACCCCTGCAATAAAAGGCCATACGGCAATAGTGACTACAACATTGACTAGCATACTCGCTTGACGGTCTGCCAATACGGCTTCAATGCCACCCAGATAATTACTGATAACAAAGGAAACCAACATACCTAACAGCAATGAGAATAATAACCCTAGATTAATAGCTACTCGAGATTTTAGTGTTAACTGCCACGCTTCGGTTAAAGTTGCTTTAACATCAATTTTATAGTCACCTTTTAAGGCTCGATCTATACTGCCACCAATTTGAACGATAGATATTTTTTCAGGCAAAATAAAAACCCTTAATTAAATAAAACAATAAACTAAATGAACCGACATTATACCCTAACAACCAAAAAAGTTCTTCTGTCTATCATTTCAAGGAAAATTAGTGTAAATCACTAAGCACAAGCTGAATGGCAAGAACTAGCAACACGCCCCCCATTACTCGATCCAACAAATACCCTTTTAATTGTAAAAAGTATCGCACTCGATAATGTGTAAGTAAGTAAGATAAAAATATAAACCAAGCAGCTGTCGCTATGGCCATATAAAGACCATAACTGAACTTAATTAAAAATGGTGTTTCTGGTGCAATAATAACTGAAAATAAGCTGACAAAAAATAATGTTGCTTTAACATTAAGTCCATTAATCAAAAAACCCGTTAAAAACGCTTTTTTTGTAGAAGGGTAATCAAGGTTGTTTGGCGCACTAAATAACAAAGATTGCTCACCCTGCTGAGTATTGCTTAAAATTAGTATATTTTCACTTTCATTAGTCGGTTTTGCCGCACGTAAACCATGCCAAGCAATATAACAAAAATAGCCCGCTGCAATATATTTAAGTGCTGTAAATAACCTTTCATCACTAGCAATTAATAGCCCTATACCGACCAATGAATAGCTAACATGCAATAAAATACCACTTGCAATGCCAAAACTTGTGATAACAGCAGTACGCCGATCATAACGAATACTTTGCTTTAGGATAATAGCAAAATCAGGACCGGGACTAGCAACGGCAAGTAAGTGCACTAAAGCAATAATAAAAAATTGTTCGATATATGACATATAAGCTTTAACAGTTAAGAGTGTTGCTGATGAATGCGAGCCAGCACTTGTTGAAAGTAATTAGCCCCTTTATCGTTGGCTAAAGTAATATTATTATCGGGAATTTTTTCAGGCGCTTTATAAACAGATAATACCTTAGCCATGCTGGCTTCTCGAATAATATGGATAACAGGATAAGGTGAGCGATTGGTGAAATTACTGGCATCATCATAATCTACCCCGTCAAAACAATATTCTGGGTGCATACTGGCTAACTGAAAAACGCCCTCAAACCCCGACTCAACTATTAGATCATTCGCGTAGTCAACCAGGTCTAAATAACGTTCAAAATGGCGAAAACCCTTAGTGTAAATAACAAGGGTTGTTTCTAATTTATCATGCTTTTGTAGATATCGACACTGCTCAACAAGTTCATGCAACGCAGATTTTAATTGTTCTGCTGATGAGTTATGATAATGAATGGTATTATTAATAAATTCTTTTTTAGCAAAAGGACAAAAGTTAAGTCCAATAATAATTTCATCAACCCACTGTTTTGTGGCGGCTATTTCTGTTGAAACTGATTTGTTTATACTCATAATTACTAGTTATTTTCAGCGGTATTCGCTTGTTGTAATTGCCACATAGTACTATATTTTCCTCGTTTGGCTAATAATTGTTGATGACTGCCCTGCTCTATAATTTTTCCTTCACCCATGACAATAATATTATCACTATCAATAATGGTAGAAAGTCGATGTGCAATCACTAAACTGGTACGATTTTTAGCGACGTCATTTATCGTAGTTAGAATTGCTTGCTCCGATTGGCTATCAAGAG
This sequence comes from Litorilituus sp., assembly GCA_030754235.1. Taxonomy (GTDB): domain Bacteria; phylum Pseudomonadota; class Gammaproteobacteria; order Enterobacterales; family Alteromonadaceae; genus Colwellia. The sequence goes on from JASMAS010000044.1 coordinate 26,372, forward strand.
ATGACGTGCCCTCATCAAAGACTAATATTTGTGGATTTTTTAAAATGGTTCGGGCAATCGCAACTCGTTGTTTTTCACCTCCCGATAGTTTTAAACCGCGTTCACCCACCACAGTGTTCACCCCATCAGGTAAGCTATCAATAAACTTAGTAAGGTGTGCCATTTCAATCGCATGCATCACCTGAACTTTATTAGCACTAGGCTTGCCATACTTTATATTAGCAAATAAAGTATCATTAAAAAGTACTGTATCTTGGGGAACTACGCCTATATGCGCTCTTAATGAATGCTGGCTGACTTTCGAGATGTTTTGACCATCAATGGTAATACTACCTGAATCTACATCATAAAAACGAAATAACAATTTTACTAAGGTAGATTTACCTGAACCACTTTCTCCGACAACAGCAACCTTCTCGCCGCCTTTCACAGTAAATGAAATCCCTCTAATAATGGGTCTTTTTTGATTGTAGGCAAAAACGATCTGATTAAAACAAATAGCCGCTTGACCAATTTCAAGGGGGTTTGCCCCGGTAATATCTTTTACTTTTGTTGATTTATCGAGTAAGCCAAATAAGTTTTCAATATTCGCTAACGATCCTTTTATTTCCCGATACACAAACCCTAAAAAATTTAATGGCATAAAAAGTTGCATCATAAATGCATTTATCAACACAAAATCACCTAAAGTCATCTTACTTTCGCTAACATTAACTGCCGCAAGTGCTAACATACTGGTCATGGCCATAGCAATAATAAGAGCTTGACCGCCATTTAACACAAAAAGTGATAAACGATTTTTTATTTTTGCCTGCTCCCATAAAGCAAGCTGTGTATCATAGGCCTGCGCCTCATAATTTTCATTAGTGAAGTATTTAACGGTTTCATAGTTGAGTAAACTATCAATAGCGCGGGTATTACTTGAAGAGTCAGCTTTATTGCTTTCTCTAACAAAGCGGGTTCGCATTTCGGTTGCATAAACCGAATAAGCAATATAAGTAATGATTGAGCCTAACGTAATGAGCGCAAACCAAATACCATAGTTGAAGAATAAAATACTGACAACCATCACTATTTCCAACAAGGTAGGCACAATATTAAACACCATAAAACGCATTAGAAAACTAATTCCTGAAGTGCCTCGGTCAATATCTCGTGATAAAGCTCCCGTTTGTCGATTTAAATGAAAATCTAAATCAAGTGCATGTAAATGGCAAAATACTTTCAAACCAATTCGACGGATAGCGCGTTCAGTAACTCGCCCAAAGAGGGTATCGCGCACTTCTGCAAAAACAACAATAGATAATCGTACTAAACCATAAGCAACGACTAACCCCAAAGGCACAATCAGGGGCTTCATATTGTAAGGGGTGCTGGTAGCTAACGTATCAACGATGTCTTTTAGAATAAAGGGGAGATAGACACTGGCGACTTTAGTGAGAACTAAACACAGCATCGCAAAAGTAATACGCTTTTTAAATTCAAAAAGATAAGGGACAATCAGTTTAAATGCTTGCCAATTAATCCTATTTACTTCATGTTCGGGGTAATTTGAACGGCGCATAATGTTAAAATCTATATTTTTGAGGATAGAAAGGTTTAACAGCCACCATAACAAGGGGCTACCCGAAAGCCTTAGTGAGAATTGATGTGAAGAGTTAAGTAAAAAAACCACATTAGCTTAAGCCAAATGTGGTTTTTTCTGCCAAACAAATAACCGAAAATGACTAGTCGCTATTTCCGTCTTCAACACGACTTTTTAGTTTTTGCCCCGGTCTAAAAGTAACCACTTTACGGGCTGATATGGGAATATCTTCGCCTGTTTTTGGGTTACGCCCTGGGCGTTCGCTCTTTTGACGCAAATCGAAATTACCAAAACCAGAAAGTTTAACTTGCTCTCCGCTTTCTAATGTTTCGCGAATCTCTTCAAAAAAGATTTCAACCATATCTTTTGCGTCGCGCTTGCTCAGCCCAACGTTTTCAAATAAATGTTCTGCTACTTCTGCTTTGGTAAGCGCCATTGCTTAGTCCCTCAGTGTTGCATTTAACTCAGTTTTTAAGGTTTCAACAACTCGATCAATAACATCTGTGATGTCTTTTTCTTCAAGTGTTTTTTCTATATCCTGTAATACAAGGGCAATTGCAAGACTCTTATATCCATCTTCAATACCTTGACCTTGATATACATCAAACAAGTTTAGATCAATTAAATAATTTCCGCCAACCTTTTCAATAAGTTGTAACACTTTTTTTGCATCTACGTCGTCTTTAACGACCACAGCCAAGTCACGACGATTTGCAGGAAAGCGAGACACGGCGCAGGCTACAGGCAGCTTTTGCACCAACACTTGAGATAATAAAAGTTCAAAAACTAAAGTTCTCCCATTTAATCCTAATTTTCTTGATAATTCAGGATGTAAGGCACCAATATAGCCAACCAACTGATCATTGATAGTGATTTTCGCGGTTTGACCCGGATGTAAGGAGGCTACTTCAGCTTTTGAAAATTCATAACTATGGGCATTGCAAGTTAATGCTAATAGCGCTTCAACATCCCCTTTAATGTCATAAAAGTCGGTTGCCAATTTTTCTGTATCCCAATGTTCATCAACACGGTTACCACTAATAACACCAGCAATCATATTTTGTTGACGAACGCCATTTTCTGCACTTTCATCTGGGACAAAGCGTAAACCGGTTTCAAATAAACGTACACGGCCTTGCTGACGGTTTTGATTATAAGCAACAGACTGTAATAACCCTGTCCACAAACTTAAACGCATCACTGACATTTCTGATGAAATAGGATGTGGCAATGTCATCACAGCTTCTTCTGGATGAAGTAAACTTTGAACCTTAGGATCGACAAAGCTGTAGGTGATCGCTTCTTGATAATCACGATTTACAAGGGTTTGTTTTAATTTAGCTAAACTAATATTCCCTTCTTTTTGCTCGACCATTTTTAATGTTGCTTGTGGAGAAACATTTGGAATATTGTTATAACCAAATATACGAGCAACCTCTTCAATTAAATCCACTTCGATTTTAATATCGAAACGATAGGCCGGCACGATAACTTGCCATGTTTTAGCAGTGCCTTCACCATTGTCATTAACATCAAAACCAAGGCGAGTTAATATTTCAGTGACTTTTTCATCACCAATATGATGACCAATACGGCTGTCTAATTTTTCACGGCGTAAAATAACATTGTTAGCTTGAGGGATATTATCGTCAGACTTAGCTTCAATAATAGGGCCTGCTTGACCACCGACAATATCGAGTAATAATTTGGTAGCACGTTCCATAGCCTGATGTTGCAACGTTGGATCAATTCCTCGTTCATAACGATGAGAAGCATCAGTATGCAGGCCATATTGACGCGCTTTACCTAAAATAGCCAGTGGTGCAAAAAAAGCACTTTCTAAAAAGATATCTGTTGACTCATTAGTTACCCCTGAATCAAGCCCGCCAAAAATACCTGCTATTGCTAAGGCTTTGCCTTGTCCATTTTCAGGTGCATCAGCAATCACTAGAGTCTTATCTTTTAGCGTTACTTTATTTTCATCTAATAAGGTTAATTTTTCATCAGCATACGCAAAACGTACTTTAATACCGCCATCAATTTTTGCTAAATCAAAAGCATGCATTGGGTGGCCAAGTTCAAGTAAAACATAGTTTGTCACATCAACCACTGGGTCTATGGCACGTGTGCCACAACGACGTAGCTTTTCAACCATCCATAAAGGTGTCTGCGCATTAAGGTTAATTCCTTTAATCACTCGCCCTAAATAACGAGGACATGCTTGCCCTGCTTCAATAGTAATTTCACGAGTATCATCAATCGTAGGGGTCACTTTACTAATAGCAGTTTCATTAACAGATTGAGAATTTAATACGCCCACTTCACGTGCTAAACCTTTAATGCCAAGACAATCACCACGATTAGCGGTTAAATCAACATCGATAGTGACATCATTTAAATCTAAGTAATCACGTAAACAAGTGCCAACAGGTGCATTTTCAGCCAACTCCATAATGCCGTCGGAGCTGTCACTTAGACCAATTTCAGATTCACTACACAACATGCCAAAAGATGGTACACCGCGTAGTTTGGCTTTTTTAATTTTAAAGTTACCCGGTAGCACAGCGCCAACAGTTGCAACAGCGACTTTTAAGCCTTGGCGACAGTTTTTTGCCCCACAAACTATATCAACTAACTCGCCGTCACCGAAATCACCTAGACTTATTTTGGTAACCTGTAATTTGTCTGCATCTGGGTGTGGACCACACTCAACAACTTCACCAACTATGACACCCGTAAATTCGCCTGCAACAGGCTCTACGCCATCGACTTCAAGACCAGCCATGGTAATTTGATGAGCTAACTCATCAGTTGAAAGTGCAGGATTTACCCACTCACGTAACCAAGATTCACTAAATTTCATTTGGGGTTTCCTACTTGAACTGTTTTAAAAAGCGAAGATCATTTTCAAAAAATGCACGTAAATCATTTACGCCATAGCGCAACATGGTCAAACGCTCAACGCCCATACCAAAAGCAAAGCCTGTATATACTTCAGGGTCTATACCTACGCTCATAAGTACATTTGGGTGCACCATACCGCAGCCTAATACTTCTAACCATTTACCATTTTTGCCCATAATATCTACTTCTGCAGAAGGCTCAGTAAATGGAAAATATGAAGGACGGAAACGAATTTCTACTTCTTCTTCGAAAAAGTGATGTAAGAAGTCATGCAAAATACCTTTTAGGTGTGTAAAGCTAACATCTTTATCTACCATCAAACCTTCTACTTGATGGAACATTGGTGTATGAGTTTGGTCATAATCATTACGATAAACCTTGCCCGGAGAGATAATTCTAAGTGGTGGCTTTTCTACTTCCATAGTACGAATTTGTACGCCTGAAGTTTGTGTACGTAACACTAACTTAGGATTGAAATAAAAGGTATCATGATCTTGACGCGCAGGATGGTGCTCAGGAATATTTAACGCATCAAAGTTATGATAATCATCTTCAACTTCAGGTCCAGCTTTAACTGCAAACCCCAGATCGCCAAAAAAGCTCTCAATACGAGAAATAGTGCGAGATACAGGATGTAAACCACCTAATTCACTGCCACGTCCTGGTAATGTTACGTCAATAGATTCAGCCGCAAGTTTTATTTTAATTTCTTCTGCACGAAGTAGTTCACCACGTTCAGTTAATAATTTTTGTACTTTTTGCTTGGCAATATTAATTATTTGCCCCATTTTAGGCTTTTCTTCTTTGGGTAGCTTACCTAGGCCTTTCATTTGCTCAGTAAACAAACCTTTTTTACCTAAAAAATTAACGCGAACTTGATCAAGGGCATTAGGATCGCTAGCTTCACTAATTGCAGTTTCAGCCTGCGCTACTATGCCATCTATGGTGGTAGTGTCTAAACTCATGATTTCCTCTAAAACGGGACTAAAAACGACTTTTGTCAAAAGCAACTTAGCCGTTTAGTAAATAGACTTAAAAAATGCTGATGATTTTACACGAAAATCGATGCTAATGTAGAGGAAAATGATGATTTTGAACTCTTTTTAACTTTTATCACTAGGCTTTACCGTTTTGCTAGAATCGTCTGGTTGGTCAAAATCACATTTTATCAATAACTCGTTGTTCTAATTATGACATAAATAACGATATACTTGGTGATTATAGCAAGTAGAAATGATCACATAGTTAGTGATATATGGTGTTACCTAGTTTAATTGTTCTTTTCGCTCTAGGTTCGCTAACATATGACTCACTTACCTGAGTAGGGCTTAACAACCAGTTAACTTACCTCTATATCAGGTTAACTTGACCAATTTTCAAGCTAATTGCTAATGATGGATTTAATCTATCAAGTTTTTATTGCAATAGTGCCAGTAACGCCTCAACGGGGTGCCGTGCTTTTAATTCGGTTAAGCGTTTGACCTGAGAGCGACAAGAGAAACCGGTCGCTAAAACTTGCTCTGGTGCTAACGAGGAAAGTTGAGGTTGCCAACTTAAATCAAAGAGGCTTTTGGAGTTATCAAGGTTTGATTTTTCATGACCGTAAGTACCTGCCATACCACAACAGCCAACATTAACTTTATCAAGTGTTAAACCAAAGTGTTTAAAAATACTCTGCCACTCATTCTCACTATTAGCTAGCGCTGTTTTTTCTGTGCAATGGGCAAATAACTTAAAAGCTTTACTTTCGATAGCCAGTGTAGATTTAAATTGGTTATCGGTATTGATGAACGACAGTAACCATTCATGAGCTAACAATACGTTAAAACGCCCTCGCTTATCGCCTAATATTTTTTCATATTCATCACGATAGCAAAGCACCATTGAGGCATCCATCCCCAACATTGGTATGTTAAGCTGCGCTAACTCATTTAAAAAGTCACTGGCAGATTTTGCTGTGCTAGCAAAACGCGATAAGAAGCCTTTTACATGCTGTGCCTTACCGTTAGGTTTAAAAGGCAGCAAAATAGGCTCCATCCCCAACACTTTGATCAATGCCATCATACTATGCACGGTTTGAGCATCGTAAAATGAAGTAAAAGGATCTTGTACAATCAACACATAACCTTGACATTGCTCTGCAGTTAAACCTTTAAGCTTAGCTAAATCAAAGCCTGAAAAACCTGATTTTTTAACTTGCGATTGTAATGTTGGTACACTTAATAAAGGTGTATTTACATAGCCAATAACTTTTTCAGAAAACTTATCATAAGCTTTTAAACTTAAAATACTATTAACAAGTTTTGGTGCTTTTGCCAATAATGGCGCAAGAGTTTCTACGTTGGCTACTAAATGATCTTTCAATGGTCTTGGATAGCGTGAATGATACAAATTGATAAATCGACTGCGAAAGTCTGGCACATCAACTTTTATTGGACATTGACTGGCACAAGCTTTACACGCTAGACAACCTTGCATTGCCTCCATGACTTCATGAGAGAAGTCGCCCCGATGTTCTCCTCGACTAATTTTAAATTTTTCTATCACATTGGTGAGTAACTTTTTCACCGACCAATCATTAATCTCTTGCTCTAACGCTAAAACATCAACCCCTTGATTCTCCAATAATCTCAGCCATTCACGCATCAAGCCAGCACGCCCTTTAGGCGAATGTCGACGATCGCCAGTAACTTTGCTTGAGGGACACATAGGGCTATTGACATCGTAGTTAAAACACAAGCCATTACCATTGCAGTCCATAGCCGCAGTAAAAGAAGATTTAACCTCGACAGGAATTTGCCTGTCAAAATAACCGCGCTTAACATCATCAACACTGACCAAAGACTCGTTTGATTCAATGGGCGTACAAATTTTACCTGGATTCATTTTATTAAGGGGATCAAAAGCAGATTTTATTTTTCTAAGCTCAGTAAATAACTGCTCACCAAAGAATTCAGGTCCATATTCACTACGATATCCTTTACCATGCTCTCCCCACATTAATCCGCCATACTTAGCGGTGAGTTTAACCACTTCATCAGAAAGTATTCTAAGTAACTTCTCTTGTTCTGGATCACACATATCTAATGCAGGGCGAACATGTAGAACACCGGCATCAACATGACCAAACATGCCGTAATGCAAATTGTAGCTATCAAGTAACATTCTAAACTCAGCAATAAAATCCGCTAAATTTTCCGGCGGTACAGCAGTATCTTCAGCAAAAGCTAAGGGTTTTTGGCTTCCTTTAGTATTACCCAACAAACCCACTGCTTTTTTTCTCATCGCATAAATTTTATTGATGCTAGATAAATCTGAAGTAACCTGAAAACCAATCACTCCTTTATCATCATGGTTGATGGTTTCTTCTAGATTTTCCGTTAATAGGGCCACTTGCTCAGCAAGTGCTTCAATGCTACTCCCATTAAATTCAACAATATTGATACCGTCCATGCTTTGTCCATCAACATCGGTGATAAGGTCATTGACGCTATGCCAAATAATATCCTTTTTCGCGAGGTTTAACACTTTGCTATCAATGGTTTCAACGGATGTCGCCTTGGCATTAACTAAAAATGGCGAATGACGTAAAGCCGAATCAAAGCTGTCATATTTAATATTTATTAACGTTTTCGCTGGACTGATGGGGGTAATATTTAGTTTTGCCTGACAAACAAAAGCCAATGATCCTTCTGACCCCGTAATTAAGCGACTTAAGTCAACTGTATCCCCTTGATTTTGTAATGTATTTTCTAAATCATATCCCGTTAAAAATCGATTTAAGCGTGGAAATTTTTCTAAAATTAGGGCACGATGACCAAGGCAAGAAGCAAGCACCTGTTTGGTGATTTTACCGTGAGTACTGTCTTGGTTTGCCAACGCCTGCGCTTGCTCTATAGTCATTGGCTCTGTATTTAAAATATCACCATTAGCCAGCACCGAACTTAAGCCTAAAACATGATTTGAGGTTTTACCATAAATCAAAGAGCCTTGCCCTGAGGCATCCGTATTGATCATGCCGCCAATAGTGGCGCGATTGGAGGTTGATAAATCTGGCGCAAAGAAAAAGCCATAAGGACGTAAAAAGTCATTGAGTTGATCCTTAACGACACCCGATTCAACTTTTACCCACTTTTCTTCAACATTAATTTCTAAAACCCTATTCATGTACTTAGATAAGTCAACCACAATGCCCGGTGTTAAACTTTGGCCATTGGTGCCTGTTCCACCACCTCGTGCACTAAACTTAATTTGACTAAATTTTGCTAAACTGGCTGTTTTGGTTAAGAGGATAATATCTTGCTGACTTCTCGGGTTAACAACTAACTGAGGTAATTGCTGATAAACACTGTTATCGGTTGCTACCGCCAATCGTGCACTGTATTTGGCACTTATGTCACCCGTAAAATTTAAAGACTGTAACCTTTGAACAAAATCATCATATAAAGCAGGCAAGTGGTTTTTAGCGTTGATGTCAGGAAGCATAAACAATAGCAAGTAGTTAATGAATAAAATAATGCTGTAATCATATCATGGCAATTTAATTATTTTGAGCCTACAAGCCATAAAAAAACTTTATTTTTAAATCAAATTAAATACAATATTTTTAAAAAGTAATAAGCCCATTTAGCTAATGGGCTAGCTTGACATCATAAGCATATGATCACTGTGGATATAATAAATAAGGCGTTCTTATCTTTTGAAATTGAATTAAACCTTGTTGCCAACTTTGCTTGATCATTTTAACCGATTTGCCCGCAATTATCGCTTTACGTAACTTATCTGTACCACTTAATTTATCCATAAAACGGGCACGTGTAAAAAAGTTAAGGTTATTTTCTTTAAATTTATTATGCCATTTAATAATAAATTTAAGATCTAAGCCGCGAATTTTACTGTTACGTAAGTCTTGACCTAATAATGCTGCATTCATTAACTTGGGTGAAGTCGCAGCTCCTTTAATAGCAACAGGCATAAAAGCGAAATTCCCTAACGAGACTTTATCATGACCGATCACCTGAAAAGGAAAGGCTGTGCCTCGGCCAATACTGACGGGGGTTGCTTCAAAAAAACCGAGTGAAGGATATAAATTTACTGCAATATCATTAGGTAAATTAGGGCTTGGTTTCACGGGTAACGAATAGCGCATACTGCGTTGATAGTTTTGGATACTGACAACGCTAAGCTTTAGCTCCTGTTGAGTATTTAACCACTTTTCCCCTTTAAACATTAGAGCCAATTCGCCGACTGTCATACCATGGAGTAGTGGTATTGAATGCATACCCACAAAGGAGGTAAAACCTTTTTCTAAAATAGGACCATCAACAAAAGCACCGTTGGGGTTTGGTCTGTCTAAGACAATAAATTTTTTCCCTGCATCGGCCGCAGCTTCCATCATAAAATGCATAGAACTGATGTAAGTATAAAATCTCACACCAACATCTTGAATATCAAAAATGATCACATCAAGGTTAGCAAGTACCTCCGCAGATGGTTTTCGTTGGTTACCATAAATAGAGATTAATGAAACTCCCGTTTTACTATCTATACTTGAAGAGAACTTTTCTCCAGCATCATAGTTACCGCGAAAACCATGTTCAGGTGCGAAAATAGTTTGTACATTAACCCCTTTTTCAATCAGCATATCAACTAAATGTTGATCACCAACCATCGACGTTTGATTAACAACCAAGCCCACTTTTTTATCGGCTAGCATAGGTAAGTATTTTGCTGTTTGCTGCGCACCAGTAATAATAGTTTTATCATTTACTAGCGTCATTTGAGTTGCTTGAACGGATAAACAAGCAACTAGCGTAAAAGCAAAAATAATGCCTTTACTAATGTAATTATTCACAATATTTACCCATATCAACATACAGAATCTTCACAGTTAACTGTTCTTATCGACAGGTTATGTCGTTGTTTGTTCAACGGCACTTCTTAAAAAGCCATTGTTTTTATCAAGTACCGCCTGTGCCTTATCAACACTCAAACCCGATAACACCATCAAGATGGCAAGTTTGGCCTTATTATTTGCCATAGCTAACGCTTGTTTTGCTACAAGATAATCACACTCTGTCGCTTGCATAACAATATTAGTAGCTCGGGCATACAGTTTTGCATTGCTCGCATTGACATCAACCATTAAATTACGATAACTTTTGCCTGAGCGGATCATACTGCCAGTGCTTAACATATTAAGAATAAGCTTTTGTGCTGTGCCAGACTTCATCCGTGTTGAACCGGTTAACACTTCAGCACCAACCAGCGCACAAATATTAATATCATTAGCTTGCTCAAATGCTTGATTAACACTACAACTGACACCTATCACTCTTGTTCCTATTTGTTTGCCATAGTTCATTGCGGAAATTACATATGGAGTACGCCCACTAGCGGCTATGCCAACTAGTACATCATTTTTTGATAAGTTAATCGCTTTTAAATCTTCAACAGCTTGCGCTTGATTATCTTCTGCCCCTTCCACAGCTTTGTATATAGCCCTGTCTCCACCGGCGATAACCCCCATCACTTGCTGATCAGAAACACCAAAAGTTGGCGGGCACTCAACAGCATCTAAAACACCTAAACGACCACTAGTGCCGGCACCGATATAAATTAAACGGCCGTGATTTGCAAAAGCGGCAACTATTTCTTCTACCCCTTGAGCTATTTGAGGAATACTTTTTTTTACTATTTGTGCAACCTTATGATCTTCATCATTTATTTTTTTCAAAACACCTTGAGCATCAAGTAAATCAATCTCTAAGGTATTTGGATTTTGCTCTTCAGTGGCAATCGCCTTTAACTGATCAATCAGTTGTGGTTGCTTTTCTTTTGGCGGTGTATTCATAACTAACCTTAATTTCTTAACTGACTGTTACACATGCAATTTTAAAAGGATAACAGTTAATATCGTTAAAAAATATTATTATATTACAAAGTAAAAATAACAAAGAGCTTCACTTTTTGATAAAAAATTAATACATTGCCAACAAATACCAAACGGATGCATGATATACTGCCCCTATCCAAGCAGATAATATCTTATCGAAACAAAAAGTTATCCATGAGCTACCATTCAAGAAAAACCCAAGCGATAATCAACCTAAAGGCACTTAAGCACAATTACCAACAAATAACTACTCTAGCACCTAACAGTCAAAATATCGCAGTAATTAAAGCAAATGCATATGGTCATGGCGCTATAGAGGTAGCGAAAAGTTTAAGAGATGTTGTTCCCGCTTTTGCAGTCGGTTTTTTTGATGAAGCGATTGCGCTACGCCAAGCAGGTATAGATTTACCGATAATTTTGTTAGAGGGTCCTCTTTGTGAACATGATTGTGCATTAGCTATTAAAGAGAATCTGTGGCTCATGCTACACAACTTTGAGCAATTGAATTGGCTAGCAACGCTATCACAACCGTACACAGGAAAACTGTGGTTAAAAATTGATACGGGTATGAGCCGACTGGGCTTTATGCCTGAAGAGATTGATAATGCTGTTGCCTCTTTAACTAGCCAACAGCAAAAAAATATAGTGCTGTGTAGTCACTTTTCAAGTGCCGAAGAACTAGATAACCCCAAAACACTTAAGCAAATTGAACTGTTAGCGCACCTTGTCGCTAACTATCAATGTCAATTTAGTTTAGCAAACTCTGCTGGCATTATTCATTGGCCTCAAAGCCATGGTGATTATAACCGCTTAGGTATTGCCCTTTATACCCCTCTCAACGAAAAAACCAGTACATCCACCTTGAACCTAATACCAGCCATGACTTTACAATCGACTATTATTGGTTTGAGGGATTTAGCAATTGGCGATAGTGTGGGTTATGGTGAAATATGGCAAGCACAACGTCCATCACGTATCGCCACCATAGCTATAGGCTATGGTGATGGTTATCCAAGAAATGCAAAAGCAGGCACACCTGTGTGGATAAACGGTGAGTTTGCACCAATGGTGGGGCGTGTCTCTATGGATATGATAACCATTGACGTAACTGAATTGGCAAATGTTAATTTAGGCGATTGTGTTGAGCTATGGGGCGAAAATTTAGCCGTTGAAACCGTTGCCAAATATCTTGATACCATAAATTACGAATTACTAACCCGTATTTCTGATCGCGTTTTAAGAATTTATAAATAATTATAATACACAACTCTTAAATAAAAGACTGCGAGTACTTTTATTCTATACCTAAATATTTATGCACTTGTACTGATAGACGCCAGTTATTTTTAATACAAGTAGCGATGGCAAGTTCTGTTGCCCTTTCTTTTTGGCTAATAGGCTGTAAATAAACAGGTGTGTCAGTAATACTATGGTCTAAAAGTAATGCTTTAAGATCGTCAACATGTTGTTCTGTTGCTATCGGGTGCTTGATTTCATTAGCTCTAACCATAGCACTGTGCAGTATTGGGTAACCACCACGCATATTAATTTTAGGTGAAACCGTTACCCAACATTGAGTTGATACTTTCACCTCAAAAGTCCCTGAGGTTTCAACCTGAGTGCTATAACCTAACTGTTCAAAAGCAAAGCAAAGCGGTTGTAGATCAACCATGCAAGGTTCACCGCCCGTTATAACAATATGTTTTGCACGAAAGCCTTGCGAATTAACTAAGGCTAAAATATTGTCAACGGTAAAGTTTGACCATTGAGCGTTCTCTTGAGTTTTAATTAACATAGCCTGTGGCTTTACTTCATCGTCAGGCTCGATCTTCCAGGTGTGCTTGGTATCACACCATGAGCATGCAACAGGACAACCTTGTAACCGAATAAAAATTGATGGTTGACCTGTAAACGAGCCCTCACCTTGAATAGTTTCAAATAGCTCATTTATTTTGTATCGGTTAGTTATCTCTTGGCTTGTGTTCACTTTATGCTTTTGCCTATACAGTTATTCAAGTAAAATAGTCAGTTATTATTATACCTTATTTATTTTTTAGAGACCTCCAATATGATAGAAAAACTAATCACTGAAAAAGTTGTTGTTATCTATTCTGGTGGCATGGATTCATTTACCGTGCTAAACCGTGCCATTAAAGACGGTAAAGAAGTTTATGCCCTCACCTTTGATTATGGGCAACGTCATGTTAAAGAAATAGAATGTGCAGCGAGTGTATGTAAATCACTTAGCATTAACCATAAAGTCATTGATATTTCTGCAATCAACCAATTATTAGCCGGTTCATCTTTAACTGATGATATAGATATTCCTGAAGGGCACTATGAAGCAGAAACAATGAAATCTACCGTTGTTCCTAACCGAAATATGATTTTATTATCATTAGCCGTTGGTTATGCAGTTTCTGTGGGGGCTGATCAAGTATATTACGGAGCTCACTCTGGCGATCATGCTATTTACCCTGATTGTCGCCCAGAATTTGTTAATAAAATGAACAATGTTTGTCAAATTGCTAACTATGAAAGTGTTGAAATTTTTAGTCCCTATTTAAATGTAAGCAAAACAGCAATATTAACTGATGGCCTAGCAATGGGCTTAGACTATAGCAACACATGGACTTGCTACAATGGTAGAGAAAAAGCTTGTGGTAAGTGTGGGGCTTGCCAAGAGCGTTTAGAAGCCTTTCAAGAGAATAAAGCTGTTGACCCTTTAACTTATGAATAATACTTAGTATATTCATTTATTGCTCAGCTAGCGAGCATTAAACGGCTTAAAGGTAAGGCTTGAAGAGAAGTCATTTTCCCTTGTCAAAATCAATAGCGAGATATGAAAATAGAGTTTCTTATGGTGCAAAGGAATATCTTTTTTCATGCCCTTATCTTTAAAGGACGTTAATAAATTGAATACTAATTACTTTTTATTCTATAGAACATTAAATTCCTATAATTATATTTTAAGAGTAAATCTATCTAACCTTTAATGTCCACTGAACTAGACTTACTAAGACTAATTTACTTTTTGGGGTATTTTATGAGTGCAATATTCAAAGGTAAAACTCAGCCTTTAAATCAGATGGTAGATATTAACAATCAAGCTCAAGCATACTTATACCTTGAGCAATTATTATTATTACCTGTCGATATACAAGATAGAATCTTTGAGGATATCAGCCAATTAAATAACTGTAACAGTGATTGTGTAACAGACATTATTAGCCATTATTCTATGCTATATATTAAGTAAACTTAACGATGAACCAAAAGGAATTTAGCTTGACAGTTGCTGAGTTCTCAATTTAGACATTTCGTCACGAATTGCAGCAGCTTGCTCAAATTCTAGATTTTGTGCATGTTCATACATAGTTTTTTCAAGTTTTTCAATTTTTTCATCTATTTCTTTGGTTGTAAGTAATTGATAGTCTGCTTGCTGCTTAGCTACGTTGTTAAGCTGCTTAGTTCCACTAAAGCCTCCTGTATCCATCACATCGGTAATTTTACGAATTACGCCCTTAGGGGTAATGTTATTATCAAGATTATATTGATGCTGTTTAGCACGGCGACGTTTAGTTTCATCAATGGCTTTACGCATAGACTTGGTAATGCTAGCTGCATATAAAATAGCTTTACCATTAATATTACGCGCCGCTCGACCTATCGTTTGAATTAAGGAACGCTCTGAGCGTAAAAACCCTTCTTTGTCAGCATCTAAAATTGCCACCAAAGATACCTCTGGCATGTCTAAGCCCTCACGCAATAAATTAATACCAATTAAAACATCAAACTTACCTAAGCGAAAATCTCTAATAATTTCCATTCGCTCTACTGTGTCAACATCTGAGTGCAAATAGCGTGTTTTAATACCATGCTCATCTAAATAATCAGTAAGGTCTTCTGCCATTCGTTTTGTTAAGGTCGTCGCTAATACTCGCTCGTTCAATGGCACACGCTTATTGATCTCAGAGAGTAAATCATCAACTTGGGTTTCAACGCCTCTTACTTCTATTGCAGGGTCTAATAAACCAGTAGGCCGCACGACCTGCTCAGCAATATCGCCTGATGACTTATCAATTTCATAATGACTCGGTGTAGCAGATACATAAATAGTTTGTGGAGCTAAAGCTTCAAATTCATCAAACTTCATCGGACGGTTATCTAATGCCGAAGGCAATCGAAAACCATACTCAACCAAATTTTCTTTTCGAGATCTATCCCCTTTATACATAGCCCCTATTTGTGGCACAGTAACGTGTGATTCATCAATAATAAGCAAACCATCATCAGGTAAATAATCAAATAGTGTTGGTGGCGCTTCGCCTTGCTCTCTACCAGATAAATAACGAGAATAGTTTTCAATACCGGAGCAATAACCAAGCTCAGTCATCATTTCAATATCAAACTGAGTACGTTGCACAATACGCTGCTCTTCAACAAGCTTATTATGGTCTTTGAGCTGTTTTGAACGATGTTTTAACTCAATTTTTATTTGATCTACCGCGGCTAAAATTTTATCTCTAGGCGTCGCATAGTGAGTTTTTGGGTAGACAGTTACCCGCGCTAATGTTCTTTCGACCTGCCCTGTTAATGGATCAAATTGACTGATACGCTCTATTTCTTCATCAAACAATTCAACTCTTAAAGCGAGGCGGTCTGATTCTGCTGGAAAAATATCAATCACATCGCCTCTTACTCTATATGTTGCACGAGCAAAAGCGACATCGTTTCGCGTATATTGTAACTCGGCTAGACGACGCAAAATATCCCGCTGATTAATAATATCGCCGACGCTGATATGCAACATCATTTTTAAGTAGGAATCAGGATCACCTAAACCATAAATAGCAGAGACAGAGGCAACTATAATAACATCTCTTCTTTCTAGTAGTGCCTTTGTGGCGGACAAACGCATTTGTTCAATATGTTCGTTAACAGAGGAATCTTTTTCAATAAAAGTATCTGTGGTGGGCACATAAGCTTCGGGCTGGTAATAATCATAATAAGATACAAAATACTCGACGGCATTATTGGGAAAGAACTCTTTCATTTCACCATAGAGCTGAGCGGCTAAGGTTTTATTTGGCGCAAGCATCATCGTAGGTCTATTTAATTTTTCTACCACATTAGCAACGGTAAAGGTTTTACCTGATCCCGTCACCCCTAAAAGTGTTTGATGCGCTAAACCTGACTCAATACCATCAAGTAACTGTTTAATTGCACGGGGTTGATCACCACTAGGCATATAGCTTGATTCAAGTGTTAATGACTTCAAGACACCGACTCCTTAACCCTATATTCTCCATGGATAAATTGCTTGGAAAAAAATCTATAAGAAATAACAGCCATCATAACATTACCTATCAAAGCCCCGAGAAAAAAACCTTTCAAATCATAAAAATAACTACCTAACAAAGCCAATGGCACATAACAAACAAAAAGGCGAATAATGCTAAGCATTAAGGCAACAATAGGCTTATGTAAAGCATTAAAAGAAGAGTTAGTTAAAATAACCACCCCTTGAAAGCCATAACCTAAAGGTAAAATCCAAATAAATAAGGTAATAATATCGGCAACCGCTTGCTCTTTAGCAAAAGCTAAAGCAATGATAGGTGCCGCGATAATTAACAGAACATAAATTAACATTTGCCAACATAAAACAAACTTTGCCGAAGTTTTATAAGCTTGTTCAACTCTGTGCATATGGCCTGCACCAAAGTTTTGGCTAATAAATGGTGGCAATGTCATCGACATAGCAAGCACCACTAAACAAGCAATAGACTCAACTCTAGAACCAACACCAAATGCTGCTACAGCTGATTCACCATAACGTGACACAATAGCGGTCATTACAGCAGCAGCGATAGGCGTTAACATATTGGCGCCAGCGGCAGGTAAACCAATAATTAAAATACTTCTACAAGAAGTGATAAGTTGTTTAATTGGTAATAGGTGCGTATGTATTAAGTGTTTCTTTTTGGTTAAAATAGTGAACACAAAACCAAAACCAACTAACCAAGAAATAAAAGTAGCAATAGCTGCCCCTTTTATACCCATAGCAGGTAAAGGTCCCAAGCCAAAAATAAAAATAGGATCTAATATTGCATTAATTAAACCAGCGCTGCCCATGATCATGCTTGGCGTTTTTGTATCGCCTGAAGCTCGCAAAACAGCATTGCCTATCATAGGCCCAATCAAACAAACACTGCCAAGATACCAAATATCCATATATTGATGAATTAGTGGTAATAAAGAAGCTTGTGCTCCAAGTAAGGTAAATAACTGATCCGTGAATAAATAACCTATAAAAGATAAGCTAATAACAATCATAGCAGCTAAATATAAAGCAGCTGTTGCTGAATTTTTGGCACTGTCATGATCTTTATGTCCTAAAAACTTTGCAATGACTGCTGAAGTGCCTATGCCTAAACCAATCATTAAACTAATAACTGTAAAGGTAACAGGAAAAGTAAAACTGATTGCTGCCAGCGGTTGTGTTCCCAATAAACTTACAAAAAAAGTATCAATTAAATTAAATGTCATCAATAAAACCATTCCATAAATCATAGGAATAGTCATATTTTTAAGCGTACTGGCAACTGGGTCTTTAAGTAAGTCGACCCGCTGCTTATTATTTTCTGTGATATTATTTGATGTCATTAAAAAACTTTATAAAAGTTGTGTGTGAATAGGCTAACTATAAGCAAGAAGCCATTGTAATCAAAACCTAAAGAAATGCACAGTAATTGTGTAGCAACATGTTACTGATTAAAAATCAAACCAACGCATCACAAAAACAACAACACAGCACGTAAACCGTTGTTTTAATTAAATAAAACAAATCTATTTATTTATTTGTTGACATCTCTACAGGCTAATAAAACCGTTGCGTAAAAAGTTCTTACAAATTAGCTAACACAGTTATCCACAGCTTTAGTGGATAACTGGGTTTTTCTACTATTTTTATCAACAAAAGTGATAATCACGCTTAAAACCACTGACAACTGCTTATATTTCGCTTTTTCTGATCGCATTTTAACCAAACAAACTAATAAATGTTTTTTTTGTTATTTTTGTGTTGACACTCGCCCATCAGGTCTTTAATATTCCGCCCCGTTAGCCAAGTTGCTTGGCAAAACAATTCCCCAATAGCTCAGTTGGTAGAGCGACGGACTGTTAATCCGTGTGTCACTGGTTCAAGCCCAGTTTGGGGAGCCACATAAGAAAGGCTACGAGCAATCGTAGCCTTTTTTTTTCATCTTCAAAAAATACTCTATCGCTTAACTGCCAGCACGACGGACTGTACTCTTGATAACATAAGCGTGTGTCACTGGTTCAACCCCTTTAGTTAAGCAAAGTGCTGGGAGCCACATAAGAAAGGCTACGAGCAATCGTAGCCTTTTTTTTTACTTTAAACTAAAGTAAAATTGGCAGAATAGCGCGACAAAAGTAAGCTTAGAACAAACAAAAAAGCCTTATTTACAAGTCAAAATAAGGCTTTCATGAATCAGTTAAGTCACAGAGCTATTTTTCCGTCATTAGCTCCTTTTTATTCTCATAACTAATGATAAGTTGATCTTTCTTCACACCAACCTTTGCAATACCGCCGTTGATCAGTTCACCAAAGAGTAAGGCGTTTGCCAGTTCTTTTTTCAACTTCTCTTGAATCAATCGAGACATTGGTCGAGCTCCCATGGCTTTGTCGTAACCATGTTCTGCAAGCCATTTTTTTGCATCTCTTGTTAACTCCAGAGAAACGCTCTTCTCGTCTAATTGAGCTTGTAGTTCAACAATGAACTTATCAACCACTTGCTGAATAACCAGATGATCCAAATGATTAAACCAAACAATATTATCTAACCTATTTCTAAACTCTGGCGAGAAGACCTTATTAATTTCAGTCATCGCGTCTAAACTATGGTCTTGTTGTTTAAAGCCTATAGACTTACGAACAGTCTCTTGAACTCCAGCATTTGTTGTTAAGACTAAAATAATATTTCTAAAATCAGCTTTTCGGCCATTATTATCAGTTAATGTACCGTGATCCATGACTTGCAATAAAATGTTATAGACATCTTCATGAGCCTTCTCAATTTCATCAAGCAATACCACAGCATGAGGATGTTTAATCACGGCGTCGGTTAATAAGCCACCTTGCTCATAGCCTACATAACCAGGAGGTGCACCAATTAGGCGGCTCACTGCATGTTTTTCCATATATTCAGACATATCATAACGTAACAGCTCAATTCCAAGAATTTTGGCCAGTTGTTGAGTCACTTCTGTTTTACCTACCCCTGTTGGGCCGGCAAATAAAAATGAACCTACAGGCTTTTCATCATTACCTAAACCTGCTCGAGAAAGACGAATCACTGAAGTTAACTCTTCAATAGCATTGTCTTGACCAAAAACAACAAGCTTTAAGTTACGGTCAAGGTTTTTAAGGCTATCTTTTTCCGTGAGTGATACAGATTTTTCCGGTATACGTGCCATTTTTGCAACAATTGATTCTATATCAGTATTACTGATAGTTTTTTTACGTTTAGACGTTGCCACTAACTGCTGTTTAGCACCAGCCTCGTCGATTACATCAATGGCTTTATCTGGTAAAAACCTTTCATTAATATACTTTGCTGACAAGTGAGCTGCAGCATGTAAAGCAGCATTGGTATAACGAATACCGTGGTGAGACTCGTATTTCTCTTTAAGCCCTTTTAAAATTTTAGTGGTGTCTGCAATACTGGGTTCAACAATATCTATTTTTTGAAAGCGTCGAGCCAATGCACGATCCTTTTCAAAAATACTTTGATACTCTTGATATGTGGTAGAGCCAAGGCAACGCAGCTTCCCTGCCGATAAGAGTGGTTTGATTAAATTAGAGGCATCTAACATGCCACCAGAAGCCGCACCGGCCCCAATAATGGTGTGTATTTCATCGATAAACAATATGGCCTTACTATCAGACTCCAACTCTTTTAATAGCGCTTTAAAACGTTTTTCAAAGTCTCCTCGGTATTTTGTTCCCGCAAGTAACGCTCCCATATCTAAGGCATAAATAGTGGCATCTTGTAAAAAATCAGGAACATCTTCATTGATAATTAAATTAGCCAAACCTTCAGCAATAGCTGTTTTACCAACTCCGGCTTCGCCTACAAATAATGGATTATTTTTACGACGACGGCTCAATACTTGTAAGGTTCTTTCTAGCTCGCTATCACGACCAATTAAAGGATCAATATTTCCTTTTGCGGCTTCTTCATTTAAGTTAACTGAATAGTTTTCAATGGTACGAGGCTCTTCTTCTGTTACTCGCTCCCCTTCTTCTATTGGAGAGTTAGTTGCTGCTGAATCAATTTTAGCGATACCATGAGAAATATAATTAACAATATCAAGTCGACTTATATCAGATTTTTTCAAAATATACGCCGCTTGTGACTCTTGCTCACTAAAAATGGCGACTAACACATTAGCACCATTGACTTCATTCTTACCTGAGGACTGCACATGAAAAACAGCCCGCTGTAACACCCGTTGAAACCCTAATGTTGGCTGAGTTTCACGTTCACTTTCATCTGATGGAATAACTGGCGTTGTTTCTTGAATAAACTCCAAAAGACTTTTTTTAAGTCGAGCTAAATTAGCACCACAAGCGCTAAGCGCCTCTACCGCTGATGGGTTATCTAATAACGCTAAAAGCAAATGTTCCACCGTCATAAACTCATGACGAGACTCTTTGGCTTGTCGAAAAGCTAAATTTAGCGAAATTTCTAAGTCTTTATTAAGCATAGTTACTCCAAATCAAATTCTTGCGAAATTTTCTATATATCATCGGTTAAGCTTTCTCTAATACACTTTGTAATGGGTGATCATTTTCTAAAGAATATCGATTTACATGAATCACTTTAGTTTCTGCAATATCTGCAGTATACGTGCCACATAATGCTTTCCCCTTATAATGTATGGTTAGCATTATCTCCGTTGCTTGTTCAGGTGTTTTACTGAAAAAACGACACAGCACATCAATTACAAAATCCATTGGTGTATAATCATCATTAAGTAAAAAAACATGGTATTTAGATGGTTTTTCTACGTCGTTTTCAATTTCATTTTCAACAAGCGTTTCGCTGTCAAATAGCTCTTTCCAATTGCTCATATCTTTATCTTAGTCTCTGCTGCTATCTTTTGCTGTAACTTTTTTGTCACTAAATATTAAAAAAGCACTAATTATTCAACATTAACACTTGACTAATTCAATATTTTATTTACGATGTTTTAAGTGGCTGTTTTTTAGCCTGATGGTTCTCTGTGTATGGTCTATTATATATTTATTTTGCTAAGACTAAAATGAAGAAAAAAATAACCATACTCACCTATAATACTGAAGGATATAGAAGGAAGTAGAAGTATGGCTCACGGTACAGTAAAGTGGTTTAATAACGCAAAGGGTTTTGGTTTTATTCGTCCTGATAGCGGTGGAGAAGATATCTTTGCCCACTACTCAACAATTGAAATGGATGGCTATCGCACACTAAAAGCCGGACAAGATGTCAATTATGAGTTAAACGAAGGACCTAAAGGACAGCATGCCGCTAGTATTAAACCATCAACTCCTGAAGTAGAGTAAATTAATCATCCAAAAAAACACAGCCTTTTCGCTGTGTTTTTTGGTTGTTTTTCATTTAGAAATAATATTGATATTACATATGTTCAATAATACAGTCACCAAATTGCGAGCATGTTACTAAGGTAGCATTATCCATTAGACGTTCAAAGTCATAAGTTACTGTTTTAGCGCCAATAGCTCCTGACATACCTTTTAGTAACAAATCTGCAGCTTCTACCCAGCCCATATGTCTCAACATCATTTCTGCTGATAAGATAACAGAACCGGGGTTTACTTTGTTTTTTCCTGCATATTTAGGAGCAGTACCGTGAGTTGCTTCAAAAATAGCAACTTCATCACTTAAATTAGCTCCTGGGGCAATACCTATGCCACCTACTTGTGCAGCTAAAGCATCGGAAATATAGTCGCCATTTAAGTTTAATGTGGCAATAACACTATATTCTGCTGGGCGCAATAATATCTGCTGTAACATGGCATCAGCAATGACATCTTTAATAATAATTTCTTTCCCTGTTTTAGGGTTTTTGAAACTACACCAAGGGCCACCATCAAGTAATTGAGCTCCAAACTCTTCACATGCTAACTGATATCCCCAATCTTTAAAGGCACCTTCAGTAAATTTCATAATATTCCCCTTGTGAACTAAAGTCACAGAGTCTCTATCATTATCAATTGCATACTGAATCGCTTGACGTACCAAACGTTGGGTACCTTCTTTTGAAACAGGCTTAATACCAATACCACACTCATCCGTAAAGCGTATTTTAGTAACACCCATTTCTTCCGTTAAGAAAGTAAGTACTTTTTCAACATCTTCACTACCTGCTTGATATTCAACACCAGCATAAATGTCTTCGGTATTTTCACGGAAGATAACCATATCAACTTCACAAGGCTTTTTAACTGGGCTTGGCACACCAGTAAACCACTGTACAGGTCGTTGACATACATATAAATCAAGAATTTGCCTGATGGCAACATTTAGCGAGCGCATGCCACCGCCAACAGGAGTGGTTAAAGGCCCTTTAATGCCAACTTTATATTCCTTAAACATATCTAACGTTTCATCAGGCAACCAAGTTTCAGAGTCATAAACTTGTGTTGCTTTTTCCCCTGCATACACTTCCATCCAGACAATTTCTCTTTCGCCTTGATACGCCTTTTGAACAGCTGCATTGACTACTTTAATCATAGGTGGAGTAACATCAATACCAATACCATCACCTTCAATATATGGAATGATTGGATTGTTAGGTACGAGCAACTTACCATTTGAAATGGTTATTTTTGAGCCTGAACTGGGAATCGAGATTTTACTTGTCATAAAGTGCACTCCTTATTGGAAGAATTAGCATCACGCAATGCTAACGAATTTTATAAAAGAAACAGTTAGATAAATCAATGGGTATTGGTAACAAATACTCATTTACTTAACTTAAGATAGTAAATAAGTGTTATTTAAGAGTAAATTAAATTAAAAAGGCTAATTACACTAATCACTTTTCAATGATAGTAAACATTAACACCCTGAATAAAACCTTACCACATAAAAAAGGGTTAAGCTGTTAACTTAACCCTTTTAGTATAACTTTTCCTTTAAGCTTAAAATAAAGCAGATAAAATAGTATTTAAGGTTTCACTTGGGCGCATCGCTTTTTCTGAAAGCGCTATATCGGCAAAGTAATAACCATCAATATCCATGGCAACACCTTGGGCGTCATTTAGCTCTTTAATAATTTTTTCTTCTTGTTTAGCAAATGCTTGAGCTACTCCAGCAAAAGCAGCTTTAAGCTCACTGTCGATTGATTGCTCTGCTAGTGCTTTAGCCCAAAACATAGCTAAGTAGAAATGACTACCACGGTTATCTAGTTCACCGACTTTACGTGATGGTGATTTATTACTATCTAAAAACTCACCTGTTGCCTTATCTAATGTGTCAGCAAGTACTTGAGCCTTAGCATTTCCTGTCGTCACACTTAAGTGCTCTAAAGAAGCTGCTAACGCTAAAAACTCACCTAACGAATCCCAACGTAAGTGGTTTTCTTTTTCAAACTGTTGTACGTGCTTAGGTGCTGAACCACCGGCACCTGTTTCAAATAAACCACCACCGTTCATCAATGGTACAATAGATAGCATCTTAGCACTGGTACCTAACTCTAAAATGGGGAATAAATCCGTTAAGTAATCACGTAATACATTGCCTGTTACTGAAATGGTATCTTCACCTTTAGCAATGCGCGCTAATGAGAACTTACAAGCTTCAACCGGCGCTAAAATGCGAATATCTAAACCTTCAATATCATGGTTTGCTAAATAAGCATTTACTTTTTTAATAATTTGCTGATCGTGAGCGCGATTTTCATCTAACCAGAAAACAGCTGGCATTCCTGATGCTCGAGAACGAGTTACCGCTAATTTAACCCAATCTTGAATAGGTAAATCTTTTGCTTGACACATGCGCCATAAATCACCTTCTTCAACCTCATGTTCAAGTAGTGTGTTACCTAGGGCATCAACAACACGTACAGAGCCTTCAGACTCTATGGTAAATGTTTTATCATGAGAGCCATATTCTTCAGCTTTTTGCGCCATCAAGCCCACATTCGGCACTGTACCCATGGTTGTTGGGTCAAAAGCACCGTGTTCTTTACAAAAATCGATAACAGCTTGATAAATGCCTGCATAACAACGGTCAGGGATCATTGCTTTAGTGTCTTTTAATTTACCATCAGGTCCCCACATTTGACCTGATGAACGAAGCATTGCCGGCATTGAGGCATCAACAATGACATCACTTGGTACATGTAAATTGGTGATTCCTCTGTCAGAATCTACCATAGCAAGTTCAGGGCGATTGGAAAAAACTTCGGCTAAATCAGCTTCAATTTCTGCTTGCTTCTCACTTGGTAAACGCGAAATTTTACTATATACATCACCGATGCCGTTGTTAGCATCAACACCAAGTTGTTCAAAAACTTCACTGTGTTTCTCAAATACGTCAGCATAAAACACTTTAACAGCATAACCAAAAACAACGGGATCAGAGACTTTCATCATCGTCGCTTTTAAATGTAGCGATAATAATACATCTTCTTTTTTAGCCTCTTCTATAGCATTTTGATAGAATTCAATTAACGCTGACTTACTTAATACTGAAGAGTCAATAACTTCACCAGTTAATAAAGCAAGGTTTTCTTTCAAAATTTTAACGCTTCCATCTTGAGCTACAAATTCAACTTTGGCATTGGTTGCATAATTGACCGTTGTTGACTGTTCAGATTGATAAAAGTCACCACTAGGCATACTAGCGATATGAGATTTTGACTCACTTGACCATTTACCCATTGAGTGTGGATTTTTACGAGCATACTGTTTTACAGAAGCAGGAGCACGTCTGTCTGAGTTACCTTCGCGTAACACAGGATTCACAGCACTACCTTTTATTTTATCGTACGTATATTTAATTGACTTTTCAGCCTCATTTTGAGGTTCTTCAGGGTAATCAGGTAAATCATAGCCTTTCGCTTGAAGCTCTTTGATTACCGCTTGTAATTGCGGCACTGAAGCACTGATATTTGGTAATTTAATAATATTTGCATCTGGGTTAGTTACCATTTCACCCAGTTCTGATAACGCATCATCAATACGTTGTTCTTTAGTTAAATATTTAGGGAAATTAGCTAAAACACGACCAGCTAAAGAAATATCACGGGTTTCAACATTTATACCTGAGGATGCCGTGTAAGCTTGGATGATTGGTAATAAGGAATAAGTGGCTAGGGCCGGCGCTTCATCGGTAATGGTATATATAATTTTGGAGTTGTCTGTGCTCATGAGCTTCCTACTTTAAATTAACTTTAATTGATTAACTGGCAAAATGGTTAATCTTCATTATTTAACATTTATTTTCCGCGCGATATAATATAGCAATTCAGGCGATAATAAAACAGCAGCACTTAAGCTCTAATCGCTTTCCTAACAAGAACTCAGGGTTATAATGAAGTACATCAAAGGCAAAATAAGACATAGGGCAAAAACCCCTTTAAAGGTACGACCAGTAATTAAAGAACGAAAACTAATACTTTTTAACAAACCATACGATGTACTTTGCCAATTTTCTGACGAGCAAAACCGACAAACCTTAAAAGATTTCATTCCAATTAAAGAAGTTTATGCTGCGGGAAGGCTTGATAAAGATAGCGAAGGTTTATTACTATTAACCAATGATGGTAAATTACAACATAAAATTACTCACCCCAACAAGAAAACAACTAAAATTTACTGGGTGCAAGTTGAAGGTATCCCCTGTGAAATGGATTTAAATAAACTGCGCCACGGCATAATATTGAAAG
Organism: Litorilituus sp.; assembly: GCA_030754235.1. Lineage (GTDB taxonomy): Bacteria > Pseudomonadota > Gammaproteobacteria > Enterobacterales > Alteromonadaceae > Colwellia. The sequence goes on from JASMAS010000044.1 coordinate 52,738, forward strand.
ACGGTCCGACACTACCGGCCGAAATAGAGGTAATAAATGCACCCAATATTTGGCCGCGTACACCGCCAATTAGAGAGCGAGCAAATATTCCAACAACTTGGCTTTCAATTTCAATTACCGAAGGACGTAATAGACAAGTTCGTCGTATGACAGCAAATATTGGTTTTCCAACATTACGGTTAATTCGCTATGCCATAGGTCAATGGACTATCAATAATATAGACAGCGGTAGTTATAAAATAATTAAATAACTAATCGATTCTCTCTATTTAACCAAACTAATCACCGTGGTATAATTTTGCGCCTTTTTATCTAGTACTACAATGTAAATGTCTGCTTCATATTCAAATATAGAAACAAAATCCCCAGAAAAAACTACTGTCATCGTGGGCATGTCCGGTGGTGTCGACTCCTCTGTATCTGCTTATTTACTAAAAGAGCAAGGATACCAAGTTCAAGGGTTATTCATGAAAAACTGGGAAGAAGATGATACGGATGAATATTGCGCTGCTGCAGATGATCTGAAAGACGCTCAAGCGATATGTGACAAGCTTGATATAAAACTACACACCATTAATTTTGCTACTGAATATTGGGATAATGTCTTTGAATACTTTTTAGCAGAGTATAAGGCCGGCCGTACACCTAACCCTGACATCATGTGCAATAAAGAAATTAAATTTAAAGCTTTCTTAGAGTTTGCCTGCGAAGATTTAGGAGCAGACTACATTGCTACAGGACATTATGTTCAAAGAGAGTTTCGCAGTGGGCACTGGAAAATGATCCGTGGTTTAGATAACAACAAGGATCAAAGCTACTTTCTTTACACATTAAATGAAAAGCAGCTTTCGCATACTCTATTTCCTGTTGGTCATATTGAAAAACCGGAAGTAAGAGCCATTGCAGAAAAAGCTGGTTTAATCACCCATAATAAAAAAGACAGCACAGGGATTTGTTTTATTGGTGAAAGAAAATTTAAGGACTTTTTAGGACAATACTTACCTGCTCAGCCTGGCATCATTGAATCAGCTGAAGGCAAGAAAGTAGGTAAACATGACGGTTTAATGTATCACACCCTAGGTCAACGTAAAGGTTTGCGCATTGGTGGTCTTGCCAACGCTGGCGAAGAACCTTGGTATGTAGTAGAGAAAGACTTACTTCGTAATGTTTTGATTGTAGGTCAAGGACATAATCACCCACGTTTATTTTCAAAAGGTGTAATTGCTAACCAGTTACATTGGGTAGATCGTCAAGAGTTATCTAGTCCAATACAATGCACAGTTAAAACCCGCTATCGTCAAGATGACGTTACTTGCACAGTAACGCCAATGTCTACCCAGACGAATGAAATAGAGTACCAAGTAGATTTTGATGAGGCACAAAGTTCAGTAACACCCGGGCAATCGGTAGTTTTTTATCACGATGATGTCTGCCTTGGCGGCGGCATTATCAATGCCTTAATCCGTTAATTTTTTCTACGAGCTGTTTATATCAAATGAAAGATCAAGTGATAACCTTTGCTGCTATATGTCAAGCAGCCCATTTTGTTCAACACGTTTCTCGATGCGGACAAATTGATGATGAAAACATATCAATATTACTGAACAGTATTATCCAAACATCACCCCAAAGTACCCTAGGTGTTTATGGTAGTGAACTCATCAATATCAAAGTAGGATTAGAGCTATTAATAGAAAACTTAGGTGATAACAACAAAAACAAAATAAAAAACCCTGATTTTACACGTTATATCATTAGCTTAATCAACCTTGAACGTAAGTTAATGAAACAACCCAAGCAACTGGCACAATTAGCTAACCGAATAACAGCAACCGAACGCCAACTTGAGCATTATCCAATAACAAGTGAAACCATAGTGTCGAGTTTTGCCAGTATTTATAGTGATATAATCAGTCCTCTTGGCGCACGAATTCAAGTTAGCGGTGAACCAACAATTTTAAAGCAAACAATAAACCAACACAAAATTAGAGCCTTATTACTTGCGGGTATCAGAGCCGCGGTATTATGGCGACAAGTGGGTGGTAAACGTAGAACAATACTCTTTAACAGAACAAAAATAGTAAACACAGCAAAACAATTATTAAGCACCATTTAATTAACTTTTAGATTTAACCTAGGAATAAACTATGGAACTTTCAGCGTTAACCGCCATATCCCCTGTTGATGGAAGATACGGAAGCAAAACAAGTGACTTGCGCCCTATTTTTAGTGAGTTTGGCCTAACCAAATACCGTGTTACCGTCGAAGTACGTTGGTTACAAAAACTCAGTGCGACATCACACATAGAAGAAGTTCCTGCTTTTAGTGATGCCGCCAATCAAGCTTTAAATACCATTGTAAGTGAGTTTAGCGAACAAGATGCGCTGCGTATAAAAGCAATTGAAGCTACAACTAACCATGATGTAAAAGCGGTAGAATACTTTTTAAAAGAAAAAATAGCTGACAATGCCGAGCTTAATGCTGTTACTGAGTTTATTCATTTTGCTTGTACCTCAGAAGATATTAATAACTTATCACATGGTTTGATGTTAAAAGAATGTCGTGAGCAAGTGTTACTACCTATTTTAGATGAGATTTTAACCCAAATAAAGATGTTGGCTATAGAATACAAAGCTATCCCTATGATGTGTAGAACTCACGGCCAGCCAGCATCGCCAAGTACTTTAGGAAAAGAAATGGCTAATGTTTACGTACGCTTAAAGCGTCAACGTGAACAAATTGCTGATATTGAATTACTCGGTAAAATTAATGGTGCCGTTGGTAACTACAATGCGCATTTAAGTGCCTACCCAGAAGTAAACTGGCACCAATTTTCTAATGAGTTTGTTTCTTCATTGGGTCTTAGTTGGAATGCTTTTACCACACAAATAGAGCCACATGATTATATTGCTGAGCTATTTGATGCTGTTGCACGTTTTAACACCATTTTAATTGATTTTGATCGTGATATTTGGGGCTATATTGCTTTAGGTCACTTTAAACAAAAAACCATTGCCGGTGAAATAGGTTCTTCAACAATGCCGCATAAAGTTAACCCTATTGATTTTGAAAACTCAGAAGGTAACTTAGGAATTGCTAATGCATTATTTAGTCACTTAGCCCAAAAGTTACCAATTTCTCGTTGGCAACGTGACTTAACAGACTCAACGGTATTACGTAACTTAGGTGTAGGTTTTGGTCATGCGCTTATTGCCTATCAAGCTACATTGAAAGGCATGAGTAAATTACAAGTTAACGAAGAAAACTTAGCGAAGGAATTAGATAATAACTGGGAAGTTTTAGCTGAACCTGTGCAAACGGTAATGCGTCGCTACGGTATTGAAAAACCTTATGAGAAGCTTAAAGAGTTAACACGCGGAAAACGTGTCAATGGTGATTCAATGCGTGAGTTTATAAATAACCTTGAGTTATCTGACGAAATTAAAGCTGAGCTTTGCTTATTAACACCTGCAGGTTATATTGGCCGAGCAATAGCATTTATTGATGAGTTAGCATAACCTTAAGCCTGCTAGTCAATAATAATTAAAAAAGAAGGCTTAGGTCTTCTTTTTTTATCAACGCATTTAAAAACCTATTACTTTTGTAAAAAGTAGCCAACCTTCAATTAGCAGGTACTTAACAGACCGAGCAACCTCAAAAGTTTCTATTTATCTCGGTTAAAGGGATATTTAATAGCAAGTAGATTTTTAAATTAATCACTTAGCGAGAATAAATGACTAAAGGCAAGACATGGATTGAAGAGAATGGCTGTTTCCTTGTAACAATCAATAACGTACTATGTAAACCTATCAGCCACTTATATTCCACAAGCATATTTTAATGCTTTATTTTTTATTACGCTATTTAGCAAAGGTAGCTTATTTATTGTAAATAAACTTAAATTCCTTAATACTTTAAAGATACTTGATGGGTGGCTAAAGCTTAGGTATAAAGCATCCATTGTTGTTTGCATCAATAAATTATCTTTGCGACGCAAGTTTTCATATTCAGCTAACACCTTAGCATTATGCCAACACCTCCCGTCAGCAATTGCTAAAGCAATGACCTCTTGCAGCGCCTTCACATCTTTAAAACCTAAATTAACTCCTTGGCCTGCCATAGGGTTTATTGTGTGTGCTGCATCACCTACTAATAACACTCTTTCTTTTTGATAACTGTTTGCATGGCGCCGAGTCAATGGAAATGCGGCTTTATCAATCACCCTAATGTCACCTAGGCGTTTAGGGAAATGAGCTAAAACCTCCATTTGTAATTGAGCGTTTGTTAGCGCTGATAACCTTTTTATTTCATCTTTGTGGTGATACCACACCAAAGAGGCATAGCCAGTACTCTGATCTTGCTTAAATTGCCTCTGCTGGATTAACGATTTCTTTGATAAGGGTAAAAAAGCAACCGGCCCTGTCGGATAAAACTGCTGCCAAGTAATATTTTGTTGTGCACATGTGGTTTCTACATTGATCAACATTGCCGATTGCTGATAATCCCAGGCCGTTACACCAATATTGATAAGTCTACGCACGTGTGAGTTGGCACCATCAGCACCGATGACTAACTTAGCGGTAACTACTTGTTGGGATAAAGTTAAAGTGACCTTAGATGAATCTTGTGCTAAATGAGTTAAATTTTCAGGGCAAAAAGAGGTAATATTGCTGTGATTGGCTATTTGTTTCCATAAAGCCAATTGAATCAGTCTATTTTCAACAATATGTCCTAAGTGCGCCTGCTCTATATCTTTGGCATTAAACTCGGTATAGGAGAATTCTTGCTCCCAAACACCTAAACGCTCATAAGGACATGCTCGCCATTGTTTTATGTGTTGCCATGCTCCTAATTGCTCGAGCAAATATTGAGATGCTAACGAAATTGCAGAAACTCTCATGTCTAATGTTTGTTCGCTTGAAAAATGCTGTGGCTGATATTTTTCAACAACAGCAACTTGTAAGCCCTGCTCTGCTAATGCTAATGCACTAGCGGCACCTACCATACCTCCACCAATCACAACACAATCAAAATCAACCATAAATATTTTTCATTAACACTCTAGAGTAAAAGAATTTTAGTCTAGAGTGTTAATGCTGTAGAGTAAACCTATTATACCAAGTGATTAATTAATCACTTGGTGAGAATTAAAAGGTTTAAAGATAAGGCATAGATAAAATAGAATGGTTATTGTCAAAATAGACAATAAAGTATGTTAGTGATTTAAAAAGCCCCTCTGGAAGTTTATTAGAGAATTGATAACGACTTAATACAAAAAACATAGCGTAACGATGTTTAAGTCATTTTATTTTTTCCACGCTCGCTAATGTAACACTAAGCTGAGTCATTTATTAATATATGTATTACATGATTTTTTTACTTGATTAAGTCAATTTATTAGTTATATTTATAGTGCTTTGTTCTTAAAGCACTTAGATTACTCACTTCACAAGCTAAAAAAGGGATTATTATGTCAGCAGCACAAAAAAAAGAATTAAAACTTCATGACGACATCAACATTGTTTACGATATGAAAGAAAAACCCAACAACACTCACTTAAAAGCACAAAAGGACAGAGCTGTTGTTGCTAATCTTCGGGCAGATTTAGTATTACCATCAGATAAAATATTAACAGTAGATATAGATTTTGACACCACAAGTGGCTACCATAACAATGCAATTATGGTAATGGACGATTTTGGCCTTGAAATGATCGCCCTTGCCTTTGAAACAAAATATGGAAAGCAACATGCAGAGCAAATACGTCAAGCATGGGCGAATAAAAAACACAGTGATTCACCAAGAAAACCTACCTACCTTTTGGTGCAAAAACCAAATAACACTGAGCAATTACCCAAGGTATTTGCCGCTTGCGGCGATCAAGACCATGATGATGACAATAAAAACCCCAAAAGCATTATCTAAATTATTTACATATCTTAAGTGGCAAAATAAATTGTCACTTTTTTTTGCTTTTTATATTTTTACCAGTTTTGCTGCACTAGCAAACAATACTTTAGCCATTAACACCATGGCAAACGTTAATGGTATAGTGCAAGATAAAAAAGGTTTTATTTGGTTAACTAGCCAAGGCGGTATCACTCGCTATGATAGCAAGCAAACCATTACCTTTTCATCAAATAACCCGGCGTGGCCACTACCTTTTAATTGGTTACATGATGTGGCCATTGATAAAGAACACTTTTTACTCGCCAGTGAAAAAGATGGATTATGGCATTTCGACCCTGATACAGGACAGGCCAAGAAAGTAGTCACGGATATTGAGCGTAAAAGTTTATACGACGTAGCCAGTTTCCAAGGGAATTACTATATTAGTACCCGTGATAAGTTATATCGTTACCAAGTAAACACTCAAAAAACACACCTAATTGATGACAATATAAAAATAAAAGAAATAGTTCATAATGACCGGCATGTTTATATCTCTAGCAAAAAAGGCTTATACCAAGTAAACAACAACAAATTAACACAGTTACTTCCAGAGCCCATCATTGCTATTACAGCTCTGTCTTCTGGCGTTATTGCCATAACAGAAAGCCGTATTTATTTTTTAGATCACTTAGGTAATAAATCCTCAGTAGTATCATCAGAAAATATTTATGCCGTAACAAAAGAGTATCATAGTGATAACTTTTTTACGGTTAGTAGCCAAGGTATTATCAATAAATTTTCAGGAAAAACCCTAGAGAGCCTTTCACATAAATTTGGTAATACTAAGCCGGTCAGAATAAGAAGCTTTTTACAAGACAGTTCAGGTGTTTTATGGTTAGTCAGTACTCAAGGCATAGAGCAGTTAATAGAAAGCACAATCAAAAACACCCCTAAGATATTTGATATTAGTATCAATGCCAATAAAGTGGCATTGCATGGTGATGACATTATCATGGGCAGTTATGGCGCAGGCTTACAAAATTTTAAGAGCGCTGTTTTCACAAAAGATATCAACAAAAACTTCACTAACAAAGCGTTGCGCATATCAAAAATTAAAACAATTAATAACACTTTATACATTGCCACCTTTGATGGCTTATGGCAACTTGATAAAAGCAGCCAACAAGTCAGTAAAGTAGACTTCCCTGAGAATGATAAATTGATTCTCGTTATGGTTCAAAAGGATAATTTACTTTATTTGGGCACCAACAACAACGGGCTCTACATCTATGATTTAACGACAAAAACGCTTATAGATAATATAACGGTTAAACAAGGCTTAAGCACAAGTGAAATTATCGACGTATTACCTCTCAATAGCGGCAAAACTTGGTTAGCTACTTCAACGGGTATTGATATTATTGAGAACAATAATAAGAGTATTAAAAATTTAAAACTACCTATTGCAAGCAAAGTTATTTCTTTAATAGAAGTTGATAATAAAATTTTTGCCTCAACGCTAGGGGATGGCGTTTTGGCGTTTAATAATCAAGGTGATGTACTAGCACATTTTGGTCAAGGTTTTCTTTTTAGCCGCATGTTGCTTGTGCATGATGAAGTTTGGGTTTCAGGTAGACCTGGGTTATATCGATTCAACCCAAAGAACTACCAACTGAGTATGATAGAAAATACCGGACAATATTTTTTTGTTGGCAGTAATTTGATACATAACAATATTGTTTATGCCTCTCATTACGGTGGTATTTTATCGTTAGATTTAACTTCAGAAAAACCATTTCACCCTAAAACATACATCAGTAAGACCACTATTTCTGGTAAATCATATTTATTAAATAAGTCCATTAATATCAATAGTGGTAATGACGTCATCACACTTGATTTGGCTAGTTTAGATTATCGTCCAGGAGTCAAGAAACAGTTTCGCTATCGTTTAAACAATAGTGTTTGGAATTATATTAACGACAACCAACTCACCTTAACAGGCTTAGCTTCAGGACAATATAATATTGAGATAATGGCGACAAATAGCTTAGGGCAATGGAGCAATCATAAAGCTTATACAGAAATAAACGTTGCCTTCCCTTGGTACTGGACACCAAAAATTCGCATTACCTATGTTCTAATACTCTTTTCCAGCATATTACTGGTAACTTGGCTATTCTATTTGCGCAGTAAATCAATTAGCTACGTCCATGACGTTTTAAAAAGAGACATCAATAGCTATACTAAAATTAGCATGCAAGTGAAAAGAAACTTAACCCTAGCCCAAGAATTAATAAACCAAGGTGATACTCAAAGGTGTACTTCATTATTAACTCAATGTCTTGATGATCTAGACAGTCAACATGCTTCATCTGAGCCAAATAGCCTAGATGGGAATCCCCTCTCGTTGGCTATTCCTTTTCTCGGTGAATATTTACAACATAAATATCAAGTCAACTTAAGCTATCAACTTAATATTGACGAAAAAACGCTAGCTTATGAACTTCAAGCAGACTTATATCGCGCTACATTTGAAGCAATATCATACGCTATTACCAAAGGCAGTGGCCGTAATTTTAAAGTAAAAATGCAAACTTTAAAGAGCAAAGTGTGGTTAAACATTTATGATGATGGTGATAGTTTTATCAATTTTAATAATAAGTTCCACTTTGATATTTCAATGTATTATATTCGTCAAATCACCAATAAATATAGAGGCTCAATAAATACCTTCAACGAGCAAAATAACGGTAGTCAACTCGTGTTAAGTCTGCCCTTAAATCAACATTATTAATAAGCTCGAAATACGCCTCAATTTAATATAAAATACGTCTCTTTTTGTCTATGGGGCCAGGTTTACCTGCTCAGACAAGTGATTTCTATTCACAGATATAATGCGTAAAGAGTGAAGTAAATGAGTAAAAAGTTATATATCAAAACTTGGGGCTGTCAAATGAACGAGTACGACTCGCAAAAGATAGCTGAATTATTAGACTCAACCCATGGTTTTGAGCTAGCAGAAGAGGCAGAAAATGCTGACGTTATTTTACTTAACACTTGTTCTATTCGAGAGAAAGCACAAGAAAAAGTATTTCACCAACTAGGACGTTGGAAAAACTTAAAAGATAAAAAGGCTGATCTACTTATCGGAGTGGGTGGATGCGTTGCCTCACAAGAAGGTGATGCTATCCGTCAACGCGCTCCTTTTGTCGATATGGTTTTTGGTCCTCAAACTCTGCATCGGCTGCCAGAAATGCTAAATCAACTTTATCGTAGTAGTAATCCTATCGTTGATGTAAGCTTTCCTGAAATAGAAAAGTTTGACCGCTTGCCTGAACCTGTTGCAGAAGGCCCAAGTGCCTTTGTTTCCATCATGGAAGGGTGCAGTAAATACTGTACTTTCTGTGTAGTCCCCTACACTCGGGGGGAAGAAGTCAGTCGTCCACTTGATGATGTACTGTATGAAATAGCCCTATTAGCCGAGCAAGGAGTACGTGAAGTAAATTTATTAGGACAAAATGTTAATGCATATCGTGGTGAAATGCACGACAGCAGTATTTGCCGCTTTGCTGACTTAGTGCGGCTTGTAGCTTCTATTGATGGTATTGATCGGATTCGTTACACCACTTCTCATCCTGTCGAGTTTACAGCTGATATTATTGAAGCTTATGTTGATGTACCTGAGCTAGTTAACCATTTACACTTACCGGTTCAAAGTGGTAGTGATCGTATTTTAACGCAAATGAAACGCGGTCATACTGCATTAGAATATAAATCACAAATTCGAAAATTAAAAAAAGCGCGCCCGGCACTTTGTATGTCTTCTGATTTTATCATTGGTTTCCCCGGTGAAAGTGATGATGACTTTGAAGCGACGATGAATTTAATTGAAGCGATAGACTTTGATATCAGTTTTAGTTTTATCTACAGTGCTCGACCTGGTACACCAGCAGCGGACCTACCTGATGACATTAGCGATGAAACTAAAAAACAACGTTTACAAATTTTACAAGATAGAATTACTCAACAAGCGTTGCGCATTGCCAGACAAATGTTAAATACCGAACAACGTATTCTTGTTGAAGGCCCGTCAAAGAAAAACCCAATGGAACTTCGTGGTAAAACAGAAAACAATCGTACGGTTAATTTTGTTGCCCCACCTTCAGTTATTGGGCAATTTGTCGACGTAAAAATCACCGATGTTTATGCTAACTCCTTGCGTGGTGAATTAATTCGTCAAGAGAGTGATATGGGTTTACGAATTGCACATTCACCTGCTGATATTTTAGCAAATAATCACCATAAGTCGTCTAAATCAATCATCAATAGCCTTGATGAATTAGGCGTAGGTACATACACCCCTTAATTATTAAATAAGTAGAAAGCACTTTGAGCACAGCCGCTAAAATTAAACTAGGACTTTCTCCTGTCGACAATGATCGACAAGCTAACCTTTGTGGCCCAATGGATAATAACCTTAAAACCATTGAGCGCCGCTTAGGTGTAGAAATAAGTTACCGTGGTAATCAATTTACTATTTTGGGCAGTGATAATAACTGTCAAGTCGTCGCTAAGTTATTAAAAAATCTTTATATAGAAACCGCGGATGTAAAAGGGAAAGGCACGCTGATTAGCGATGAAATGGTTCACCTTGCCATTTTAGAGGCTAATTTACTTGAACAAGAAGAGCCTATTAGCAAAGAATCCTCAGCGCTTGGCAGCAATTACGACAAAATGGTTACCATAAAAACTAAACGTGGCATGGTCAAACCTCGTAATGGTAATCAACAAGGTTATGTTCAAAACATTATCACCAATGATATTAGCTTTGGCATAGGGGTTGCCGGTACGGGTAAAACTTACCTGGCTGTCGCCTGTGCCGTTGACGCCTTAGAACGACAAGAAGTTAGGCGTATATTGTTAACACGCCCTGCAGTAGAAGCAGGAGAAAAGTTAGGTTTTTTACCTGGTGATTTATCTCAAAAAATAGATCCTTACTTACGACCACTTTATGATGCACTTTTTGAAATGCTAGGGTTTGAGCGTGTTGAAAAACTTATTGAACGAAATGTTATTGAAATCGCTCCATTAGCTTACATGAGGGGTAGAACCTTAAATGATGCCTTTGTTATTTTAGATGAAAGTCAAAATACAACGGTTGAACAAATGAAAATGTTTTTAACACGTATTGGTTTTAATTCACGTGCTGTGATTACCGGTGATATCACCCAAGTTGATTTACCAAAACATCAAAGCTCAGGTCTTCGCCATGCCATTGAAGTTTTACAAAACATTCAAGGCATAAGCTTTAACTTTTTTCAAGCCAAAGATGTTGTACGTCACCCTGTTGTTGCTAGAGTGGTGGAAGCTTACGAGTCTTATGAGCAAAAACATAATCGACAACAACACCAACAAAGTGCTCAACAAAGCAATAAAGAATATAACTCCACATCAGGGACCAAATAATGGGCCATGTTGTTGACTTACAAATAGCCAGTGAAGTACTAAACATCCCCTGTCTAACTCAGTTTCAGCATTGGGTAGATACTGTATTAAACCATGTAAGTCATAATGCTTTTGAATTAACTATTCGACTTGTTGATAGCCAAGAAAGTCAACAACTTAATTACCAATATCGCCAACAAGATAAACCGACAAACGTATTATCCTTTCCTTTTGAGATCCCCGATGGTATTGAACTTAATTTGTTAGGAGATTTAGTAATTTGTACTCAAGTGGTAGCACAAGAAGCTAAAGTGCAAAATAAGGCTTTATTTGATCATTGGGCTCATATGGTAATTCATGGGTGCTTGCATTTACTGGGATATGATCATATAAACGACAATGATGCAGTAGAAATGGAAGCATTAGAAATAAAAATATTAGCTGAATTAGCTATAAATAACCCTTATGAAAGCTAATTTTCGTTATAAATAAGATAAGTTTTTAATAAATAATTAAAGGAAGATAACAAGCTCTATGAGCGATGATAACCCCCACCCTACTAACGGCTCAAAAAACAAGCCATTTTTGAACAAAATAGTTCAATGGTTTAGTCCTGAGCCGAAAAATAAAGACGAACTCGTTGATGTATTAGCCGACGCTCAAGATCGCGAGTTAATCAACATTGAAACAAGGCAAATGATTGAGGGGGTATTAGAAGTTTCTGAAAAGAAAGTGCGCGATATCATGATACCTCGCTCACAAATGGTCACTATAGATCGAAATCAAAACCTTGATGAACTATTACCCATAATTCTCGAGTCTGGCCATTCTCGCTTCCCTGTTATTAATGAAGACATAGATCATGTCGATGGCATTTTATTGGCAAAAGATATCTTAGCTTTTGCTTTTAATCACGAAACTAAAGAGTTTAGCTTAAAAGACATTATACGCCCCGCCATCATTGTCCCTGAAAGCAAAAAGGTAGAGCCTCTATTAAAAGAGTTTCGCTCAAACAGATATCATATGGCTCTTGTAGCTGATGAGTATGGCGGAATATCAGGTGTTATTACCATCGAAGATATTCTTGAACAAATTGTTGGTGAAATTGAAGATGAAACCGATGACGAAATTGAAGAAGATATCAAATTACTTGCCGGTAATGTTTACCTGGTTAGAGCCTTAACAGAACTAGAAAGCTTCAACGCATATTTTAATTGTCAATTTGATGAAAAATCAGCAGATACTATCGCCGGTATTGTTATACAACAGTTAAACCACATGCCACAAAAGGGCGAACAAGTCACCATCGGTCACTATGAATTTAAAGTATTAGCTGCCGACACCAGAAGACTGCAAATGTTACAAGTCACTGTGGCTAAACAGCATAAAATCAATGGAAAACTGAGTGACTAGTGCTAACATTGCTTCAACTTTTTTAGCTCTGGTGTTATTGGTTAAACGAAACCTAGTGAGCCAACAAAACTGGTTATGCTTTCTAGCAGGGCTGAGTTTAGTTTTTGCCTATGCACCATTTTCTTTATGGTGTTTAACGCTCACCATTCCAAGCATTGTTTTTTATCAAATTAATGCTCTTAGCCCAAAAAAAGCAAGTAAGCTTGTCGGTATTTTTGCTTTTGGTTGGTTTGCAAGTGGCATCAGTTGGGTACATGTTAGTATTGATCAATTTGGTGGTTTACCGCTTATTATATCTGTCGGCTTAATGTTGTTATTATGCCTTTATTTATCAATTTTTCCTGCATTTGCTACCTACTTAACTGGGCGATTGTCACCAAACAATAGATTAAATTTATGGTTATTGCCTTCCTTTTGGTTATTGGGAGAATATTTACGCTCTGTTTTCTTAACTGGCTTTCCCTGGTTATCTTTAGGTTATAGTCAAATTGAAAGTCCTTTAGCTTCTTTCGCTCCGTTAATAGGTGAAGTAGGTATAACGGCGTTGGTTATCACCTTTAATATTTGTTTGACGAAAGTATTTATCATATTGAAGCACCGTGACAGACAAAACACTTTAATGCTCCCCTCAGCTTTGCTGCTAACTATACTAGGTTGTAGTTATATACTTTCACAAGTGACTTGGGTAACTCCCACAAATAAGACAACCAAGGTGGCTTTAGTACAAGCGAATATTGCTCAAGCAAAAAAATGGGCTCCTGAGCAAGAATGGCCAACCATGCTCAAGTATTTAGATCTTAGTCGGGTAAATTATGATGCCGACATTATTATTTGGCCTGAGTCAGCTATCCCAGCTCTTGAACCGAGTGTGCAAGATTATTTAATCACAGTGAACAATTCTGCGCTGTTAAATAATACCGCTGTCATCACTGGCATCATCAATTATAACTTTGAATCTAAAGAGTACTTTAATAGCTTGATTGTAATTGGGCCAAAAAATGGCAATGATAAACAAGGATATTCCTATTTTCATCGCAACCGCTATTCCAAAAACCATTTACTCCCCATTGGTGAGTTCATTCCTTTTCAAGAATGGTTAAGACCAATAGCGCCACTTTTTAACCTCCCTATGTCATCCTTTAGTCGAGGTAATTATCAACAAGAAAATTTAATAGCAAACAACTTAAACCTGTTACCATTGTTGTGCTTTGAGATTGCTTTTCCCCATCAACTATCAGCGAATTTAACCAATGAAACAGATATTATTTTAACCGTTAGCAACGATGCATGGTTTGGAAACTCTCATGGGCCACATCAACATATGGAAATAGCGCGAATGCGCGCATTAGAGTTTGGAAAACCATTACTTAGAGCCACAAATAACGGTATTACTGCTGTAGTAGATCATCAAGGAAACTTTATTGATACTCTACCGCAATTTAAAGAAATGGTTTTAAAAGCACAAGTGCCATTAGTTCAAGGCACTACACCTTATAGCCGATGGCCAAAGTTGACTTTGTTTTTAATGATGTTTATCCCTTTTATTTTAGTCATGTTTATGCAAAATAAAAGGGATTAGTTGATGGCTAACGATAAGTAGCTTATGCTATTTAACTTGTTGCTTTGAGTGTAGGCTAGTTTTATTACGCCCATTTTCTTTTGATTGATAAAGCGCAGCATCAGCACATTCTATCCAAGCTTCATAATTACGGATACAAGGTTCAACTTCTGCAATACCTATACTAATACTGTACGAAAGCTCAATATCATTATATTTAACGACAGACTGGGCAACTTCTTTTCTTAACCTTTCGGCAAAAACATAAGAATTTTTGAGTGAGGTATCAGAAAGTAGTATCACAAACTCTTCACCACCATAGCGCCCAGAGACATCGGTTTCTCTTACATGTTGACGTATTAAAGCAGAAAGATGACGAATAACCTCATCACCGACCATATGGCCATAGGTATCATTAACATTTTTAAAATGATCAATATCAAGCATAACTAATGAGCTTGAGTGATGACTTCGCGTCCATCGCTTGTATTCTGTTTGTAAACAGCTTTCCCAGTGAATACGATTAAATAATTTAGTCAATCCATCGGTTTGACTTAGAATCGCTAACTCTTCATTAGCTTTTTCTAAACTTATTTTATGCACCGCATTAACCGTTACATCATAAACTAACAGACAAAGGTGACTTACCTCCCCAGTCGATGAAAGCAATGGCATAAAGGTAGTATTTTGATACATAAAATCTGAATTACCCGTCACTGGGCGATAACTATTAAATTTAAACAGATAGGGTCTTTGTTCCCATATAGTAAAGGCTTTGTTTTTGAGTAAAAAAACGGACTCTGCTTTACGCTCAAACCAATCTTGAGGGATCTCTTCAAACAAATCAAAAATAGATACCCCTTTTACTTCCCTGGGTAATAAACCACTATGATTTTCCATAAAACCATTAAAAATTTGTATTTTATACTCTTTATCAACCACAACTAAGCCAACATCAATGTTATGCAACATTTCCATCAACCAATGTAGTTCATTTAATTGTGAGGATTCTAACGACATAGAACAGTTCCGTAAAGTTATGCTTAGCTTTTAATAATTCAATCAAGCATGTAAGACAGCTTATTGTTTAATGTTTTCATTGATTTTTCAGTAAACAATAACAATAAATCACATTTGACTGGGTAATTCTCAATACTATAGCTTATTTCTATCGCTAATGTTTTTTTCCATTTATTGCTAGTGTTGGCAATTAATTCTGATATTTTTCTATGTTGGCCTAAGACTACAGGGTGCCCTTGACTGAAATTGATATCTAATTGTTCTGATATCCCCTTTAAACAAGCACCTATAAGTACATTTGCCAAATCCATTAGCAATTCTAGTTCTGTACCTTTATCTGCTTGATATTGATAATTCATTAAATCAGCAACATCTCTAAAACTTGAATCATTTAAAATAAGTAACGCTTCGCCTGATATACCCGGACTAATAAAACCTTGGCAAATTCCTGAGGTACTGTCATTTACCTCAACATCCTTTAAAGCCATCCTTAATTCACTAACTTCAATAAAATTAACATTTGGAATAGGTAATTCAACAAACACATCCAATAAACGGGCTAATAAATCGCCTGCTCGACCCATAGCGACATTAGCAATTTCTTGATAGCAATCTCGTAATTCAGCAGACAGTTCTAAGTCAGGCGTAATTATAGGTTTTGAAGCTTCAACTGCAGTGATTTTCAAAGGAGCTTTTTGCTCTTTTTCTGGTTGAGTTTCACTCGCAACAGTATCTGGACTAGCAGGAGAACTCTCAGGCGCTTTAATAAAATCTTCTTCAGTAAAGACACCGTACGATCGTAAAACTTCGGTCAACTTTTCTTTATTAACAGGCTTTTTAATGAAGTCTAACGCGCCTAGCCCGGTAACTCTTTTATGTGCTTCAGGTTGTATATCCCCAGAAACAACTATAGTTAATGTCGGTAAGTCTTGCTGAAGTATAGTTTCAAGTACTTGATAACCATCCATGTTAGGCATATTTAAATCAAGTAATAACACATCGCCTTTACCTGCTTTTATTGCTTCAATACCTTCAACACCATCAGCAGCAAAGCTAATATCAACATCCCAGCCATCGGGCAAAGAACGTGCTAGCTGCTTACGTGCCATATTTGAATCATCACAAATTAATAGTTTAGTTGACATACAAAGCCTAATTCTTTGAAAAGCTCATTATTTATAATAGAAAAAATAATGAGGAAAATTAATACGAAAAACGGTAAACTCAAATTTTATACACCAATTATTCCAATTAATGATGAAATTATCTACCCTTAATAAACTTTTATTTCCACTATTTTTTAACACTATAGCAATAAGTTACCCTATTCAAGCTTATGTTTTTCCTGAAAACACACTCACTGAAACTCAAAATTTAGTTAAAGCAAATAATAAATTTGTTACTTTATTAGGAAACCAAGTTAATTTAGGTGAACAAGCACCAAACTTTAACGTCGTTGATAAAAACTTCACCCCTGTACAATTGTCTGACTTTTCAGGCCAAACGTTACTTATCTCAGTAGTACCTAGCTTAGATACAGGGGTATGCTCTATTCAAACAAAGCGTTTTAATGAAGAAAGTGCAAAACTTCCTAAAAACATTACCGTACTAACTATAAGTAACGATTTACCTTTTGCCCAAAAACGTTTTTGTAAAATAGAAAATGTTGAGCAAATAAAAATTTTCTCTGATGCTGTCTGGCATGATTTTGGTGCCAAGTATGGTTTAATCATAAAAAACATGGGCTTATTAACCCGTGCTATTTTCATAATAGATGCCCAAGGAAAAATCAAATATAAAGAATTAGTTGAAAATATCTCACAACATCCTGACTACGTAAAAGCCCTAACAGCGGTCAAAAACCTTGCTCCAGTGATAGTGCTAAAAAATGAGTCCACTGCTCCCCCCTTAACAAAACAGACAAAAAAATAAACAGTTAAAATTCAACAACTTAAAAAATAAAACCTTTTTATTTATTGAAAAAAATCACATAACCCCCATCTTTATTAATGTAGTCGCCATACGGGGCTACATTAACTCATGGCCTGTTCATTAATACCTGAATATAGGTAAGAAAGGCTGTTTTACTTTAACAATTATTGTCGCTAAGTTATCTATATTATCAGCGTAGCACAACTTTTATGCAACCTAGTTGGTAAAAGTAACCAATATAGACATAACCACGCTAACATGACTTGCTTAAAGTAATATTATTATTGCTAATTATTAGGATATTTTTATTATGCGTACATCAACAGATTTTAGCCCTTTATATCGTTCATTTATCGGTTTTGACCACTTAGCAGGTTTAATAGATAAAGCTTCGCGCGCCGACAAACAATCATCTTACCCGCCCTATAATGTTGAACTACTTGCAGAAGACCAATACCGCATTACAATGGCCGTTGCTGGTTTTAGTCAAGAAGATATTGATATTGAATCAAAAGAAAACAGTTTAATTATTATTGGCACTAAAAATACGAATAACAATAGCCAAGAAAATACTCGAAAATTTTTACACCAGGGTATTGCAGAGCGCAACTTTGAGCGGAAGTTTCAATTAGGCGACCATGTGAAAGTGATTGGCGCTTTTATGGAAAATGGTTTATTGCATGTTGACTTGCAAAGAGAAATACCCGAAGCCTTAAAGCCACGTAAAATAGCAATTAACGGTAAAAGCTTACTTAACCAAAGTTAACTTGCTAAACTCCTCCTTTTATTATTGTTATTTATTTTTGCCCAGTTTTTAACTGGGCTTTTTTATCCGTAAAAAAAACCATTAATATGGTAGATAATAGAGCTGCAGCACTTGCTACGAGAAATGTGGATGTTGCACCTTGACCATCAAGCCATAATACGCCCGCTAAATATGCTCCAATAGCGCCGCCTAAACCATAAACACCACCAAGGTATATCGCTTGGCCTCTTGATTGTTGAGCGGATGAAAAATGTCGACTAATAAACAACATGCTAGCACTGTGATATAGGCCAAAGCTTGCGGCATGCATCAACTGGGTTAGTGATAATATCCACACTGAGTCTGCAAAAATACCAACACAATACCAACGAAAGGCGGTAACAGCGAAACTAAAAATAATTAGTTGCTTCACGGTAAAAGCTCTAAAGAAAAAACCAGCAAATATAAATACCAATATTTCAGCAATCACACCAAGTGAAATCAACAGGCCAATAGCTAAACCAGAATAACCTAAATCTCTTAAAAAAAGGGCAAAAAAACCATAATAAGGACCAAAGCTAATTTGCAATAATATACCTGATATAAAAAAGATAACAAAACTGCTTTGAGTGAACTTGGTCAGTATTGCAGAAGTTGAATGTTGTTTTTGCTCCACTTTTTTATAGGATTTTATCCTTAATGTCGAAATAAGTAATAACAATAAGATCAGGGTTCCCATTAAGGTAAAAGCAAAAGTAAAGTCCTTACTCGTCACAAGTTCCATCACTTGCCCAGCGACAACAGCAAGAGCAATAAAACCTAAACTTCCCCACAAACGAACACGCGCATAAATTTTACTACTATGTCGGACAGTATTTAATGTCAGCACTTCAAGTTGCGGTAAAATAGCCGTCCAAAAAAGAGTAAATAAAGCTAAAGCAAAACTAATGGGCCAATAACTGTTTAACCAAAATAATAAAGTAAAACTTGCTAAAGCACTCAGCGCCCCTAAACGAATAATTAATAATTGCTTACCCGTTTTATCAGCTAAAATTGCCCACAAGCTTGGCGCAACAATTTTAGCCGCCGTGAGAATGGCAAAAATTTCACCTAACTCTATTGAATTAAACCCCTTAGCATCAAGATATACTGAAAGATAAGGAGAGGTTAAACCAAGTATTGCAAAGTAAAAAAAATAATTAGAAGCTAGTCGGAAAAATAGTGACAAACCTTATACCTTATTCCTTATTTTTCCAACTGACAGCGGCAATGTGATGCCAGTGAAAAGATGATTATCACTGGGTAATGACAGGGGTATTGCAAACCACATCGGCATTTTGTGCTCTATGCCTTAAGTAGTGATCCATCAAGGTTAACGCTAACATTGCCTCTGCAATAGGTACCGCTCGAATACCTACACAGGGATCATGCCTACCTCGTGTAATAATATCAGTAGACTCTCCAGTTAAATCAACAGTTTTACCGCTTACACCAATACTTGCCGTTGGTTTTAAAGCAAGATGAGCAATAATTTGTTGCCCTGATGAAATACCACCTAACACACCGCCAGCGTGATTACTCGCAAAACCTTGAGGTGTTAATTCATCTCTATGCTCAGAGCCTTTTTGATTTACTACAGCAAAGCCATCACCAATTTCGACACCTTTTACCGCATTAATACTCATTAAACCATGGGCAATTTCCGCATCTAAACGATCAAATATAGGTTCACCAAGACCAACAGGTACATTGCTAGCAACAACACTCACTTTAGCGCCTATAGAGTCTTTAGTTCGAATTGTATTTTTTAAAAGTTGCTCTAAAGTTTCAATTTTGCTGCTATCTGGAAAGAAAAATAAGTTGTTTTCCACTTCTTGCCAGTCAATGCGTTGAAAATCCAGTTGTGCACCATTAACTCCTTGTGCACAAACATCACCAACTTGTGTGACACAAGCTTGAATTTTTATACCAAATTTTAGCGCCAAATACTTTTTCGCAATAGCTCCTGCTGCTACACGCATGGCCGTTTCTCGTGCAGATGAGCGACCACCGCCTCGATAATCACGCAGGCCATATTTTTGCCAGTAAGTATAATCAGCGTGACCGGGACGAAAACTTTGAGCGATATTACCGTAATCCTTTGAGCGTTGATCAGTATTTTCTATTTGTAATCCAATCGGGGTACCTGTTGTTTTACCTTCGAAAACGCCTGACATAATTTTAACTTGATCAGCCTCATTACGCGCAGTAGTATAGCGCGAGGTACCAGGTCGACGCCTATCAAGATCAATTTGTAAATCTGCTTCCGATAATTCTATTCCTGGCGGGCAACCGTCAATAATAGCACCTAAACCTAACCCATGGCTTTCGCCAAACGAGGTAACTGTAAATAGCTTTCCAAATGTATTGCCTGACATTATGACTCCAACGCCTTCTGATCAAATTTTCAAATTTATTTTAACGCCGCATAAAATCTTGCAGCAAACTCAATTAACTGTTCCTTTGTGAGCATAAATACACCATGCCCTCCACGCTCAAACGTAAGCCAAGTAAAAGGCACATCAGGATACAAAGCTTTCACATGTACTTCAGAATTTCCTACTTCACAAAACAATAAACCATTATCATTAAGGTGAGTAGCACTTTGCACCAAAATTTTTCGCACAATATCCAAACCGTCAGCACCACATCCTAAGCCCATTTCAGGTTCATGATGGTACTCTGCCGGTAAAGTGTCTATGTCTTGTTGATCAACATAGGGAGGATTAGTGACAATTAAATCATAACTTTGCCCTTCAACCCCAGAAAAAACATCAGACTGAATTGGAATAACTTGTTCACTAACACCATGGTTTTCAATATTTATTTGGGCAACGTTCAATGCATCAACAGATAAATCAACCGCATCAACTTCAGCACCAGCAAAATAACTAGCACAAGCAATGGCAATACAGCCACTACCTGTACACAAATCTAATATACGCTTAGGTGTTTTTTGTTCTGATATATAAGGGGAAAATTGTTTTTCTATTAATTCCCCCAGAGGAGAACGCGGTATCAACACTCGCTCGTCAACATAAAAAGGGAGCTGAGAAAAATAAGTAATATTCGTGATATAGGCAACCGGAATTCTCTCTTCAACACGACGTTTAAACAAGGCCAATATATACTCTTTCTCTGACTCAAGTAAGCGGCAAGCCATTAAGCTGCTATCATGTTCAGCCGGCAGTGAAAGCGCATACATAACCAAAGTATAAGCATCACTAAATGCATTATCGCTGCCATGACCATAAAACAACTCTGCTTGGTTAAATAGGGTTGCACCATATCGACAATAATCAGCAATAGAATGCAGTTGATTCGTCACTGAAGTTAACTTATTCACAAATGATTTTCCTAATTGTTTTAAACAAAGATAACTTTCACAAGATTATCTTCTTGTAAAGCGGAGCAGATATTCTTAAACTTCCGCCATGAAAAAGAAAAAGACAATTAACATGTTGCCTACAGAAGACGACAAAAAGCTCTTTCAAGATACTATTGGTAAGGTCAACCCAATAGTGGCTGACACAATACACTTTGAAAAAACAACCAGCAAGCCTAAAAGAAGTCATAGTGATAAAAAAGCCAATAAAATACTTGCTCAGTTTCACTTTTCTGACGAATATGAACCTAATTTAGCCATTGAAGGCCCAGTGAAATATGTACGAAGTGATGTCAGCAGTTTTGAAGCAAAGAATTTACGTCGCGGTGTTTATCAACCTGATCTGATTCTAGACTTGCATGGTTTAGATCTGCATCAAGCTAAAAAAGAATTAGCAGCCTTACTCTATGCTTGCCAAAAAGAACATGCACATTGTATATGCATTATCCATGGAATTGGCTCGAGAATTTTAAAAAATAAAGTTCCCCACTGGTTAGTACAACACCCCAATGTGATGGCTTTTCATCAAGCACCTCTTGAGTGGGGAGGTAATGGAGCATTATTAGCACTGATAGAGTTAAAAGATAAGTTTGATTTAACTTAACGCTTAGCTAATCATTGGAAGATGTATATATTTCAAGTAGCTTCCCCTGCATTCGCTTCACATTATAGTCAATATGAGCCACAGCTCCCGTCGCAAAAATAGGTGTATTTTGGCTATTAGTTAATTGAGCAACCAAGAAGCTCACGAACGGCATATGAGAAACAAATAAAATGGCTTTACTATCACTAAGACCAGCGGCAACAACCCCATCGATAAAGTCATGTACTTGCTGAGCACTTCCCTCAGGGGTTATACCGTCAAAGGTTTCTAGCTCAATCTTTATTAGGGGAGCGTTAGTTGATAACGTTTCAACAATATATTGACCGGTTTGCTGAGCTCTAAGGTAAGGACTAACAAAAATATTGTACGCTACCTCATTTTTATCTACTAACCATTGCGCTGTCCTTTTTACTTCTATACAACCTTTTTCTGTTAAAGCTCTTAGTGAGTCACCTTCTAAAGAAGAAAAATTTTGAGGGGTAGCCTCACCGTGACGCATAATATATATTTGCATTGGTTACTCTTTATTAAACATGCCTAAAAACTTTCTTATCGCTAATAGGCGATATAAAAGCATTTGTGAAAAAGTTTATACACTTATTTTTTACGGCTATAGTAATAGAATCTAGCTGCCTTTGAAATTAACGAGTAAGAATAAAGAAAATCTAGTTATTCCATATAGTAATTAGATACGTTAACCTATTGTTAAAAAAATGAAACTGTATAATTTACTAATTAGCTCAGGAGCCATGCGTTGAAGCAAAGCCCGAATGATTTAAAACAATATCAATCACTAACCCTAACTAATGGCTTAAGGGTATTATTGATTCATAATGACGAGTCTGATAAATCGGCAGCAGCTTTAGCAGTAAATATTGGTCATTTTAATGATCCTAAACACAGACAAGGTTTAGCGCACTTTCTTGAGCACATGTTATTTTTAGGTTCCGAAAAATATCCTGACGGCAGTGAATATCATAAATTTATCAGTCAACACGGTGGTAGTAATAATGCGTGGACGGCAACTGAGCACACTTGTTTCTACTTTGACGTTCACCATCAACATTTTAGCGGCGCACTTGATCGCTTTAGCCAATTCTTCAAGGCGCCACTGCTTAGTGAAGAGTTTATTACCAAAGAACGTAAAAATATCGATGCTGAATTCAGACTAAAGCTTAAAGAGGACATTCGCCGTTTATACGATGTTCACAAAGAAACTGCCAACCAAGCCCACCCTTTTTCACAATTTTCGGTAGGCAACTCAGATACTTTATCAGATAAATACGGTGAAAGTATTGTACATGAAGTTAAAGCCTTTTTTCAGCAGTATTACCAAGCTAGCTATATGACATTAGCCATTGAAGGTCCACAATCATTAACTGAACTTTCTAGGCTTGCAACAGAAATGTTTCAAGAGATAAAAACAACAGATACTCCAATTGCTGACATAATAGAGCCACTATATTTAGCTGAACATCAAGGCATACAGATTAATGTTTGTCCGGTCAAAAATGACCGTCAATTAATTATTAGCTTTGCGATGCAAAGCATTGATAAATATTATCAAGACAAACCTGAATCGGTGCTAGCATACCTACTGGGTCACGAAGGTACAGGCAGTATTTTAGCCAAACTAAAATATGAACAATGGGGTATGGGGCTAACTGCCGGCTCGGGGATCAACGGCTCAAATTTTAAAGACTTTAATATTCGCATCAGTTTGACTGACCTCGGTGAAGAGCATATCAATGATATAGTTTCTGTGGTTTTTTCTTATATAGGTTTATTAAAGTCATCCCCTTTACCGTTACATTATTATCAAGAAAAACAAGCTATTGCAGAGCTATCTTTTATCTATCATGAAAAAACACGGCCATTAGATAATGTCAGCCAACTAGTCATTAATATGCAACACTACCCCGTTGAAGACTATATTTTTGGTGATTACATCATGTCTGGTATGGTTGATAAAAACATAACGCAGTTATTGAGTTATTTAAACGCAGATAATTTACGTATTACCCATGTCAGTCAAAACAACCACTTTTCAAAAACTAGCTTTTGGTATCAAGTGCCATACCATGTTAAATCAATCTGTACACAGAACATAGCTCATTGGCGAGAATTATCATCTCCCAACCATCACAGTGTTTCCAAGTATCATTTATTTTTACCGCAAGCTAATCCATACATATGTGCCAACCCACACATTTATGCTGACGTTAACCCTAAAGTTCTTCCTACGTTAATAGAAAATTCAAGCGGCATTTCAATGTGGTATAAACAAGATGTAACCTTTAAAGTACCCAAAGGATATATCTACTTAGGTATTGATTCCCCTTACTCGGTGAAGAGTATTGAAAATATTGCGATGACTCGTTTATTTGTTGATTTATATACAAATACCATTACAGAAGAAAACTATGACGCCGAGCTTGCAGGGATCCATTACCACCTTTATGCACATCAAGGTGGCATTACTTTACACATATCAGGCATTAGCGAAAACCAACCAAAACTCTTGAATAAATTACTCTATCGATTACAAGCACACGATATAAACGAACAAGACTTTTCTCTTTATAAGCAACAGCTAATAACTCATTGGCAAAATAGCGACAAGAGTAAATCAATATCGCAAATTTTCTCTACCCTTAGCTCCTTAACACAGCCTAACAACCCAAGTTCACATGAGTTAGCGAATGCTCTTAACCAAATAAGCTTTAACCAATACCAACATTTTTGTCAGCAACTATTTAAACAAGTCGCCCTTGAAGGGCTTATCCATGGAAATTGGTTACTTGAGCATGCTCAGGTTATTATAGAAAACATCAAGCAAGCATTCGCTCATTGTTATCACAAAAAGTTCGCCGTTTCTTGTCCTGTTATAGAGTTTAAAGATCAACAAAGCTTACTATTACCATTAACTATTCCTGAGCATGATCATGCCGCTGTAATTTACACACCATTATCAACAAGAGATAGCAGGCTGATCGCTTTAACGATGGTAACAAGCCATTTAATTTCTCCTTTCTTTTTTCAGGAAATGCGCACAGAAAAACAGTATGGTTATATTGTTGGCGTTGGCTATATCCCTATTAATCGCTACCCTGGCATCGCTTTTTATATTCAATCACCACACACCGACGCTATTACCTTAACTCAAGCCATTGATGAATTTATCGAAAATAGTTTAGTAATACTTAACGATATTACCGCTGAAAATTGGCAACACTTAATTCAAGGTTTAAGCGGCCAATTAAAAGAAAAAGACAGTAACTTAAGAATTAAAAGCCAACGGTTCTGGGCTGCCATATGTAATAAAGATACTAATTTCTCACACAAAGAAGAACTACTATCAGAAATATTGTCTTTAAATCTAAATCAAGTTAAATCATTTATTCAAGAGCAATTAATGGCCATTTCAAAACCAGACAGGTTAATACTGATATCAAGTCCCACTAGTGAAACGATTCAAGAAGAAAAAATAGCTGCGCTATTAAATACCAAAGTAATAAGTCATACTGAAAATTTCTCAATTAAAAGCAAAATAAAATAGTAATACTGCCGATATAATAAAAATGTTATGTTAAACGCTCACAACTTAAACTAAACAGCTAACAATAGTTGACTTAATGCTGTGCATGACTTTAAATGGCTATAGCTTTATTTTTTACGTGTAAAATAACAATAATTTATTTTCAATTTCACCTATATAATAATTCAGGTTAAACTGTGTTTTTACTTTTTTTAGAGCTTTTAACTTCTTTTTCAATGCAACCTCTATTAACAGGTTTTTCATCGTTAAGAAGAAAGGGATTCCAGGCATGTTTTTTCATTGCACTACCGTTTTTGTCAACTGTTGTTTATGCTCATAATCAACCCTTTGAAATTAAAGATAATGACTCTTATCAAACAGATACTCTTAAGTTCATCCACCTAACAACCACTGATGGATTATCAAATTCTAATGTTTTTGGTATCACTCAAGATCACCAAGGTTTTATCTGGTTTGCAACCGAAGACGGCCTCAATCGTTTTGACGGCAACAACTTTGTGACCTATCGTCATAACGACAATGATCCCCACTCTATTGCAGACAATGTTATTCGGAAAATTTTTATCGACAGTGAAAACACCCTGTGGGTGGGTACTGAAAATGGTTTGAGCCGGTATAACTTAGAATTAGACAACTTTGACACCTTTACACACCACATTGATAATAACCACTCCCTTAGAGATAATATTATTTGGGATATATACCAAAACAAGAAAAGTAAAAATCAACAGTTTACTAATTTACTTTGGGTATCAACAAGTGAAGGTTTACACACACTACAACTAAACACAAACAAGCTTACATTTACTCGTATTGATATACGCGGTTACAATAATAAATTTAAAGAAATCAAAACTATTTTTCAAGATAAGCAAAACACTTTTTGGTTTGGAAGTTATGACAACGGCATTCATTTAGTCAGTAAAAACTTTACTTATATCGGCTCTTTACAAGAAAAAAACAAGTATGACTTACAAGTGAATGCTCAAGCACTCTATTATAGTAAAGTTATTGACAATAATTACTGGTTAGCAACCGATAACGGCTTGTTTATTATTGATGATGACTATAAATTGCTGTCGCATTTAACCGCGGCCAATAACACAGAGAAAAATGAACAATCACTGCTATCAAATAACATCCGCGCTATTACTCAATATGATGATAGCCATGTATGGATAGCGACTCATAAAGGCCTAAACATTGTTAATTTAGTAGATGATACAATCACAAGTCACCAGAATAATAAAAAAGACACCTCCTTAAGCGAAAACTGGCTTATGGGCATGTATAAAGATAATAATAACAATATATGGTTAGCGACTTATGGCGGTGGGGTTAATAAATACTCATCACTGAGCAGCTTGTTTCACCACGGTTTAGCTAGTGATGGAAACAAAAGTTATAGAGTTGAATCTTTTACTGAAACATCCGATGGCATTATTTGGCTAACGACTGAAAAGCAAGGGCTATTTAGGTTTAATAATAACAATGAATTGCTCAAAGAAAAAATCAATTTTGATGAAAACATATGGCAAGTGATATCAGGTCATAACAAACTATTTCTTCGTACCGAAAGCAATAAGTTATATGAATATGATTACCAAAACACCACTATATATGAACACAAAAAGTGGAACATTGAATCGAAATATTCAAGTAATTTAAATGCGTTCACTATTGATAATTCGCTTTGGTATGTTGACAGTGACGGTTACTTGAGCCGGTATAGCCCTCATCTAGAGTTATTTAAAAAATTTAAAAAAAATAAAAAACACAAATATATTTTATTCCGTAATATGTCATCGAAAATCACTTTGTTAACGCAAAAAGGTGAACTCATTAATTTTGAAGTTACTAACGAAGAGTTTGAAAATGATAAAATTAAATTACTTGATTATTTAGACAATAAGACAATTAGCAATATTTTGCTCAATAACGATAGTATTTCACTAGGATCTGATTCTCAAGGGCTATTCATCTTAAATAATAAGAAAAATACGATAGAGTCTATAAACGAAAGTAACTCCCTAAAAAACAATTACATTGCCTCACTTTTACAAGATAAAAAGCAGCATACATGGCTAACAACTAATAATGATATTAGTGTTATCCTTTCCAATACTAATAAAGTTAAAAGCTTTGGTGTTGATTTTTCAATATATTCCCCTGAATTTATAAAGTACTCGGCTTTACTCTCTAGTAAGGGGAGTATTTTTTTTGGTAGCACAAATGGATTCTATTACTTTAACCCCGAGGATATTGTACAGATAAAACAGCAAGAGATCCCCTCTCCGTTATTTACAAACTTATATATTGCCAATAAACAGATAAACATTAGCTATAATACTGATAACACATTTACTTTACCCAAACAGCTAAACTCATCATCCCTTCTTCAACTAGCCTATAAACAATCCCCAGTAAGCTTTGAGTTTGTTTCTCCAAATCCAAACCTCCCCAACCAGGTACGTTACCGTTACCGGTTAGTAGGCCTTGAAAAAAGTTGGATTGACGCAGCCACAAACTCAGGTAATTACAACAACAGAGCAACCTACACCAATCTAAATTCTGGTGATTACATTTTTGAAGTTCAGGCCTATGATATTAACAGCCCAGAAAACGCTAAAACCAGTCAACTCAACGTACGCATTCTACCCCCTTGGTGGTTATCG
>JASMAS010000045.1 GCA_030754235.1 Litorilituus sp.
TTCGAGATAAAAGCGTTTTAATCGCGGCGAGTAGTGTGTAGCCTAGTCATTCTAAGCAAATACTACTCAACAAAGAGTTAAAGCGCTTTTAGCCGAATCCTTCAAACAGTGTTTGTTGGACATTTTTACGGCGTTATCGCTTTTTTATGTGAACAACCACATGACAAAAGCTCTGCCTTGTATAAATACCCAATAAATCGCTGCAAAATCAAGCTCTAAAGATCAACAGACCCTAGCCAATTTCCTTTTTTTGAGGGGATGAGGAAGAGTTATTGTTGCCATTAATAATGGTGATGCGCTAGCAAATTTAAAGAGAGTTTCTTTTAAACCCAATTTTTTATATAGATTTCACACAAAATAGTTGTATACCTTCCTATTAAAGCAGTATTGGCATCGTTATAGCTGTGTTGGTAAAAACGCTCCTTGGGCAGCAATAAAAACTCTTTTTCATTATTAATAATATTTCATACTTGACCGTAATTAAATTTAATATTTAAATGTCTCCAGCGCAAAGTGTGCTAGAGGTGATTCAAATAAGGTGAAATTAACGTGATTCGATTATTCATTATAAGTTCTATTGTTTTTCTTCAAGCTTGCTCCGATCAAGTTGTTGAAGTTGATAATAAAAAGCCGTTGGTAGTACAACTAACGAGTGTTGCCCATTCGGGTATAAAGCCTGCCCATGAATTTCCTGCTAAGGTTTCGGCGGTCACTCATGTCGATCTTAAGTTTGAAGTATCAGGTCGTTTAGTTTTTGAAGATTTAGTTGAAGGTAGTCAAGTTGTAAAGGGACAAAAATTAGCTCAACTAGATGCAGAATCTTTTCAGCGTCAGGTTGACGAAAGTTTAACACGTCACAAAGATGCCAGTCGAAATCTTCGACGTATCAAGGAAATGTTTAATAAAAATCTTATTTCTCAGCGTGATCTAGATAATGCCGAATCTGCGTTTACTTTGACCAAAATTGCATTGGATAATGCTAAGAAAGAGTTAAGCTACTGTACTATTAAAGCACCATTTGATGGCGTAGTTGGTGCTAGGTATGTAGAGAATAATAGCTATATCAGAGCTGGTGATATGGTGGCAAACTTGCAAGATAGATCACAGCTTTACTTTTCTTTTCAAGTCCCTGAACGCATTATGACGGCTAATGCTGGCAATCAAAATATTAAAGCAACAGCCTATATTATTGATCAAGAAGATAAGGTGTTTGATATTCACTATGTAGAGCATGAAACCACGCCTGATCCTATCTCACAAACTTATAGTGTAACCTTTGCCATTAACGGTGAAGTCACTAATCTATTCTACCCTGGCTCGCGCGCAACGGTAAAAATTGAGATGCTTGAGCAAGATGAACAAGTACTGATGATTCCTATAAATGCTTTAGTGGGCGATAAAACTGAAGGCTTTTATGTATGGCGATTTAACCCAGAAAAAAGTGTGGTTGAAAAAGTAAATATTGAAGTCTCTACACTGCGTCATGACAGCGTAGTTGTAGCACAAGGTATAAAAGCCGGAGATAAAGTCGTTTCGGCTGCGGTTGCAAAAATGAGGAATAACTTAAAAGTCAAAGAATATAAGGCGGGGTTCTAAAATGGATATTGCCCGTTATTCATTAACTAAACCGATTAATGTTTGGTTGATTGCCTTGTGTTTTCTTATTGGCGGCATCATTGCAATGGACAACATTGGTCGTTTAGAAGATCCAGCTTTTACCATTAAACAATCCGTCATTATGACTTATTACCCAGGTGCAAGTGCAGAGCAAGTTGAAAAAGAAGTGACAGAGCAAATAGAAATTGCACTTCAACAAATGTGGCAGCTTGATAAGGTTAAATCCGAGAGTAAACCAGGGTTTTCCCGAGTAACCATGGAAGTAAAACCAAATATCGGTGGGCCTTTATTACCCCAAATATGGGATGAATTAAGAAAAAGGATGAGAGATATTGAAAATCAGCTGCCTTTAGGGGCGGGCAACCCTACTGTTATTGATGATTTTGGTGACGTTTTTGGTTTGTACTATGCTTTGACCGCGCCTGACTTTTCTGCTTATCAACTGCGTGAATTTTCACGCATTATTCGTCGAGAATTACTGACGGTTGATGGCGTAGCAAAAGTGTCGGTAAACGGTATTTTACCCGAGCAAATAGTTGCAGAAATTGATTCCTATAAAATTGCGGGTCTAGGGTTGTCTTTTCCTGATATTAAGCAGGTATTATCCAATAATCTTATGCCGTTCGGCGGTGGTCGTGTTTATGTTGGCGAAAAGCAAATACGTATCGCTGTTGAAGCGGCTACCGATAAAATAGAAGAAATTGAAAATATCTCTTTTATTTTACCAGGTACTAACGCGTCTATAAAAATTAAAGATATAGCCTCACTGAGTTTACAGCCAATTGATATTCCATCCAACTTGAAACGTTATAATGGTCAAAGCGCGATAACTTTATCTATTTCAGCACAAAATGATGTCAATATTGTTGAAGTAGGTAATAATATTGAAGTCAAACTCGCCGGTGTATTGTCAGAGTTTCCAGCAGGGATTAGTGTTTCTTCTATCTATAACCAAGCCAAGATTGTTGATAAAGCCGTTGATGGTTTTGTGTTAAACCTTGAGATTTCAGTCATTGTTGTCACTTTAGCACTTTGTGTCTTTATGGGGTGGCGATCAGGTATTGTTGTTGGGGGCACTTTGCTAGTTACCGTTCTAGGTACCGTGCTGATCATGTGGCTTTATGGTTTACAGTTAGAGCGTATATCGCTAGGAGCCATGGTGATTGCGATGGGAATGTTAGTTGATAACGCTATTGTTGTTGCAGAAGGCATGATGCTAAGAATGGAAAAAGGAAAATCTGCCCTTGAGTCGGCAAGCTTTATTGTTAAGCGAACTCAGTGGCCTTTACTTGGTGCAACAATTATAGGTATAGCGGCATTTTCAGGCATAGGTTTGTCGGATGATGCAACGGGGGAGTTTTTATTCTCTTTATTTGCCGTGGTGTTGATATCACTAATGTTAAGTTGGATATTGGCCGTCTCATTGACCCCGCTATTGGGAAAATACTTTTACCAAGTTGGACAGCAACATAATGTGGGGCAAAAAAAACCATCGTTTTTTCATCAAAGTTATTTAGCGTTGTTAACGAATGCCTTGCACTATCGAGCAATTACAGTTGTATTGCTTGTAGTTATTACCATTGGTGCTTTCGCAAGTTTTGGGTTAATTAAGCAAGGTTTTTTTCCTCCTTCAAATACACCTAATTTCTTTATTCACTATTGGGGGCCGCAAGATAATGATATTCGCACCACTGAAAAACATATCAAAGCAGGCGAATCACTCATTTTGGAGACGAAGGGAGTTGAATCGTTGACTAGTTTTATTGGTCAAGGTGCAGATCGTTTTACCCTCGTTTATGGACCACAAATGCCAAACGAAAGTTATGGTATGTATTTAGTGCGTGTTGAAAATTCCAGCGATATTTCTGTACTCGCTCGAGATATTTCTGAGCGCCTTAGAAAAATTAACCCCAATGCGGAGTATTTTGCAGAAATTATGCAATTTGGCCCTGGTGGTGGTGCTAAATTACAAGCAAGATTTTCAGGACCTGATCCTGTGATATTACGAGAATTATCCGAGCAAGCCAAAGCTGTTTACTTTAACGATGGTTCAATTCGAGATGTAAGAGACAACTGGCGTGGTAAAGGTATGGTATTGATACCTGAATATGATGATAATGCGGCGGGCGTTGCCGGTGTTTCTCGAAGTGA
Organism: Litorilituus sp.; assembly: GCA_030754235.1. Classification (GTDB taxonomy): domain Bacteria; phylum Pseudomonadota; class Gammaproteobacteria; order Enterobacterales; family Alteromonadaceae; genus Colwellia. The sequence continues at coordinate 3,769 of JASMAS010000045.1, forward strand.
TTTCAATCAAGCTATTCAGTTTTATACTAGCGGTTTACCCCTTGGGCAGCTGCAAGAAGGAGATTATTTATATCCCATAATGGCAAAAAGTAAACTTTCTGCTCAAGATAAGCTAGCAAATTTGGAAAATGGTTTAGTATGGAGTGCAAGTCAGCGTACTTATGTTCCTTTTAAACAAATCAGTGGTAAATCATCATTTGATAGTGAAGAAATGTTGATTAACCGCAGAGATAGAGTTAGAACAATTACCGTGATGGCTGAAGCTGGTTATGGTGAAACAGCAGGAGCAGCATTTAACCGTGTTATGCCTCTTATTGAAGCTATTAAATTACCAGATGGTTATGCGCTTGAATGGGGAGGAGAATATGAATCATCTCGTGATGCTCAAGCAGCATTAGGTCAAGGTTTACCGCTTGGTTTCTTAGTGATGTTTATTATCAGTGTTTTGTTGTTTGGCAAAGCGCGTCAGCCATTGATTATTTGGTTGGTTGTTCCTATGGCTATTGTTGGTGTGGTTGCGGGTTTGTTAGTAGCTGATTTACCTTTTGGTTTTATGTCGCTATTAGGTTTTTTAAGTTTATTTGGCATGTTGATTAAAAATGCCATCGTCTTGCTTGAAGAAATTGATTTACAGATTGATGAAGGAAAAGCTCCTGCAACGGCGATAGTAGAGGCAAGCTTAAGCCGTTTAAGGCCAGTTTCTTTGGCGGCAATCACTACTATCTTAGGAGTGTTGCCATTACTCTTTGACCCATTTTTTGCTGATATGTCTGTCACTATTATGGCTGGCTTGTCCTTTGCAACCTTATTAACATTAGTTGCTGTACCCGTACTATACAGTGTGTTTTATCGAGTAAAAGTGGCTAAATAGTTAATACTAAGTGTACTGATTTAAAGTGGGCTTATCTTAAGGTAAACCCACTTGATTTTTACTAAATAATGGCATAGAAGAGTAAGCAAACAATATTTTTAGGGGACCCTAGTGCCTAGTTATCACCATGTATTTTTAAAAATTTGGCTAACAGGCTCTCTTCGCTCTCAATATGGTTAGGATCGGTTTTAATACAGTCGATTGGACAAACACTCACGCAAGTGGGTTTTTCATAATGACCTACACACTCCGTACACTTGTTAGGATCAATTTCGTATATGTGCTCACCTAATGTTATCGCGGCGTTAGGGCACTCAGGATCACACATATCACAGTTAATGCAGCTGTCTTCAATAAATAAAGCCATCGCAAAATACCGTTATTTAGCAGGCTGATTTTGAGCAAATGGGTGGCGAGTTGTTCCGCCTGCATCGAGATAGCGCATGATGATACCAAACTCTAAATCTAGATCAGTATTAAGCGCTATGGCAACTCTGTGACCAGATCCTTTAGCATCAGTAATTTCTTCACCATTTTTGCTATTAAGCATGTGAGTTAGTGTAAAGCTTACATTGCCTTTTGGTGTCATTAACTCTAATTTATCACCCACAAGAAATTTATTTTTTACCTCAATTTCAACCAACCCTGTTTCTTGATTTTTCCCTAAAACTTCGCCAACAAACTGTTGAGTATCGCTTTTTGAGTAGCCATAATCATAATTCTGCGTATCGGAAGGGCGATGACGTTGTAAAAATCCCTCGGTATAACCTCGGTGGGCTAGGTGCTCTAGATCAGTGTTTAAGTTAGGGTTAAAGGCTTTATTGGCTAAAGTGTCAAGAATGGCTTGGTTATATACTTGTGCCGTTCTTGCACAGTAATAGAAAGATTTTGTTCTTCCTTCAATTTTTAAAGAATGTACGCCCATTTTGACTAAACGCTCTACATGCTCTACCGCTCGTAAATCTTTTGAGTTCATTATGTAGGTGCCATGTTCATCTTCAAACGCTGGCATATATTCACCCGGACGTCCTTGCTCTTGAAGTAAAACAACATCATCAACTGGTTTTGGTTCTTCGGGCATATAAATTTGTGGTTCAACAGCAATAATGTCGCCTGTTTCCGTTTCTTTAGCTTCGTGCGTATCATATTTCCAACGGCAAGAATTAGTACAAGTTCCTTGGTTTGGATCACGTTTGTTGATATAGCCCGAAAGTAAACAGCGACCAGAATATGCCATGCACAAAGCACCATGAACAAATACTTCCAATTCCATTTCTGGGCAATGAAAGCGAATATCTTCAATTTCATCTAGAGAAAGTTCCCGAGATAAGATTACTCGCTCTACACCTTGTTGATGCCAAAATTTTACGGTTGCCCAGTTTACTGCGTTTGCTTGCACAGATAAGTGGATAGCCATGTCAGGGAAGTGCTCTTTGACCAACATAATAAGGCCAGGATCAGACATAATTAGTGCATCTGGACTCATTTTAATAACGGGGGCAATGTCTTTTAAGAAAGTTTTTAGCTTGCCATTGTGGGGAGCAATGTTATTAACCAGATAAAACTTTTTGCCTAATGCATGGGCTTCATCTATACCAATCTTGATGTTATCTAGTGAAAATTCATTATTTCTAACCCGAAGAGAATATCGAGGTTGTCCGGCATAAACCGCATCTGCTCCGTAAGCAAAAGCATAGCGCATATTTTTGAGGCTACCCGCAGGGGAAAGTAATTCAGGTTTTAACATAAAGATAATCTTTTCAACTCACTCATATCAAAGAGCTTATAAATACAGAAGCGCGTATTATAAGAAAAAGCATAACTGTGGGCAATCTAAACGAGTGATAAAAATAATTGATGATTATTAATAAACACTTTAGCAGGTTATTTTTAATAAACTATTATTATACCGTCAATGTTTAACATAGTACAAAACACCTAGTGTTGTGCTAAATTGTGTTACTTTTAAAGAGCCAGTTGAACCTTGTTAGATAAAAAAAGGAGGTTTTTATGGCCACTGAAGATGGCTTGTATATCATTTTGGTCGAAAAAATAAAACAAGGTGCTTTAGTTTTACCTACTTTACCTGAGGTAGCACTAAAGGTTAGAAATGCGGCTGATGTTCCTGAAATTAAATTAGGCAATATGAGTGATATTATTGTCCAAGATCCTGCCTTGTCACTGGGAATGATTAGAATTGCTAATAGTGCTCTGCTAGGTAGTACTATTAAAGTAGAAACGGTTTCTCAAGCTGTAACTCGTATCGGTTTGCGTCAGGTTAAAAGTATCGCCACAGCCATGGCTGTTGAGCAAATTTTTGTATCAGAAAATGAAATTGTGGCTTTTTATTTGACAAAATCATGGTGCAAGACAATTGACATTGCTTCAGTCGCTATCAGCTTAATGATTATATATTTAAAAGAAAATAAGCATTCACCATTGACATTAGATAAGCTTACCTTAGCTGCATTAATCCATAATATAGGGGTATTACCTATTTTGACTGAAGCTGAGTTGCATCCTGATGTGTTTGCAAACCCTACTTTTTTACAAAACGCTATTATTAAGTTGTCAGGCAAAATAGGTGGTACTATTACTAGGGCTTGGGAACTTTCCGATGAATTAACTTTGTTAGTAGAAAGCTGGAATGATTTAACGGTATTACCTAAAGAGGTTCACTATATAGACTTTATTAGAGCGGGTGCAATTCACCATAACCTTTTTAAAAATACGTCTACGCAAGAAGCTTTGCTCAATAGTTATCTTAAAAAAGGTATTTTACCTGAGCTTGACTACTTGCAAAGCGAAGAGTTTACAGCGATAAGCAAAAATGTTAAAAGCATGTTTAGTTGTGATATCTAAAAAAGCAACATAAATACAGCATGTTAGCTGTATTTATGTTTTTGAAGCACGCATTTTTTCTGCGGTATCTAACATTCTGTTGGCAAAACCCCATTCATTATCACACCATACTAACATTTTTACTAAGCGTTTATGGCTTACTCGAGTTTGGTTTCCATCAACAATACAGGAGTGAGGGTCATGATTAAAATCAGCTGATACTAAAGGGTCTTCAGTATACGAGAGGATGCCTTTTAGTGTTCTTGTGGCTTCTTTTATAGCATGATTTATTTCTGCTATTGTCACATCTTTATTGAGTGTGACACTTAAATCCATTGCAGTGACATTGATTGTTGGTACACGCACAGCAATGGCTTCAAAACGTCCTTTAAACTGAGGTAAAATACGTTCAATGCCTAGCGCTAATTTTGTATTAACAGGGATGATTGATTGGCTTGCGGCACGAGAGCGTCGAAGATCAGGGTGATAAGCATCAATAACTTGTTGATCATGCATTGATGAATGAATTGTGGTAATAGTTCCACTTTCAATGCCAAAAGCGTCATTCAATACTTTAATCACAGGTACAATACAGTTTGTTGTACAAGAGCCATTGGAAACAATGCGGTCATTGCTTCTTAGCTGTTGATGATTAATACCGAAAATAATGGTGGCGTCAACATCATGGCTTGCAGGGTGAGAGAATAAAACTTTCTTTGCCCCTTGCTTTATATGTGTTAGCCCGTCAGCTTTACTACCAAATTTTCCGGTGCAGTCAAAGACTATATCAACATGATGGGCATGCCATGGTAATTGGTCTAAATTATCAAAATGCGATAGCGCTATTTTGTTTTGGTTGATGACTAAATTACTGTTCTCTAATTCAACAGGAAAACCAAAACGACCATGGGTACTATCGTATTTTAATAAATGTGCAATGCCGCTAGCAGGTGCAAGATCATTAATAGCAACTAATTTGAAAGTATCAGTTCTACCACTTTCATATAATGATCTTACAACGCTGCGGCCAATGCGACCAAAGCCATTGATGGCTATTCTTATCATAGGGTTCTGTTATTATAAGGCGTTTACGGTATTGACTACGTTTTCAACAGTAAAGCCAAAGTGCTCAAGTAAAACATTACCAGGGGCTGACTCACCAAATGTTGTCATACCAACAACAGCACCGTTAAAACCTACATATTTAGTCCAAAAATCAACGTGTGCCGCTTCAATGGCAATGCGCTTAGTTACTTTTGCAGGCAATACTGATTCTTTATATTCACTAGACTGTGTATCAAAGACATTAGTTGATGGCATTGAAACAACACGTACTTTTTGACCTTGCTCAGTTAATGCTTTTGCTGCATCAATTGCTAATGCAACTTCAGAGCCTGTAGCAATTAAGATAACTTCAGGAGTGCCGTGACAATCAGTTATGATGTAACCTCCTTTTTCAATATCAGCCACTTGTGCTTGGGTACGTGTGATTGCAGGTAAACCTTGACGAGAAAAGACTAACGCTGAAGGTGATTGTTGACTTTGAACTGCCGACTTCCATGCAACAGCTGATTCGGTTGCATCGCAAGGGCGCCATGTTGTTAGGTTTGGTGTTGTTCTTAGGCTAGTTAATTGTTCAACAGGCTGATGTGTTGGGCCATCTTCACCTTGACCAATGGAGTCATGGGTGTAAACAAAAATGTTTTGAATACCCATTAATGCTGACATACGTACAGCATTACGAGCGTACTCCATAAACATCATGAAAGTAGCACCGTAATTGATAAAGCCACCATGCAGTGAAACACCGTTCATGATGCCACTCATACCAAATTCACGTACGCCATAAAAAATATAGTTGCCAGCAGGATCTGTTTCAATACCTTTAGAGCCAGACCAAAGCGTTAAGTTTGAACCTGCTAAATCAGCAGAGCCACCTAGCATTTCTGGTAACACTTTACCAAAGGCTTCAATAGCATTTTGTGAGGCTTTACGTGAAGCAATATTTTCACCATTTTCATGACATTCTTGAATGAAAGCATTGGCTTTTTCTTCAAAGTCTTGTGGTAATTCACCTTTAATTACACGACGCTCATACTCGCTGGCTAGCTCAGGATAAGCCGCTTGATAAGCACTGAATTTTTCATTCCAACTTATTTGGCTAGCCTTACCTTTTTCTTTTTGATTCCATTGGGCATAAACATTTTCAGGCACTTCAAAGGGGGCATGTGACCAGTTTAATCTTTCACGTGTAGCGGCTATTTCATCATCACCAAGAGGTGCACCATGACAATTATGCGTCCCTTCTTTATTTGGTGAACCAAAGCCAATAATTGTTTTACAACAAATAATGCTTGGCTTATCGGTAATTAATTTTGCTTCTTCGATAGCTTTGGCAATAGCCTGGGTATCATGACCGTCAACACTGATGACATGCCAGCCATAAGACTCAAAACGTGCAGGAGTATTATCAGTAAACCAACCTTTAACATGACCATCAATAGAGATACCATTGTCATCCCAAAAAGCGATAAGTTTACCTAAGCCTAATGTACCTGCTAATGAACAGGCTTCATGAGAAATCCCTTCCATTAAACAACCATCACCTAGAAAACAATAAGTGAAATGATCAACAATATCATGATCTTCGCGGTTAAATTGAGCCGCTAAAGTTTTTTCAGCTATGGCCATACCAACAGCGTTAGAAACACCCGCACCAAGAGGGCCTGTTGTTGTTTCTACACCTGGAGTGTATCCGTACTCAGGGTGACCAGGCGTTTTAGAGTGCAATTGACGAAAGTTTTTTAAGTCATCAATAGATAAGTCATAACCGGACAAGTGTAATAAAGAATAAATTAACATTGAACCATGACCGTTTGAGAGAATAAATCGGTCACGATCAACCCAATTAGGATCATTTGGGTTATGCTTTAAAAAATCACGCCATAGTACTTCGGCAATATCTGCCATGCCCATAGGGGCTCCAGGGTGTCCTGATTTTGCTTTTTGTACAGCATCCATACTTAAAACTCGAATGGCATTGGCTAATTCTTGACGCGACGACATATTGGCTCCAGATCTACTCTATTTGAAAAGGTATTTGTACCTAGGTTAATTGCGCGTATTTTCCCCTACCAAAAGACATAGCGCAAATTAAATTACACAATTTATTAGATTTTTTTTATCGATATAGTTTTTTTCATAGTAAACCTTTAATTGATATCACTAGAGGCGCTGAGGGTAATAGAAAATATAGTGGGAGTTCTACTTTGAAATGTAATATTAATACATTGATTATAATGATAAAAATCCTGTTAGTTTATTAGGGGGGTTATCGTTACTAAATTAAATGCCAGACCAAGAAAGCGACTAAATATTAACGGCTAGCATTACAATTGATGAAACGGCAAGTGAACATTAAACAAAGGTATTAAGCATACTTTCTTGATTAATAATGAATGTTTTATATTATAAGTTGAAAATACAATACAATTGCTTGAATTTCGTACAAAAATAGGATAGCTTATTATTTGCTTGTACTTTTACGCATCAACTATTTAATTTATAGAATTTCTATGTGGTATTTTAGAGCTTAAATAAAAAGTATAATGCTCTTTAAGCAAAAAAAAATTTAATAAGGTCAATAATGAGTAAGTCATCCTCACGAGGACTAAAACTGACTACGGTTATTTTTGCAGTATTTGTAATGGCCGTATCAGCGGTATTGAGTAATACCTCAGTAGCTGATGACATGGACGTAAAAACAGCGCAATCAGAACAATAAAAGATAAGAAAGGTCGTTAGTTTTTAGCTTAAAATGCTAAAATTTTTTCACCAGGTAATATTTTTATCGAACAATGGAAATTCAAGCCTTAATAGTTCAATTTTGAATTGTTGAGGCTTTTTTCTTGTGCATTAGCCATAATGTTGGCGTCCCCACCAGGAATCTAACCTGTATCTAAGACTTAGGATGCCAATCCACACTTATTTAACATTATATATCAATAAGTTAAGATGATTATGATGCTCGCTTATATATTTTAGCCTTTCGGAATAAAATTGAAACACTCTAGGGTAACTTAATAGAAATACGCTGATATTGAATAAATATAAAATATTGATTGTATATTCACCCTGCTTGTAAAAATTTTGAATAACATGACACTGCCAACTCACTTGAACTTCGTTAGTGAGAAGTGGCTGTGTTCCTGTACGTTTTCCGTCTGGCGAAGGGAGCCGTGATTGGTCTAGTTTTAACCATTTTGAAAAACGCCGTTCGTAGCGCTCATTATTACTGTGTACATATTAACGAACCAGTAAGGGGTTACTGTCATTGTAAACACTGTTTAGTTGTTTACTCATTAAGCTGGTGGTTTCTGACTTGATATTTAACCCCAGATCGGCTTAAGCAGCAAGCATAGCATTCTTTTCTATGTCATTGATCTTAAGGGGTGGCTTATTTTCTTTTAGACAATAAGCCACCCATCCTGTAAGTAAGTTCAACATAAGTTGTATTTTATCCATTGAAGCTTTAATTTAAGTACGCTAAATTACCGGTATTGCTCCATTAACTCAGTTGGATAGAGCGAGAATAACCCCCTGTACTGTTACCGTTTTATGGGTGGGTTAGAGTGGTACACACAGAGTAGGTAACATTACCTATTAAAGAGGAATAGTTACCGATAACAGGTAACATGAATGGTCTATTAGCTCAGTTGGATAGAGCGTCCGCCTCCTATTAATTTGGGCCTCATTAGCGAAAGCTCTTGAGTGTAAGATGTCAAATTCGTGGAAACCTTTCAGGTAATGCTGATGGCAATCGCGAGCCAAGCCTTATGTAAATAAGGAAGGTGTAGAGACTAGACGGCATCCACCTAACGCCTTAAGTTATGGTGAAGGGATAGTCCAGCGCACAAAGCCTTTGGGTGGCAGTGAAAACTGTAGTGTGATGAAGCGGAAGGTCGCAGGTTCGACTCCTGCATGGACCGCCATTTTTCCTCTAAGGTTACCGCCCTAGTTCGGGTGAAATTCAAGCCGACATCATTTCTTCGTTACACAATATTTACCTTTAGTTAATTTGTGCCTTAAATTGCTCTTAATTTCTATGTGCAGTCAAAATCAAGTGCAAAAGATTGATGTATCGCCATTTTCTGTATAGCGTCAAGTGCGATTAACAATAGATGAGTGAGATTCCCCCCAGGTGATCACTAATGCCACAAAAGCTGAACAAATTTAGACACGTATTTACCATTTGAACTCAAGCACCAAACCGGTCATTGAGTCATTGGCATGCTTCATTAACTTCATTTTATTTAGAAGCAAGCCAAAGTTTTAAAGCCCGACAGTGATATTTTATCGGTTATATTAGCTCTTAACTGACCAGTATTAGACCCTAATCGTCTTTAGCTTTCTGATTTTTTTCTGGGCATTGTGCAATAATTTCATCTTCACCGTTAACTTGTTCTTGCACTATTTTAACGTCGAACTGCCATAAATAATGTAGGTGTTTTAGTACCTCTGTTTTTGAGTCTGCCAGTTCTATGCCATTATGGGGGATGTAGCGTAAAGTTAGTGCTCTGTCGCCATTAATATTCGCATCTATGATTTGAATATTAACTTCTAAATTACTTAAATTATATTGGCTAGCCAACTGGTGTCTTATTTTTTGATAACCTGGTTCATTATGTATTGCACCAATTTCTACATAATTATTTTTAGCTTCATCATGAATATGAAACAGTTTAAAATCACGGATGAGTTTAGGTGATAAATATTGACTAACAAAACTTTCATCTTTGAAGTTTTCCATGGCAAAGTGAACGGTATCAAGCCAATTACTGCCTGCAATTTCTGGAAAATATTCTTTATCTTCTTTTGTTGGGTTCTCACAAATGCGTCTGATATCCATAAACATGTTAAATCCAAGTGCATAAGGGTTTATACCAGAAAAAAACTTACTGTTATATTCAGGTTGAGCAACAACATTGGTATGGTTGTGTAAAAACTCCAACATAAACTTATCTGACACTAAACCATCGTCATAAAGGTGATTTAAAATAGTGTAGTGCCAGAAGCAGGCCCACCCTTCATTCATTACTTGTGTTTGTTTTTGAGGATAAAAATATTGAGAAATCTTTCTCACTATTCTGACAATTTCACGTTGCCATGGTTTTAATAAAGGCGCATTTTTTTCTATAAAATAAAGGATGTTTTCTTGTGGTTCAGCAGGAAAACTCGGTGCTTTTGCATCTTCTTTCTTTTTGGATTCAGGTAAAGTTCTCCACAAGGCGTTAACTTGTGACTGTAAGTACTCAGCGCGTTCTTCTTGACGCTTTAATTCATCATCAAGTGATATTTTTTGTGGCCTTTTGTAACGATCGACACCGTGGTTCATTAAAGCATGACAAGCATCTAGAATGGCTTCAACTTCATCAATGCCGTATTTTTGTTCACACTTGGTAATGTAGTTTTTTGAAAACAGTAAATAATCAATAATGGAACTAGCATCTGTCCATGATTTAAATAAATAATTTCCTTTGAAGAAAGAGTTATGCCCATAACATGCGTGTGCCATAACAAGCGCTTGCATCGGCATGGTGTTTTCTTCCATTAAATAAGATATGCAGGGGTTAGAGTTGATAACAATTTCATAAGCAAGCCCCATTTGTCCACGTTTGTAAGTTTGCTCGGTTTGAATGAATTTTTTGCCAAAAGTCCAGTGATTATAGCCAATAGGCATGCCAACACTGGCGTAAGCATCCATCATTTGCTCAGCAGTGATCACCTCTATTTGGTTAGTGTATGTGTCAAGACGGTAGTGCTCTGCAACTCGGGCTATTTCTTTTTGATATTGTGCTAATAGTTCAAAAGTCCAATCGGGAGTATCGTCAAGTACTTTGGTTTGTTTTTGCGTGTCGTTACTTTCTCTTGCCATTATATCAATCCCTTTTATTTATGCTGCATTTTGAGTATTCTTTTTAAATAGCTCCCTAAAAACTGGGTAAATATCAGCTATTTCTTTGATGTGACGAATAGCAAAGTTAGCGTGAGTTTGGGTGATTTTTTGATAATGTTGCCAAAGTGTTTGGTGGGCACGTTGTGTTATTTCTATATAGCTGAAATAGCGTGTTTTCGGTAAAATTTTTTCGGTTAATAATTCTTGGCAGTGGGGAGAGTCATCTGCCCAATTGTCACCATCGGATGCTTGTGCTCCATAAATATTCCACTGATTGTCGCTGTATCGTTCGGTAATAATTTTATCCATGAGCTCCAATGCACTTGAAGCTATGGTGCCGCCGGTTTCTTGGGAGTAAAAAAACTCATGTTCATCAACTTCTTTTGCCTGGGTATGATGACGAATATAGACAACATCAATGTTTTTATAGGTTCGACTCAAAAACAAATATAGGAGGATATAGAAACGTTTAGCCATTTCTTTTGTCGCTTGATCCATCGAGCCTGAAACATCCATTAAACAAAACATGACGGCTTTGGCTGTAGGAACGGCTTGTTTAGCGTAATTTCTAAAACGCAAATCAAAGGTGTCAATAAAAGGTACTTTAGCTATTTTCTCTTTTAAAGCTATTATTTTCTCTTTCAGTTCTCTTTCTGCCTGAATATGATCATGTTTATCTTGATATAAGGTGTTTAATTGCTCTTGAAGTGCTTTTAATTGTTTTCGCTTAGAAGAGGTCATAGCAATTCTCCTTGCGATAGAGCCTTGTAATGACTTAACAATATCAATATTAGTAGGCACACCTTCAGCACAAAACCCAGAGCGAACTGTTTTATATTCAATTAACTTATCAAGCTGTTTTTTTTCTAAATTTGGTAACTCTAAATCTTCAAATAATAAGTTTAAATACTCCTCTTTTGAGATAGAAAATGTAAAATCATCTTCACCTTCTCCATTATCACTAGCATTTCCTGGGCCGCTGCCTTGTCTTTGTTGATTAGGTGGTTTGTTGATACGATCTCCTTGCGTAAATTGATCGTTGCCTGGATGAACTTTATCTCTTGTGCCTCCTGAGCCTTGATGAAAAATAGGTTCAGACATATCTTTTTTAGGAATAACTATACTTTCACCAGATTCAATATCCGTTACGCCGCGTTTGTTGATAGCATCTGCAACAGATTTTTTTATCTGGTTCTTATAGCGCCTTAAAAAACGTTGACGATTAACCGTACTTTTATTTTTACTGTTAAGTCGTCTATCAATAAAATTAGTCATAATCTATTCCTTACCTCTTTATATTTGCAATACGGTCGAACCTGTATTTAAAAAGAGGTACACCTTAAGAAGACTTTCTAACGCGCAAATACCATTCAGATAATAACCTTACTTGTTTCTTGGTATAGCCTTTGCTCATCATGCGTTCAACAAAGTCATCATGCTTTTGTTGATCATCTTTTGATGTTTTAGAATTAAATGAAATAACGGGTAATAAATCTTCTGTGTTAGAAAACATTTTTTTCTCAATAACAGTGCGAAGTTTTTCATAACTTGTCCATAGAGGGTTTTTACCGTTGTTATTGGCTTTAGCGCGTAAAACAAAGTTCACTATTTCATTACGAAAATCTTTTGGGTTACTAATACCAGCAGGCTTTTCAATTTTTTCTAGTTCTTCGTTAAGTGATTGTCTATTAAATAATTGTCCTGTTTCATTATCTCGGTATTCTTGATCCTGTATCCAAAAGTCAGCATAGGTAACGTAGCGATCAAAAATGTTTTGTCCATATTCTGAATACGACTCGAGATAAGCGGTTTGAATTTCTTTACCGATAAACTCAATATATTGGGGGGTTAAATAGCCTTTAATAAATTCTAGATAATGATCCGTAGTTTCTTTAGGGAGTTGTTCACGCTCAACCTGTTGTTCTAAAACATAGAATAAATGTACAGGATTGGCTGCGACTTCTTGGTGATCAAAATTAAATACGCGAGATAATATTTTAAAAGCAAAGCGGGTTGATAAACCTGACATGCCCTCGTTAATACCAGCATAATCACGGTATTCTTGATAGGATTTTGCTTTGGGATCCGTGTCTTTTAAGGTTTCACCATCATAGACACGCATTTTTGAATAGATACTTGAATTCTCAGGTTCTTTTAAACGTGATAATACCGAAAATTGTGCTAACGTTTTTAAGGTATCTGGTGCACATTGGGCATTTTTTAGCTCACTGTGTTCAAGTAGTTTTTTGTAAATATTCATTTCTTCTGACACACGCATACAATAAGGTACTTTGACAATGTATACTCGGTCTAAAAATGCTTCATTGTTTTTGTTATTTCTAAAGGCTTGCCATTCTGATTCATTTGAATGAGCCAATAATATGCCATTAAAAGGAAGGGCTGATAAGCCCTCTGTAGGGTTGTAATTCCCTTCTTGCGTTGCTGTTAATAATGGGTGTAGCACTTTTATAGGTGCTTTAAACATTTCAACAAATTCCATCAACCCTTGGTTAGCTCTACATAAGGCCCCGGAGTAGCTATATGCATCGGCATCATTTTGAGCAAAATGCTCTAATTGTCTAATATCAACTTTACCAACTAATGCTGAAATATCTTGGTTGTTATCATCTCCAGGTTCTGTTTTAGCGATAGCAACTTGATCGAGAATAGAAGGAAATACCTTCACCACTTTAAATTTAGCTATATCGCCTTTAAATTCATGTAGGCGCTTCGCAGCCCAAGGAGAAATGATACTATTTAAGTACCGAGCCGGAATGTTATATTCTTTTTGTAGTATTTTTCCATCTGAATTGGCGTCAAATAAGCAAAAAGGGTGGTCATTAACTGGGCTGCGCTCACCATTAGCACTTAATATATAAACGGGTTCTTGTTGCATCAAGGCTTTTAGTTTTTCGGCCAGTGAAGATTTTCCGCCGCCTACAGGTCCAAGAAGATATAGAATTTGTTTTTGCTCTTCCAAGCCTTGTGAGGCATGCTTAAGGTAGGACACTATCTGTTCAATTGCTTCTTCCATGCCATAGAAATCAGCAAAGGCAGGGTATCTGTTTATCACTCTGTTTGAAAATATTCTGCTTAATCTTGAGTCGGTTGCTGTATCTATTTCTTCGGGGGTACCAATAGCACTGAGCAGCCTTTCTGAAGCGGACGCATAAGCGAACTTATCTTCTTTGCAAAGCGTTAAAAACTCTTGCAAGCTAAACTCTTCTTGCTGAGCTTGTTCGTAACGATCTTGATAATGCTGAAAAATAGTCATAACTGCCTCCAATGAAGCTCAGGTGTTAACCCTAATTGTGAAAAAATATAGTCATCCTGTTAATTTAAGGTTAGTTGTTTTAGCTGATTTTGCTAACAAAATGAAAAATAAAATGCTTAGATGAACTCTCTGTTAATGTTAAAAAGAAAACGTTAACAATAAACTAGATGATTATTAATATAGGGCTTAAATTGAGCCAGCTATCGCTGACCTCTAATGTTTTCTCACCTTAATGGCTTTTCTGATGAGCTCTTTTATAAACCTAACTGCTCACAATTTTTTGAAGGTTGAACTTACCTATTTTAGTTGTTTTTCTACCCTGTGTGTTTTTATTTTTTTGATACATTTGAAATTAATTCTTCCTTTAATTAATCACTAGTTAATTTTAATGAATAGTTAATTTTTGGGGTAAACCCTGCGTTAAATCAAATTAAGGTTTATATTCATTAAAAGAATAATTTTTTTCTGTACTATACGTTGTGGTCTTACCTTTTATTGTCTAGACTATATTAAAGTTGATTTGAAAGGAATAAGTGATTATTTTAAAAGGAATTATTTAAATTATAAGGTGGTTTGTTATTATGGACTTTGTTAAAACTCTATCTGTACGTTATAAAATATTGTTGATACCGGTTGTAGGAGCGCTTGGGTTTTGTCTTTATTTAGCCATTTCATTATTTGCTATGTCAGGTATTGTCAACCAGTTAGATAGAGCATATCACATAGAGTATCAACTCTTACAAACCTCAGAATACTCCTTAGTTCGTTTAGATAAAATTAAAGAAACATTGGGTAATGCAGCTACAATGGGTGAGGCAGACTTACTGGAAGTCGCCAATGGGTATGCTCAAGAAACTCGAAATAAATTAAAGCAAAATATTCAAACGGATAAAAAAAACGCTACTTTTTTAAGGGTATTACTTAAAGATTTTAACCAGTATTATCAACTAGCTTACAGCTTATCTAAAAAAATGGTAGATGGTACAGCTGATTTTGAAACACTAGGGCAACGTAGCCAAGAGATGTCGAGTAAATTAACTGATTTGCAAAATAAGTTAAATAAATTTCAAACAGAGCGTTATCAATCTTTCACGGATGCATTTGAATCAGTTAATCAAAGTGCCAACTCTACATCTAAAACAGGTATTTTGGTTGGTATAGTTACCATTTTGTTACTCTTTGCCGTTGCTCTGCCTATTGCTAAATCTATCAGTCTAAGCTTAAAAGATATTATTGATTCAATGAAAGATATTGCCCAAGAAAATGGCGACTTAACCGTTAGGTTAAGTACAAAGAGTAAAGACGAGTTGGGAGAATTAGTTTTTTGGTTCAATAATTTTATTGAAAAATTGCAGGGAGTTATTAAAAATGTTGTTCATACCGCATTACCTTTAGCTGATACTGCTAGTAATATTTCAAGTTTATCAAATAGCACTATTGATTCCTTTAAGCGTCAATCTGACAGTGTTGATCAGTCGAGACAATCTGTAGAAGAAATGAGCCATAGTGTCGCTGATATAACTACTAATGCAGCTGATGCAGCTGATGCCGCGAAAAATGCGAATAATGAAGCTGAAAAAGGTCAGAAGGTTGTGGGGCAAACAGTCACCGGTATTCGCAATCTTGCAGAAAATGTCACTCAGGCTGCTGAGAGTATTAACCAATTGCAAGAAGACACTCAACGGGTCAATGTGGTGCTTGAGGTGATAAAGGGTATTGCTGATCAAACTAACTTGCTAGCGTTAAATGCAGCCATTGAAGCAGCAAGGGCGGGGGAGCAGGGTAGAGGGTTTGCTGTTGTTGCCGATGAAGTGAGAAGTCTAGCATCACGTACTCAAGAGTCGACGGAAGAGATAAACCAAATGCTTGGTCAGCTCCAAGATGCCGCTAAAAAAGCTGTTCATATGATGGAAAACTCCCGTGCTAGTGTTGAAGCTAGTGTAAAAACAGCTAATGAAGCAGGTGAAAGTTTAATTGTGATAACCGATACGGTTAATGTCATTGCCGGTATGAATAATGCCATCGCAGTGGCCACTGAGGAGCAAAATCAAGTTTCAGGCTTGATGGTTGGTCATGTAGAAGATATTCAAAATTGTGCTGATGAAGCCTCTACAGCATCACATAAGGTGGCGGGTGTTAGCGAACAACTTTTAACTTTAGCTTCTGAGCTTGAGTCGGTAGCAAGACAATTTAAAGTGTAAAACTATGTGTGGAACACATAAAATCTTAGTAAAGATATTTATAATTAAATGGTGATAAGATGAAAAAACTAACTCAATCTCTTCTTTTTTCTAGTATGTTAGTGACATACTCGGCACATGCCGATATAGCCTTTAATGGCTTTGCCTCAATTGTTGGAGGTGTTACAACCTCAAATGATGAACAATTAGATGGGTATGATAACACCTTAAGTTTTGATGAAGGCTCTTTGTTTGCTATACAAGCCAGTAGTGAGTTAGGAGAAGGATTAAGTGTTACCGCACAAATTTTATCTCGCGGTGAAAATGACTGGAAACCTGACTTTGAATGGGCCTATGTAGCCTATGAAGCCAATGATAACCTTAGGCTTTTAGCGGGGCGTCAGCGTATTCCATTTTATATGTATTCTGATTTTTTAGATGTTTCCTATGCGTATCCATGGATTTCACCGCCCGCAGGTGTTTATAGTACCGTGATTAATACCTTTGATGGGATAGGAGCCATTTACAGCACCAACCTAGATGAATTTGATGTTGTAGTACATGGTATTTACGGTAACAGCGATGGTGAAATTTCGGTTGATACTGAATTAACAGGTAAAGCTGATGCAATATTTGATAATATAACTGGCGCTTCAATGGCTGTTACTCGTGATTGGTTAACGCTACGAGCAGCTTATTTTCAGGCTGACTCGACAATCGGTTTATTGAGATTGCAACCGTTAGTTGATGGTTGGTCTGCTGCAGGCTTTAATGATATAGCCGACAATATTAGTGTCTTTGAAGATAAATCTGAATTTGTTGAATTTGGTTTTCAAGCAATTTTCGATACGGTACAAGTGATTGGTGAATACACTGAATTAACTACGGCTAATACAACGGTTGGCGATGAAGACTCATATTATATTATGGTTTCTAAGCAGTTCGATACTATTCTAGCATCCATTACTTATGCGGTAGATGAAGACCATGCCGATGCCATCACAGGGGGCGTTCCAACAGGGGTTAGTCCTCAACTTGATGCTTTAATTGCCTTGACAAATGGTGCTACAGACGCCCAAGAAGTGGATGTGACTTCAATTACACTAGGTTTACGTTGGGATTTTCATGACTCTGCCGCGCTTAAGTTTGAATATATAGATTATAGCGATGATTTAAATAGTGATAATGATACTGGTTTATTAAAAGCCGCTTTAGTGACTGTATTTTAGGAGTTTGTGACAATGAGTGTAATTAAAAAATCAAACATAAAGTTTTTAGTAGGCTTGTTCTGCTTATTTACTACAACAGTCTCTTTTGCTGAAGTAGCTGTTATTGTGAATAAGGCAAATAATGCCACTATTGCTGATAGTGACATTTCTCGGGTCTTTTTAGGCAAGGTTAAAGCATTTTCAAATGGTGATAAAATTACCGTTATTAATTTGAAGTTTAAAAAACCAGCGAGAAATGAATTTGAAGACAAAGTACTGAATAAAAGTGCTAGCCAAGTTAAAGCATATTGGTCTAAATTGATGTTTTCAGGCAAAGGAAAACCCCCTAAAGAGTTCGCTAGTGATAAAGATGTTCTTGCCTTTGTTGCCGCTAATCAAGGTGCTATTGGCTATATTGAAGCAGCGAGTGCTGATGGCTCTGTTAAAGTTATAAAAACGTTTTAAGCTAAGCTTGTGTTTCGTTTAAAAAACGAGCAGTATTGCTCGTTTTTTATGAGACAAGATTACTCAAAGTTAGCTTGAGCAAAATCCCAATTAGCTAATGACCAAAATGCTTCCATATACTTAGGCCGCACATTGCGGTAGTCAATATAATAGGCATGCTCCCATAAATCGACTGTAATTATAGGTTTAACACCATCTTCTGTTAATGGGGTTGCGGCATTTGAGGTGTTCACAATGGCTAGACTACCATCGACATTTTTAACTAACCATGTCCAACTTGCGCCAAAGTTATTGATAGCACTTTCGGTAAACTGTGTTTTAAAATCAGCAAAAGAACCAAAGTTTTCTTTAATGGCTTCGGCTAATTCACCAGAAGGTTCTCCTCCACCATGTGGACTTAGGCTATGCCAATAAAAAGTGTGGTTCCATATTTGTGCCGCATTATTAAAAACACCACCAGAAGAGCTTTTAACTATATCTTCTAATGATTGGTCATCATAGGTAGTCCCTTCAATTAAACCATTTAATTTAACTACATAGGTATTGTGATGTTTACTGTAATGAAAGGACAATGTCTCTGCTGAAATATGTGGTTCTAATGCGTTTTGTTCATAAGGTAACGTCGGTAGCTCTATAGCCATTTTGCTCTCCTGTATTTTTTCGCAAAAAAAAGGTCTTGTTTAGTGACGAATAAAGAGTGTGTTTCTCTTAAAACTTGAGTAAAATACTCAAGTATTAAATACTCTCATTAGTTTATAGGTATTACAAAGTTAATTTTCAAGTAGTTAGACTATAAATAAAGAATTGTTTTAGTATTTATTATCTTGTTTTGTATTGAAATGTAATATGTTAGCCCCATAAAAAGGGATAACAAGTGATATAAATCAGCATAATGAGTATTAATTATTAGAGGTTACCATGGATACAATTGAACGTATTAAAGAACAAATCAATGAAAATAGTGTATTACTTTACATGAAAGGCTCACCTAAATTGCCCAGTTGTGGTTTTTCATCACAGGCATCTCAGGCCTTAATTTCATGTGGTGAGCAATTTGCTTATGTTGATATTTTGCAAAACCCTGATATTAGAGCAGAATTACCAAAATATGCCGATTGGCCAACATTCCCTCAGCTTTGGGTTGAGGGTGAGCTAGTGGGGGGGTGCGATATTATTTTAGAAATGTTTCAACAAGGTGAGTTGCAAACATTATTGAAAGAAGCTGCTGCAAAAAATCCTTCTGAAGATACTAACGCAGAGTAATCATTGAAAAAATCAAATTATCATTGAATTTTGTAAAAAAATCACAATAATTAGATGTGATTAATAAGTATTATCAATAATTTTTATATAAATATAACGGAGCATAAAATGAGCGTATTAGTTGGCCGTCAAGCACCAGATTTTACAGCTGCTGCTGTACTAGGTAGTGGTGAAATAGTTGATAGTTTTACGTTAAGTGAAGCTATTAAAGGCAAAAAAGCGGTAGTGTTTTTCTATCCATTAGATTTTACTTTTGTATGTCCTTCAGAGTTATTAGCCTTTGATCATCGCATGGAAGAATTTAAAAGCCGTGGTGTTGAAGTTATTGGTGTTTCTATTGATTCTCAATTTTCTCACAATGCTTGGCGTAACACTGCTGTTAATGATGGTGGTATTGGTCCAGTTCAATACACCCTAGTAGCAGATGTTAAGCATGAAATTTGTCAAGCCTATGACGTTGAGCATCCAGAAGCGGGTGTTGCATTTCGTGGTTCTTTTTTAATTGATGAAGAAGGTAATGTTCGCCATCAAGTAGTGAATGATTTGCCGTTAGGTCGTAATGTTGATGAAATGTTACGTATGATAGATGCGCTTCAGTTCCACCAAGAACATGGTGAAGTTTGTCCGGCTGGTTGGAATAAAGGTGATAAAGGTATGACTGCTTCACCAGATGGCGTTGCTGCATACCTTACTGATAATGCTGAACAACTTTAATAGTTTATCATTGTAAAGTTAAAAGTAAAAAGTAAAAAACCGCGAAAGCGGTTTTTTTGTCTCGTAATTTAGCGACTAATGTTGTTTAGCTTAACTCGGTTTTATTTTCTGTTGCTATCACTAAGGGCCAACCGCCTAGTTCACGCCACTTGTTAACAATATGGCAAAATAGCTCTGCTGTTTTTTCAGTATCATAAAGGGCTGAATGTGCTTCGCTATTGTTAAAATCAATGTTGGCTGCTTCACAGGCTTTTGCTAATACAGTTTGTCCCAAAGCAAGTCCTGCAAGAGTGGTTGTATCAAAACTGACAAAGGCATGGAAAGGGCTTCTTTTTATGTTACAGCGCGTGGTTGCGGCATTTAAAAAACCTAAATCAAAAGAGGCGTTATGAGCCACAATAATGGCGCGTTGGCAACCAGCCATTTTCATTTTATTTCGAACTAGTTTAAAAATTGCTTTTAACGCTTCTTCTTCATCAACAGCGCCACGTAAAGGGTTAGTTGGATCTATACCTGTAAATTCAAGCGCTTTAGGCTCTAAATTAGCCCCTTCAAATGGGTTAACGTTAAATTGTATGGTTTCATCGATAGCGAAATTACCTGACTCTTCATCTAGGGTCAGCATTGAGGCGGCAATTTCAAGTAAGGCGTCAGTTTGTGCATTGAAGCCTGCTGTTTCCACATCAATTACCACTGGGAAGTAACCACGAAACCGTTGGGCAAAAAGCGATTTGTCTTTGTCTTTTTTATCTTTTTTTTCTTGAGTTTCTGACATATTATTAGTTGGAGTTGAGCGAGAAAATATTGAAAATGAACTGAGTTATGTTGATTATCTCAGAAAAGTACTACAAAGACGATAGTGGGTTTGTGTAAAATAGAGAATAAAGCACTAAAGTTATTTTACTTTAAGGCGATACAATAGCATGTCATTAACTAATTATATTACCGATACTATGAAAATACACTCTCCAAATGCACGTAAATGGTTATTTAGGCAATCATTTTTCGTGGCAGTTGTAATTAGTTTATTTTTCTCAATTTTTCTTACTCAAGCTCATGCAGGTATTCGTCAGTACAGTGCCCAATTAGCAAACTCACAATGGCAGTTGGCCGATGACTCTCGTTTGCAGTGTACTTTAGCTCATCAAATTCCTCATTATGGACAAGCACGCTTTTCGGCAAAAGCAAGCCGTAAGCTCAATATGGAATTTGAACTTGATATGATGCTATTACCCGATAATTATTCTTTAGCACAAGTGCGTAGTGAATCTCCTAACTGGCGTCCAGGAAATAACGGACGTGTTTTAGCGGATATGAAACTCTATAAACACTTTACCTCTAGCTTACCTAAAAAAGTTGCTTGGACTATGCTCAGTGAATTAGAGCAAGGCATGAACCCAACCTTTTATTATAATGATTGGTATAGTGAACAAGATAAAATTTCAGTTGGTTTATCTACTGCACGCTTTAAAAGTGCTTATAGAAACTTCGTCACTTGTGTGAGTAACTTACTCAATTATAGCTTTGATGATATTGCTTACACGGTTTTAAATTATCAGTTAAATAGTGATAAATTTACTAAGGCATCACAAAGACGTATTGATATGATAAGAGAGTACTTAACCCTTGATCCCAACCTTGATCTAGTATTGGTTGATGCCTACTCAGATAGTTATGGTGGTCGTTGGTCAAACTTGAAATTGTCAGAGCGAAGAGCAGATAAAATCCGTAATTATTTTGTTAAAAATGGTATTGATGCCAATAGAATAGAGGCAAATGGTTATGGTGAGAAACGTCATATTGCCTCTAATGATACGACCTTAGGTCGAGGCAAAAACCGAAGGGTAGTTATTCAACTGCAAAAAATGTAGCTTAAGCCTTACAAACACTGATTTTTTCAAAGAAAAAATAATCATAGCAAAGTCATAAATTGTTGAATAGGTCTGTTGATTCGAAGTAATCTACAGACCTTTTTCTTTACTCAACACTTTATAAAAACTGATAGGGAATTTTATCCATGAAAATTATTATACGGCTTATACTGCTTGCAGTGGTGTCCGTTTCTTCTGTGGTGTTAGCCGCATCGAACACGATGTTAAATGATGCATATACTTACTCAAATTATGATCAAGTGATTACTACGCATTTATATCTTGATCTTGATGTTGATTTTGACCAAAAATCGTTGTCAGGATTTGCTGAACTTACACTTAAGTGGCTAAGCAATATGCCGCAACCGATTATTTTAGATACCCGTGATTTAGTGATTCACAAAGTACTTGCACAAAATAACCAAGGAGAATGGCAAAATGTTCACT
Organism: Litorilituus sp.; assembly: GCA_030754235.1. Taxonomy (GTDB): domain Bacteria; phylum Pseudomonadota; class Gammaproteobacteria; order Enterobacterales; family Alteromonadaceae; genus Colwellia. The sequence goes on from JASMAS010000045.1 coordinate 25,858, forward strand.
TTACTCTGGCTAGTCGAGATGATGTCTTAGGCTCAAAACTAACCGTAGAACCACAATTTAAAGCTAAAAAATTACGCGTCTATTATAACTCAACCGACAAAGCTTCAGGCTTACAATGGTTGTCACCTGAACAAACAGCTGGTAAAAAACAACCTTTTTTGTTTAGTCAAAACCAAGCTATTCATGCGCGCTCTTGGATCCCGATTCAAGATACGCCAAGCGTTAGAGTGACTTATACAGCACGTATTACAACAGATAAAGAATTATTAGCCGTAATGAGTGCTAATAATGAACCAGATACACCTCGTGATGGCGACTATTTTTTCTCTATGCCACAAGCTATTCCTGCTTACTTAATTGCCATTGGTGTTGGCGACCTACATTTTAAAGCCATGAGTCATCAAACAGGTATTTATGCCGAAACTAACATTTTAGATGCTGCGGTTGCAGAGTTTGATGATACGCAAGCCATGATTGATAAAGCAGAAAAAATGTACGGTAAGTACCGTTGGGGTCGTTATGACTTATTAATTTTACCACCAAGCTTTCCTTTTGGTGGTATGGAAAATCCACGCTTATCTTTTATCACCCCAACCGTTATTGCAGGCGACAAAAGTTTAGTTAATCTTATTGCCCATGAATTGGCTCATTCATGGTCTGGCAATTTGGTAACCAATGAAAGCTGGCGAGATCTTTGGCTAAATGAAGGTTTCACTAGTTATGTTGAGAACCGCATTATGGAAGCAGTATTTGGTAAAAACCGAGCAACCATGGAACAAGCACTCGATGCTCAAGGTTTAAACTATGAAATTGCTGAGTTAGCACCGGGTGATACCCAACTTTATATTGATTTAAAAGGCCGCGATCCTGATGATGCTTTCTCTGGGGTACCTTACACTAAAGGCCAGTTATTTTTAATTTACTTAGAGAAAAAATTTGGGCGTGATCGTTTTGACCAATTTGTTCTAGATTATTTTGATAGCCATGCTTTTCAAAGCCTTGGCACGGTAAACTTTGTTAACTACTTAAAAGCTAATTTAACTCATAAATATCCAAATATTGTCAGCGATGAAGAAGTCAATGAGTGGATTTATGAGCAAGGCTTACCTAGCTATGTTCCCAAACCCACCTCTACAGCTTTTAGCACTATTGATGGCGAAATTTCTGCTTGGTTAAGTGATAAACGTCAATTACCACAATTGCCAACAGCGAACTGGACATTACATGAATGGTTGCATTTCATTAATAATTTGCCTCTTGATATTCAGGCAAAGCGTATGGTTGAGCTCGATAAAGCCTTTAATTTAACCCACAGTACGAATGCTGAAATTGCACATGCTTGGTATCTATTGTCGGTACGTGTTGGTTATGAAGTGGTTTACCCTACTATGGCAGAGTATTTAATTACTATTGGTCGTCGTAAGTTAATTGTGCCGTTATATAAAGAGTTAGCGCAAAGCGCACAAGGCAAAGTTTGGGCGTCAAAAGTGTATAAAAAAGCCCGTCCGGGCTACCATGGTCTAGCCCAAGGTACTGTTGATAGTATTTTAAATAAATAACTTCAACTTATTATCATGATATTTAAGGGCTCGTTTGAGCCCTTTTTTGTAAAACAAAATATGCTTTTAATCACTTACACAGTTTCATTTATTAAATAATTATCCTCTAAGTACATATGCGGCTATTCGCTGCTATTATCTCTTGTTATAATGTTGGCAATTATCGTTCTTGTTTTTTAGAGGTTCTGTTGATGTCGGAAACTGAAAACCGCCCAACTAATTTTATTCGCCAAATTATTGATGCTGATCTTGCTAGTGGAAAACATACTAGTATACAAACTCGCTTTCCACCTGAGCCGAATGGTTTTTTACATATAGGCCATGCAAAAGCTATTTGTTTAAATTTTGGTATTGCCCAAGATTATAATGGTTTATGTAATTTACGTTTTGATGATACTAACCCTGAAAAAGAAGATATTGACTATGTTCGTGCTATAGAAAAAGATGTCAGCTGGTTAGGATTTGAGTGGGCAGGGGATGTTCATTATTCTTCAGATTATTTTGATCAACTACATGGCTTTGCTGTTCAATTAATTGAAAAAGGCTTAGCCTTTGTTTGCTTTTTAAATGGCGACGAAATGCGAGAATATCGCGGCACATTAAATAAGCCGGGTAAAAACAGTCCGTACCGTGATACCTCAGTAGAAGAAAACTTAGCACTATTTGAAAAAATGCGTCAAGGTGAGTTCAAAGAAGGTGAGTGTTCATTGCGCGCTAAAATAGATATGTCATCTAGCTTTATGTGCATGCGTGACCCTATTATTTACCGTATTCGCTTTGCTGAGCATCATCAAACAGGGGATAAATGGTGTATTTATCCAATGTATGATTTTACCCACTGCCTTTCGGATGCCATCGAAGGTATTACGCACTCAATTTGTACACTAGAGTTTCAAGATAACCGCCGTTTATATGACTGGGTTATTGACAATGTTTCTGTGCCAGCAACGCCTCATCAATACGAGTTCTCACGCTTAAACCTTGAATATACCCTGATGAGTAAGCGTAAGCTGAATACTTTAGTGGAAGAAAAGTTAGTGGATGGTTGGGATGATCCTCGCATGCCAACCATCGCTGCCTTTAGGCGTCGTGGTTATACACCTGTGTCAATGCGTGAATTTGCAAAGCGCATTGGTGTCACCAAAATGGATAACACCGTTGAAATGAGCGTGTTAGAAGCGTGTATCCGTGAAGATTTAAATGATAATGCGCCACGTGCCATGGCAGTACTTGACCCTATTAAGCTTGTTATTGAAAATTATCCAGAAGATAAAGCGGAAGCGTTAACGGTTAAGAATCACCCTAGTGATGAAAGCCAAGGTACCCGCATAGTGCCGTTTAGTCGAGAGCTTTATATTGAAGCGGAAGACTTTAGAGAAGAGGCCAATAAAAAATATAAGCGTTTAGTGCTTGATAAAGCAGTGCGTTTACGTGGTGCCTATGTGGTTACTGCTACCCGTTGTGATAAAGACGAGCAAGGCAATGTAACTACTGTTTATTGCAATTATCTAGAAGATACTTTGGGTAAAAATCCAAGTGATGGTACTAAGCCTAAAGGTGTTATTCATTGGGTAGATGCAAATAAAGCCCTTGATGCAACGGTACGTTTGTATGATCGTTTATTCACCGTGCCAAATCCTGCGGCAGAGAATGACTTTCATAGTGTCATGAACCCAGAGTCGTTAGTTATTTTAACTAACGCGAAAGTTGAACCATCATTAGCTGAAGCTAAACCAGAGTTGGCTTTTCAGTTTGAACGTCAAGGTTACTTCTGCTTAGATAACCATGATCATGGTGATACTTTAGTGTTTAACCGTACCGTAGGGCTACGTGATACTTGGGCTAAAATCTCCAAGTAATGATCAAGTGCTAATCCTCGGTTACTAACAGTATAAAATTCATAAAAAA